>BNUX01000224.1 GCA_025997675.1 Spirochaetia bacterium | reverse complement strand
TGTAAGATAAAACCACCAGAGGAAGTACCGTACAGACTGATATCAATAAACTGCGACAAAAACGGAACAACTTTTATAGGCAAGCAAGTTTTTCCAGATATAGAAAAAGGAATATCAGCAACCATACCAGTATCAGATGATTTGATATGTCCATCTTCCAGTAAAATCGAGTCGCAGTTTATTGATATCAGTCTGTACGGTACTTCCTCTGGTGGTTTTATCTTACAATCGGCCAATCATCAGTTCTACTTTGACAATGGTGAGCCGCCGGACTATCCAACACCAAGCGAAATTGAAGGAGTCTTACCAGACTCTTCCAACAGCCATAAGTTGTCTATCAAGACCGCTGACTTTAAAAAGGCATTGTCTAATTTCAGTTTCAACCCCAGTGTTTGGCGTTGGGGGCAAATAAGATTTAATTATGACCCAACAAAGTTGAAACTTTTTTTTGAACACGCTTTTTGTAGCCATAGAGATTTTTGCGAAGTTATCAACCTCGGCGCAACTGACTATGGTGAATACTGGATTCCGACCAAGTACATCAAGGCATTCCTTCCGCTCTTTGAGGAAGACTTCAAGCTGACTTACAACTCTGGTAATCCCAGCGTACCACACCAGCAAGCAATCGTAATCGAAAGCGGTAATTTAACTCTGATTGTTTGTAAGTTGATTATGTCTACTCGCTAATCACTACAATATCTCTCATGGAGCAGCAATCTTAACCGCTATCTGTTACTAGAATAGTCGTAGTTAAGCAATTCGGCAGACCTTAATTGGTCTGCCGATTTTTTTTGCTCATCAGCATGATCCTTATTTTTTTATTAATAAAAGTCTATAAGGTCATTTTTTTCATCCCATATATCCGAATCAGAATTATCCTTTTTTCCACTTTCAGTATTATCATCAATAACATAAGTGATATATTTTTGGATGTTTCCTCTTTTATCCTTGAACTCAACCTCTTTCATTGTACAGGGAAAATCAGCTTTCAGGTTCAGGTTC
>BNUX01000223.1 GCA_025997675.1 Spirochaetia bacterium | reverse complement strand
TCAAGGTCCAATTCAAGCTTTTTATCCGCTTCCTGCATTTCCATAAAGCGATCAAGGGTAAGTTTTGATCCCAAAGCCTTCCCCCTGCCTTTTAACGGGTTGACCCATGCGGTATCCGCACCATTCTCCTTGAACGCTTGTTCCGCAGGGGAGGCTTTATGCCTAAGATAACCCACAAAGTCAAGGACTTCACCCATGTAATTGGCGGGAAGCCCCTCAATTTCCTTCAAAAGCAACTCGGTATTAGACATAATTTCCTCACTTCCTTTACCTTACCACTAAAATCACCAAATTACAAGGCACGGAAGTAGTTACACCAACAAAAAAGTAGCCCATTTCCGGCAAAGGCATGCCCTTAGTATAGAATAAATAGCCCTCCGGCGATGATGACACCGTTGCCTGATCCCCCCGCTCCGGCTATACTGGACCCGTGGAACAAGGGAAACCGCTACGTATTGCGGGCGTACATAAATCCTTCGGCAGCCTCCGGGCTTTGACGGATGTCAGTTTTACCATAGAGCCGGGCCGCATCCACGGAATCATCGGCCCCAACGGTTCGGGGAAGACCACCCTGTTCAATTGTATCAGCGGCATTATTCCCCTGGACTCCGGGCACATCTATTTTGGGGATGTCGAAATCTCCGGTCTGCGGGCCGACAGGATAGCTAAGGCGGGCATACGCCGGACTTTTCAGGCAGGGAAACTGGCGCCCACACTAACGGTGCTGGAAAATATTATGAGCGGGAACTCTTCTCAAAAGACGAAGGCCCTGGAAGGGGAAGCTCGGGAGTTGCTGGAGTCCCTGGGGATGGGGGAAGCGGCGGATCGCTGGGCGATAGACCTGACCTGGGCGGAACGGCAGTTTGTGCAGATACTCCGGGCCATTATCGGCAAGCCGAAAGTATTGCTGCTGGATGAACCCGTTTCGGGGATGGACGCCAGGGAGACCGCCCTGGTGGTGAAGTTGATTGGGAAGATACGGACCATGGGTATTACCATAGCGGT
>BNUX01000222.1 GCA_025997675.1 Spirochaetia bacterium | reverse complement strand
CTCCGGTAGTGAGTATAGCATCGGCATCTTATTAAATCAATATTAGGGAAAGGGGTTATTTGCGGGATTTTAAGTCCCGGTAAAAAATTTCATGGGATCCGATGGCGATAAAGGTTAGCGATGGTTCAGACTCGTCATACAAATACGCCAATAGGGCCTGTTGATGTACCATCGAAAATTTATAAACCCTGACAGAACTAAGGTCACCCTTTTTTAATTCCCCCAGGAGCGGATTAACCGCCAGCTCTTTAACGGCCCTATCCAAGTCCAGCTTTTCGTTTTTTTGTAATCTCTTCACGGCCCGGTCAAAACCCGGCGCTGAATGAAGCTGCAGTTCTCTATCCAAACCGGTATTCCGATACGGCGCCTGTTTTGGCTTCTTCCAAGGCGAGCAGGATATCCTTGATGAATTCATAGGAAAGGTCCGGGTTTTCCTCCGCTATTTTCCCAATCCTGGCCCAGTGTTCGATCTGCTTTGGCAGGGATCGTGAAAAAACACGGGCATATCTATCCGCTTCCACAAGGATGTCCGAAGAAAGTTTTACCGCATTTCCAGTCATAATGTCACCTTTTATAACCTTTAGTATCAATATATACCAAAAACGGACAAAAGTCAAGCTGACGCCTCTACGTAGTCCACAGCCCCAGTGCGGGGTTGCCGATATAGTAGATCTCTTCCCCCTCCACCGTGTTGTACCCGTCCCTTAGCTTCCGGATATCATACCGTTTTGCCGCCTCATCGTAGGGCATGTAGTCAAAGGCCGCGCCCCGCACTTCGTCTTCCCGGAGTTCCTTGGTACAGTACACTATCCGGAACTTACCGTCAGAAGAACCGTGGATAAGGTGGGCCGCCGCAGACATGTTCTTTCCCAGGTCTTCCTCGGTTTCCATAAGCGCCAAAACCTTTTCCTGCCCCACATAGCCGTATTTGCGGATAAGTGCGTCATTACCCTCGTCCTCACCGAATTTCCGCACCCCCGGGGCGAGGATAATCAGCTCGCCCCCGCGGGCAATG
>BNUX01000221.1 GCA_025997675.1 Spirochaetia bacterium | reverse complement strand
ATATGGTGATTATGTAAAACACCTAACAATGGAAAACAGACCTATTGTCATCTCAAAGAAAAATTCGGATCCTCTCAATCAGTCTTATCTTAATCATTTTTTTATTTTGTTGATGTTTTTACCGAGCGGGGAATAACGGTAGTACTTTCATATCCAAGCTATGAAGAACAATCCTGGCGCAATTCCGCTGTGCTCATAAAGGAATTGGATAAAGCCTTCAGGGCAAAAGAAAATCTGCGGGTAATCTCAAGCCCCGAAGCCTATTGTTTCCCGACCGGCCTTTTTTATGATACAACTTATCACTTAAACGCAGAAGGGCGGGATCTGCGTACCGGGCAATTAATCCGGGATCTACAGGCAAGTGGGCTGTTCGGTGTTGACCGTTAAAATACAGGGAAATTCTTCTTGGCGGATGAAGCATCGGATTAGATTTTGAAACATCTTTATGGTTAGCGAGGATATAGAAAATGATTAAACTTTTTTTGAGAAAGAGTTTTTTGCTTCTTTCACCATTTATTTTTGTAATAGTGTTGTATATCATTCTTGACCCTTTCAAGGTAGTCAGAAATTATAGCATCTATTATACCTCTAATGAAATACCTGGTGTCATACTAAACAGAGGATATGTAAGCACTAACACTTTTGATAATTCCTATAAAAAGTATAAATATGATTCGTTTATTTTTGGAAATTCCAGATCAATATTTTATATGATAGATGACTGGAAACAATATTTACAAACAAACAGCTCCTGCTTTCATTTTGATGCATCAGGAGAATCCTTATACGGTATTTATAAAAAGATACAATATCTTCACAATAAAAATGTGCCCTTGGTTAATGCCTTGGTTATTTTAGATTACAGTACTTTAGAACAGGTTGAGCCTTCTCAATCTCATCTTTCCATTATGGCTCCGCAGTTGGAAAATAATAGCAATTTCGTTTCATTTCATAGCAGTTTTATCAAGGCTTTTTTAACACCTCGTTTTATGATTGCGTATCTTGACTATAAAATTTCCGGGAC
>BNUX01000220.1 GCA_025997675.1 Spirochaetia bacterium | reverse complement strand
ACACATACTTCCTTCTGCGGACCTGCGGAAGGAAGTATGTGTGCCCCGTAAAAACTAAGAGATGGGTACCCCGGACTTCGTGTCGGGATAGGGGGCCGGTCCACCGGGCCTCTTTATGGGTCCCGGCATCACCGCCTACGCACAGCCACGTGGCTGCCGCGTTTATACCGCAGGGATAACAGAGCGGGAGCCTGAGCCCCCGCCCTGTTATCTAATGCCGGCTATGAATACCGCCGGCGGGTATTGGTTATGGAAGCGGTGTTGCAGTCACTGTTGCGTCGCCGCCTTTACCTGAACCAGTTGCGGAACCAGAGGAACCTTTAATACCACCGCTTGCACCGCCGGCTATCGAAATAGTTCCCGTAAAGGTTCCGGTTACTGTCGGCTTGACGGCAGGACTGCCAGTATTACCAGCAGCATCCCCACCACCAGAACCTGGTTTTGCTGCGCCGCCAGCACTTGTTGCGGTACCGCCTATAGTTGCCCCGGTAACAACAAGTGTCGCATCACCGCCGGCTCCACCAGCACCCGCAGAACCTGTTTCGTAAAGGCCGCCGCCACCGCCGCCGCCGACAGTAATGCCGCCTGAACCTTTTAACCTGGTTGCAGCTACCGTGAGTGACGCAGCACCGCCGGCGCCGCCTTTTTCGGTCTCAACACCGTTGTTCCCGGCTAATGCACCGGCACCGCCGGTAATTACAATTTTACCACCCGCTGCAGCAGCTGCTGTTCCGGCAGCTCCTACTCCGTTACCGCCTGAGGCACCTGCTACAGCATCTGCACCTGTTGTTGCTAATCCGGTCACCACGTTCCACGTACCGCTACCGCTACCGGTTGCCGCGCCGCCCGCAAAAGGTGTAGAAGACGTCGGTTTGCCCGCGCCGCCGGTAAACGTAATTGTACCGGTAGTAACATTGATAGTCCCGTTGTTGACAAGCTCAGCTTTCTTACCGACAGCAGCACCCTGTCCGACCTGTCCGGTAACAGCAACCGTACCGAGAACATTAACGGTAAGGCCGCTTCCGATAGT
>BNUX01000219.1 GCA_025997675.1 Spirochaetia bacterium | reverse complement strand
TGGACAGTACCTTTACTGCATCCATGGAAACCAAGCTTGACGAGGTTGAGGAAAGCCAGATCCGCTGGCCCGACATGATCCGGGAATTCTGGGACCCCTTTAAAATGCAGGTGGACGCAGTGGGGAAGACCCTGGAATCCTACAAGGGTTCCCTGGACGAACCCACGGATAAGATTTGCGAAAAATGCGGTAAGCCCATGGTGAAGAAGCTTGGCCGTTTCGGCTTTTTTCTGGCCTGTTCCGGTTTCCCCGAATGTCATAACACAAAATCTATTCCCCTGGCCGCCTGCCCCAAATGCGGCGGGGATATCGTAGCCCGGAAAACAAAGGGCCGGAGCAAGGAATTCTACGGATGCACCAATTACCCGGACTGTGATTTTATCAGCCACTTTAAGCCGATAAAACAGGACTGCCCCAAGTGCGGACGGTTCATGGTGGAGAAATACGACAAGAAAAACGGGTCCCATAAGGCTTGCATCAACCCCGAATGTGATTACCTCCATTCCGGCGATGATGAAGGGGAGGGCGGTGAATAGCAATACTGTCGTAGAATACTTAGGCTATCTCCGTTCGGTCCGGGGTGTCTCGGCGAGTACCGTTCAGGCATACGAGGGGGACCTTGTCCGCTTCACCAACTACTGTGAGAACTCAGGTGTCCTTCCGGAGGCGGCGGCGGCCTATGAAGTTCAGAGTTTCATAAGCGATCTCAGCGCCGAAGGGATGGCCTCGGTGAGCATAAACCGGGCGCTTTCGTCGATCCGGGGCTATTACCGCTGGCTTATCCGGTTTGGGAAGCGGAAGGACAACCCCGTGGGAAACCTCCGTAACCTGAAGACCCCCAAAAACCTGCCGGAGTTTCTCTGGGAAGGGGAGATGGCGGACTTTGCCGATTTGCCTGATACGGCGGGCATTCTCTGGCCCCTGCGTGACAAGGCCCTGATCCAGGCAATGTACTCTGCGGGCCTGCGGATATCGGAGTTAGTAAGCCTGTCCCTTAAATCCATTGAGGAGGACCTCTCAGGCGGCAGGGTC
>BNUX01000218.1 GCA_025997675.1 Spirochaetia bacterium | reverse complement strand
CTGTCCCTTATTACCCTTCCCGGCGGTGGTTCCCCTACCGGACCCCTGGCCCCTGCCGATGATGCGTTTCTTTTTATTGGCGCCCTCGGGGGCGTGCAAATCGAAATCGTGCATTACTTAATCTCCTCCACCGTAACCAGGTGGGAAACAACCCTTACCATGCCCCGGATAACCGGCGTGTCTTCCTGTTCGGAAACGGACCCAATCTTCCGTAATCCCAGGGAACGAACCGTGGCCCGCTGTTTAGGAAGGGAGCCGATGACACTGCGCGCCAGGCGAATTCTAATCTTCTGCGCCATACCCTACCCCCACATCTCATTCAGGGACTTACTCCGGTTTTTGGCCACCGCTTTGGCGTCCATCATACGGGAAATACAGTTAAAGGTGGCCTTTACCACGTTATATTGGCTGGAAGCGCCGATGGACTTGCTCAGCACATCGGTAACCCCGCCGGCCTCCATGATGGCCCGTACCGGCCCCCCGGCGATAATGCCGGTTCCCGAACAGGCGGGCTTCAAAAGAACCCGGGAAGCCTTAAAAAGCCCCAGAATCTCGTGGGGGATGGTGCCGTTCTTGGTGGGCAGCTTGACCATATTCCGCTTGGCCTTATCAACGCTCTTGCGGATAGCCTCCGACACATCGTTTGCCTTACCGAAACCATAGCCAACCTTGCCTTTCCGGTCGCCGACCACCGAAAGGGCGGAGAAGGAGAAACGCCGCCCGCCCTTCACCACCTTGGCGGTACGGTTCAACTTTACCAGCTTCTCGATAAACTCCTTGTCCGCCGGATCCCGGTCCCGATTCCTGTCTCTGTCCCGTGAATGTTCCATTCCGCCCCCTAAAACGCTATCCCGGCTTTCCGGGCGCCATCCGCCATGGCCTTTACCAGCCCATGATACAGATAGCCATTTCTGTCAAAAACAACGGTCTTGATATTCTTCTCAAGGAGCCGTTTCCCCATCACTTCCCCTAATTGCCCTGCACCTTCCACGGTAGCCTTAATGCTCCGGAGGTCCTTTTCCAGGGTGGAAGCGGACGCCAAAG
>BNUX01000217.1 GCA_025997675.1 Spirochaetia bacterium | reverse complement strand
CCCTGTGGAGACGGACAAACATGAGGCCCGGATGAACGCGCCAGCGAACAGAACCAAAAACGCAAGCGAATACAGCCCCCCTAGAAATTGCACATAGTGAAACGGCATTACATTCGCATAGACGGAAAAGGCCCCGGAAACGCAGTCGGTTGCGTTTTTTGGGCCTTTTCTTTACTTCCTCTGGTGCTTCTCCGGGTCTTCAATCGGGTAGTTGGCCGTCAATACTTCCACTTTTTCCCGAACGGTCTTACCGTTCCCATGTGTCATGGAAGAGGACAAACGAAACTCCACGGTATGCCAATCTTTTCTCCGGCTGAATTTCGCAAGGCTTGTGTTATGGAAAGAGCTTAACAGAAACTTCCCCTGGATGGCCTCCAAAATCCCCAAAGGGGCATCGAAGTCCATCTGGGTGTAGCCATCGTAGTGTCCCTGATCCGAGCCGACATACGGTGGGTCAAGATAGAAGAAGGTCTCCGGCGTGTCCCTGCTATGGATGATCCGCAGGGCACCGCAACACTCAATTTGCACTTTCTGCAAGCGGATTGCATAATCAGCCGTAAAGCCTGACCGCTTATTGGCCAGTTTCTTGGATGTCCCTCCGGTTCGGTCATAACCGAACCCGCCATCCAGCATACAGCCGTAGGAGCCATTGGCCAACATCCACACAGCCCAAGCCCTCTTAATCCGGTCAAACATATCCGGATTGTCATAGATGACCCTGGCCTGGCGGTGCTGCTTCCGGCTATGAAGACTGATCTCAATTTCCCTTTCCAGAGCCGGAAAATCCCGCTTCAGTACCTCGTAAAAGTTAATAATCTCCCCGTTGGTATCGTTGATAATCTCAACCTTGGACGGTTCCTTTGAAAAAAATATGGCGGCCCCTCCGCAGAATGGCTCGCAATAGATTTGATGTTCCGGGATCATGCCCAGAATCCGAGTGGCAAGCTGCTGTTTGCCCCCGTAATACGAAAGCGGAGTCCTCATACCCATGAGAACACCTCCTGATATTACGGGCTAAACCTTGAGACCGGATTGCCGATAATGAAACTACCCGGT
>BNUX01000216.1 GCA_025997675.1 Spirochaetia bacterium | reverse complement strand
GTTACATTATCTGCGCATCATGACTCGACCAGTGAGCTATTACGCACTCTTTTAAGGAATGGCTGCTTCTAAGCCAACCTCCTGGCTGTCTTCGCCATCACACATCATTTTACACTTAGCGGTATTTGGGGACCTTAGCTAACGGTCTGGGCTGTTTCCCTCTCGACTACGAACCTTGTCGCCCGCAGTCTCACTCCCATCCGTTGAATAATGACATTCGGAGTTTGATTGGGTTTGGTAGGCGGTGAAGCCCCCTAGTCCATCCAGTGCTCTACCTTCATTACTTTTGGATGAGGCTGTCCCTCAAGGCATTTCGGGGAGAGCCAGCTATTTCCAAGTTTGTTTAGTCTTTCGCTCCGAGTCACGGGTCATCCCTGCCTTTTTTAACAGACTAGGGTTCGGTCCTCCACTCAGTTTTACCTGACTTTCAACCTGCCCGTAACTAGATCACTTGGCTTCGGGTCTACGACAACGAACTCATTCGCCCTATTCAGACTCGGTTTCCCTCCGGCTCCGTGACTTCCATCACTTAACCTCGCTCGCTATCGTAACTCGCAGGCTCATTCTACAAAAGGCACGCCATCACCCCATTGCTGAGGCTCTGACCTGTTGTGGGTTTAAGGTTTCAGGTTCTCTTTCACTCCCCTCACCGGGGTTCTTTTCGCCTTTCCCTCACGGTACTTCTTCTCTATCGGTAGTCATGGAGTATTTAGCCTTTGATCGTGGTCGACCAGGATTCCGACAAGGTTTCTCGTGCCTCGCCGTACTCAGGTACCGCTCCACGGAGTGTCCACTATGTCGCGTACGGGGATTTCACCCTCTCTGTCCGGCTTTCCCAAAACCGTTCCGCTATACTGGACATTTCTTACTCCGCCGCGTTTAAACGCGCAAGCGGCCCTACAACCCCGTCCTAATGGACGGTTTAGGCTCATCCAATTTCGCTCGCCGCTACTCTCGGAATCTCATTGATTTCTGTTCCCAGGGTACTTAGATGGTTCAGTTCCCCTAGTATTGCTTCCGCCGCCTATTTGATTCAGCGGCCGGATGGCGGGATCGCT
>BNUX01000215.1 GCA_025997675.1 Spirochaetia bacterium | reverse complement strand
ACCGCATCCTGTTCCGGCGCGGCGCGTTCCCGCATCGGCCGGGGTTGGTTTAATATGTCCTGAACATCATCGTCGGCCGGCCCTTCCCAGGATATATAGGGGGATATAATTCCTCCCACGTCCCTTGACTGGATGGAGTATTGAAACCCACCGCCCCCCGGCCCCAGGTTGTTTTTTTGAGGAAGGAATAAACACCGATCTGTTGATTTGTCCTTGGTAAAAATCCATACGGATCGCGCCTTTGCGGTAAAAGCGATAGAACCACCTACCCGGTAAGCCGCATCCCCACGGCTCTTGTTCAAGTGTTTAATGCCTACAATAGCAAACCGTTCTCGTTCAGCAAGGGAACAAAGACCATCCAGGGCTGCCCGTACTTCCTCATTTTGATTCGAATCCGCCCCGTCAAGAAACCCGTCCAGGGGGTCGATGATCAATAAATGAAAATCATGCCCCTTTTCCCGGATCTGGTTTATGGCATCCATAAAGGTTAGTATTTTCAATAATGTCATGGGCTTTGCGCTCCCATCCTGAGCGCGTTCTCCTCTTATGATGGATATGCGGGAAACATCGGCACCCAGAGCATCCAGGCGCGGCCGTATGGTGTCCGCCGGATCATCTTCACAAGAAAGAATAATGGTATCTCCCAGCATACAAGGGGAACCATCGGGGAAGGCTTTACCCAGAGAACTCCGCGCCGCCAGATCTAAGGTTCCCTGGCTCTTGCCTAAGCCCGGATCCCCCGCGTAAATGGTCAGCTTCCCTATAGCTATGCGGTTTTTCCATAACCATACTACGGGTTCCGGATTTATATCTGAAAAGCATTGTAGAATTGCGGTACGTGGTTTTTTTGCCTCCTGTACCGCTTCCCGGTCTTTTAGCAGATCGGCGAGAGCCTGGAGTTCGGCTGCTTCCGGTTCCATGACTTCGGCATACTTCCCGCATCGTTCCGTAAAGGTTTCCTGTTCGGCCTCGGTCAGTTTCAAATCATCATTGTTATTCATGCCGCTCCTCTCTGTTTAATGAAGGCCCACAAAATAGCCCTTTTGTTAAATTCAGCGTTGTA
>BNUX01000214.1 GCA_025997675.1 Spirochaetia bacterium | reverse complement strand
CTCTCGCCAGGCAAAGTATTCCCGGTTTATCCGCCCTTCCGCCTCGGTCCATTCCTCCCCCGACTTCCGGATGATTATCCCCATCTGCGCAGCCCATTCCTTCATCTGCGTTTCAAAGTCCCGCATCGCCAGGTCCCACCCGCTCTCTTTCACCTGCCGCTGCGCTTCCTGCGCGTGATCAGTTTTGAATATACCCGCCATACACCCATCCATAGGGTTTTCCTTCGGCGCTCACTTTATACCAGTAGGCTTCCATGTCATCTATTCGTTGTGTCTCTTCACTGCGGCGTAAAATAGTTACCCGCTGCCCTGCGTCAAGATGCCCTAACGTTTTACCGGACAGGTTCGGTTCTTTTCTGATGCGTACCCGCATATTGTTAATCGTACCCTGCTGGGCGGTTCGCAGCGGCGGGCCGGAGACCCGGTAATGTATCCAGTCTTTCCCCTTCAAAATCTCGGATTCATCCCTCTGAGGCCATTCAAACCAGTATTTATTACGGTCTAAAAAATGAAAGGTCATTTCATACGGCCGTTCTAATTCTTTATCGCCCACAAAATACATTACCACCTTTAGGGTGTTTTCGTCCTGCTTTGTTATGGTGTCTATAATCAACAGACCATCGCCGCTAAACCAGCTTTTATTTTCATCTATATCAAAATCAAACGAGCTATTTGGTATGGTCCTTCCCTTGCCCCATGAAAAATAGTATGCATCAGTTATACTCGGACTCCTTAAAAGCGTTGTATCACCCTTCCATGTTCCAAACATATCCTCCAGCCATGTTCCATCCAAATCAGTCGGTTCAATGGGATAGGCGTACCCGGTGTTCAAAACCAAGAGGAACAAAAAGAGTAGTGTAGATTTATTTTCCACGGACAGTTATCCCATAATTATATTGAAGAGGATGCTGCGCATCTTCTTTGGTGCGGCCTGGATTATACAGAAGCTTCTTTGCTAAATCGCTGATGTAATAATGAGAGTCAGCGTTATTAAATTTTACTTGTGTCCGATACCCCATCAGAGTTCCTCCTATCCCCTTTCCAATATCAATTCCTACATTGTTGTACC
>BNUX01000213.1 GCA_025997675.1 Spirochaetia bacterium | reverse complement strand
CCAACAGATCCTTCCCCAGATACGCCGCACCGCCTTTACTACCGCTACTCGCGCTCCGGCTTACCGCTACTGCTTCCCCGCGCCCATACAGCGTTACCCCATTCCCCGTATACCGTGTTTGGCTTGTGTTCTCGCTAAGGTTCCGGGTGCGCGTCCTGTTTTGGTACCTAGCATTCACGCATTGCCCCCATTAATACTTTCTGGTTATTCTAAATATACCTACTATAAGTTGAATAAAAAATCCTAATATTGGGAAATACGCCAATTTTCTAATTTTTGCACTCTTTAATCGTTGTAATGCTTTTTCATTAAAAAATAATGCCCAAAATAAAAAAGCTAGAGCTATTCCAAAACTATTTTCAGATAAATAGTTGGCTATTTCTGCAAACATATTAAGCGCTCCTTCTTAACTGATTAATAATCATTTAATGTATGGGAGTAGAATTAAATATCATTTCTTTTACCCTTACAGGCTGCGACCCAACCCATGTACCGATAGATTGCATAAGTTTAGATGCCTTCCCTGTTACCGCACTTATAGCTGCATCAACAGCAATTCCTATTGTTTGAGACATACTTGTGGGATAATTATTATTTGATGATAGTCCTAAAAATGAACCAGTAATTTCTGCTAGTCCAACAGAAGCCTGGACCCAACCATCTACTGCCACTACCGCCCCCAATGGTCCTCCCATAAGTAATCCTGTACCTACTTTTATTGCACCTAAACCAGCATCAAGGATACCTTTTCCTAGCGTATCTGTATTAATTTTATCGCTCGCGCTTAACCCCCATAAATCCAGCCAGTTGGCAGGATCATTATTTACATAAGCGAACCAGTTCGTGCCATCCCGAATTGGATCAACGGTAGTGAACCGTGCCACCTCCGGCTTGTAATCCCGGTAGCCATAGTTATACAGTCCGGTTGTCACATCATAGGGCTTTCCAGTATACCCCAGGTTCATCCCGCTATTGAAGTCGCCTTTATATGGCTTCCCAAAGGCATCATACTCATATCGATCTTCAAGTGTTCCCATGTCGCCGGTCGTACTCCGCACACTCCCCAACAAATCTT
>BNUX01000212.1 GCA_025997675.1 Spirochaetia bacterium | reverse complement strand
CTGCCACGGTTCGAGTCCTTGGGCATCCACTTCGCGTACCTCCGCATTGGCAGGAGGGGTTTCCGGTGTCTGGGGGAACTCCAGGATAACCTTTGTTTTACCGCAGGGTACGGTTTCCGGTACCTCAAGGTCAAAATGTACTTTCCGGTTGGCCGGTATATCGATGGTCTTTTGCATGGTCATTTGAAGCCTCCAAGGTTTAAGTATAGGGGAGAAAGCAGCGTGATACAAGCCATCCTGTATGACGTCCTCCTCTTGCGCTTCTTCCCATACCGTTATATAATCACAATAGTTTCGTAAGGGAAAGGCAAATGATATCCGAGCTAAACGAAAGGGAACAGACAATACTCGGAAAGCTTTCGGAAAACGGCGCCGTATCGGTGGCCCTGTTGGCCCAGGAACTGGGGGTGTCCGAGGTGACTATCCGGGGGGACCTGAAGGAACTGGAGGATAAGGGCTGGCTTTTCAGGACCCGGGGCGGGGCGGCGCCGGCTATTCACCGGGATATCATGGAGCGCCAACGGGAGCGGCTGGAACAAAAGAACGCCATTGCCCGGGCGGCGGCGGCCCTGGTGCGGGACGGGGACGTGATCATGATTGAGGCGGGAACCACCACCGCCCTGATTGCCCGGTATTTGATGGGGAAGCGGGATATTCACATCGTCACCAATTCAACCCTGGTCTTCTCCAATGCCCGGATGAACCCCGGTCTCCAGATTACCATGACCGGGGGGGAGTTCCGGCGGGCCACCGAATCCCTGGTGGGGCCCATTGCCCGGGAAACCATCTCCCATCTGAATGTGCGGCTTGCCTTTGTGGGAACCGACGGCTTTACCCTGGATAGGGGGATCACCACCCACCTGATGGAAGGGGCGGAGATTGTGAAGGCGATGAAGGCCCACGCGGAGATCGGCAGAGTGTCGAGTAGGGAACGAGTGAGTCAGTACGTGCAGTTTATCGAGCTTGTGGTAGCTTTCAGCATCTTTTTTTTTAGATAAAATATAAAGTTATCATTATCCGTAGGTATATTACCAATTTAAAAAAAATATCGAAACAATCAAGATATTCTATATTATAAATAAAC
>BNUX01000211.1 GCA_025997675.1 Spirochaetia bacterium | reverse complement strand
TCATACTCCGCCTTGAGGACACGGACCGCACCCGGTATAACGAAAGCTTTGTCAAAAACCTTTACGACACCTTTTCCTGGCTGGGCATCCATTGGGATGAGGGGCCGGATTCAGGCGGCCCAGCGGCTCCCTACGTACAATCGGAACGGTTTGAACTGTACAAAAAGTACGCCCTGGAACTGGTGGAAAAAGGGCGCGCCTATTACTGTTTCTGTTCCGCCGAGCGGCTGGACAGGATCCGCGCGGAACGGGAAGCGGCCCACTCAAGTGAAGCGGGTTACGACCGGCACTGCCGGGACATTCCCCCGACGGAGGCGGTTGCGCGGGTACAGGCCGGAGAACCCTGCACCATACGGCTCAAAATACCCCTGGGGGAAACTACGAAATTTCAAGATCAGCTCCTGGGGGACATCGAATGGAAGAACGATGATGTCAGCCCCGACCCGGTACTCCTCAAGTCCGACGGGTTTCCCACCTACCACCTGGCAAATATTGTAGACGATCACCTCATGGAGATCACCCACGTACTTCGGGCCCAGGAATGGCTTTCCTCCACCCCCATGCACGTGATCCTCTACAACAGTTTCGGCTGGGAGCACCCGGTATTCTGCCACCTCCCCATGGTGATGGGTCAGGACGGCAAAAAACTGAGCAAACGCCACGGGGCCACCAGTATCGACGAATTCCGCCGCCAGGGCTACCTGCCGGAGGCGCTGCTTAACTACGTGGCGCTTTTAGGGGCCTCCTATGAAGAGGGCAAGGAAATCTACACCCTGGAAGAATTGGCGAAGCGGTTCAGCCTGGACAAGCTCAACAAAGCCCCGGCGATATTTGACTACAAAAAACTGGAATGGTACAACGGCCAGTACATCCGCATGAAAAGTGATGAGGAGCTTGCCGCACTGGTCCTGCCTTACAGCATTACTGCGGGGCTTTTCGGCGCGGCAGGGACAGAACCCGGTGTTGCACAACGCAGCATCTTTATTGCCGCCATGCCCCTGATAAAGGAGCGGCTGGTATTTCTCCACGAGGCGGCAGAAAAACTGCGCTACCTTTTCAGCGAACCTGCGGTTCCTGCGGCGGAGGAATTCATCCCGAGA
>BNUX01000210.1 GCA_025997675.1 Spirochaetia bacterium | reverse complement strand
GAGGAGAGAGAGATAGGACATAGAGAGAGAGCAGAGAAGAAGAAAAAAGAGGGAAGGAAGATAAGGAAGAAGGAGATGATGAAGAGAGGGGAAGTGAAGGGAGGAGAGGGGAAGGTAAGAACGAGATTACTTGGTACATGGTGTGATCGTACTCCCCTTACTTTTAAAACGCAAGGGGAAAACCATACCAAATTTGCTGTCAAAACGCCTGTTTTTGCTGTCCAGGGGGAATTTGGCCGGAAGGGCTTGCTATTTCCGGGACCCGAGGCAGGAAATGGGTATCGCCGGGAAAATCACCTATGAGCCCTGAAATTGACGCCTTGAAATGCATGGGCACTTCTCCGGGAGGAAGGCCCTACCTGGACTTGCGTACGAAGCGGTATTCGCACATAATGGAAAAATGATAAGCATTGCTGACGTGCAGAAACTTTGCAACGATGAAGCAATAGTTCTTACCGAACATTTATTGACAAGAATGCGCCAGCGCGGAATAAAGTATGGAGACTTAAAACAAACTATTCAAAACGGAGAAGTTATTGAACAGTATCCAACAGACTATCCATTCCAAAGCTGCTTAATAAGTTCTGTTGATTTGCATATAGTTTGTAGTATAGGCGAAAACAGCGGCCCCTTGTACATCATCACCGCATATCGTCCATCCGGTGAGAAATGGGAAAAAGATGGTAAAACACGAAGGAGGGTAAAATGACCTGTGGTATCTGTAAGGCGGAAACGGAACAAAAACTGGTTACCTATACAGAAGATGTCAATAATTCAGTTATTGTCATTAGGAATGTTCCCGCAACGGTTTGTACCGAATGTGGGAATATTTGGTATACCGGAACCGTAGCTGCCCGGCTTGAAGAAATTGTTGACCATATTATTATGGCAAAGGTTACTGATGTTGCCGTGGTGAATTACGCTGAAAAAGCAGCCTAACTGGTTATTCCGGTACATACGATCACTATTCCAATGTTGTTTTTTTCCTTGACAGCGGCAGATTTACCCCCTATACTCAAAGAAATGTCTATGTAAGAGGGTCGCGGGCCTTCTTACGGAGCCCGGGATGGGTCAAGACTTAGGGGTAAAAGCCCCCTTAA
>BNUX01000209.1 GCA_025997675.1 Spirochaetia bacterium | reverse complement strand
ATTTCAGAAAGAATATTGAATATAAAGATGCCGGTTTTATCGCCAGACATGTATAGGGTTAAAAGGTTCTCGTATATCCAGCCTGTATATATTGCGCTTAAATAATCCCAGTTTTCATCAGATATTTTACCGTATGATGATAAATAATCTATATGTTCACAAAAAGCCTTGTTTATTTCATTATAATTCATTCTATATTCGATACCACTCGACGTGTACTTATTAGAGTATATATTTATTCCAATAACACTATCAGAAAAACTGTAGCCACAATTAATGTAGCGATATAACGCGTCTGAAAGGATTCCAACTCTTTTTGCGTTTTTAAAAATGGCAAGTACCGTAAGCGAATCATAATGGTAATCGCTCAAATGCATTAACGCTTCCTCAGTTACCATGGCAAGTCTGTATAGTTTACCCCACAATTCATTGGTATATGACCTGTATTGAAGGAACTTATCGGCAAAATCTTTCCCCTCGATTATCAGATTGGAATCTAACTTTCTTTGTTTTGTTATTTGCAAGCCTCCATTTCCGTTATCGTTGACAAATTCGGTACCGCAAGCGACAGCATCAAGATTATTATCCAGTAAAAATTTAAGAGTTTTTTCTAAAAACTTTGGTTTAAATTCATCATCTGCGTCAATAATTGTAAAGAAGTAGTCCAGGTAATTTTCCAAGGACATCCGAAAAAACTTAATCCAGAAAGTAGCATCGTTATGACTCAGCCCATACGGAATAATGCGGCAATCCGTACGAGCGGCGTTGAAAATAATAGCGCTGGTATCGTCTGTTGAACCATTGTCTACAATAAACCAAATCCAATCTTTGTACGATTGACTAAGTACACTCTGTATTGTGCGCGGCAACGTGCGCGCGGCGTTAAACGCCTGTGTGTAAATTATCACTTTATTCATAACCATAACTCCCTTTCAAAATACCCATGGGATGTCGTTTCCCGTGTGAAGTTGTAAAATATCAATCCCTTTTCCTTTCCAGGGTTCAAGGTCCTGTGCGATTTCATCACCGTAGGTAAAACTTATCACCAAAATACAATCCGGTTTTATGTTACTCACTTCATCAGGCGCATGTATCCTTGCG
>BNUX01000208.1 GCA_025997675.1 Spirochaetia bacterium | reverse complement strand
TTTTTTGAGAAAGCCTTTAACCGGTCTGTTCTGGATATTCTTTCGGATAGTGATAACTTAACTGAATTCAAGCCAATCAGAAACCTTTCCACCATGGAGAAAAAAATATTTCTGCATATTGAGGAACCGGAATTAAGCCTCTACCCTGACGCACAATGCGCCTTGATGGACGACATTGTAAGCAAGTGTTTCATCAATAATAAAAACGAAATAGAACTTTTTATCTCGACACACAGCCCCTATATTATTAATCATCTGAATCTCCTGATAAAAAGGTTCGATAAAAATGCCGATGGCGCAAAATACAGCTATGATGATATAGCGGTATATCAGGTTGTAAATGGAAAAATCAGCGATCTGAAAATTCAGAATGAACGGCTGATAAACACTAATCTGCTATCTGAAACCATTAATACCATTTATTCTAAGTATAAGAAATTAGGATAATGTAAATGGAAAATTTATTACGGGATGCTTTTACCAGATTTTATGGATTGCCTCATTCTGATACTCCTAAATAATTATAGTGTTTACGAAAAAATATATTCAACGGATCCAGAATATTCAAATAGTTCAAACCCAAGCGATTCAATTTCGGGATTTGATAGCTTAAACCCTTTTTTATTAAGCGTATTTAGTTGATTAAATGCATCAACAGCAATTATACTAACGGTTACTTCCTCTTTTTTATTAAAGTAACAGCAGCGCCTGATAAGGTAACCATAAGCAAATTCGCGTATTTCTGGAACTTCCATAAGTAAAGCAAGCGAACAAACGAGCTGTGTTATGGCATATTCACGCACACCGTCAAATTCAGGATTTTTATCTTTCAATTCATTCAATAAAAAGTCTTGACCGCCCTGGCTATATACAATTAAATCACAACGCTTTTTATCCTGCTGGAACCCATGTGGTAAATTGGTCAAAAATTTGTCATAGTTAATAATCACTATTTGAAGTGATTGTGCGTTTGAATATCTTGCGATACCTGAATCAATTGCGAGACAGATTTGTGTTTCATGATAGTAATCTTCCCTTATTTCAAAACTGCGGGATGGATCAGTTTATTACTGATGATACAGAAATACACTATACGGTGTGT
>BNUX01000207.1 GCA_025997675.1 Spirochaetia bacterium | reverse complement strand
ACCTGTCATCTTGAGGTTATCAACAACAAAAGTCTTTCCGGAAGGGATGGTAAATGTAGCGCTGGCAGTCAATGCTACGATGCCTGTGCTGACCACTCTATCAAACTTAGTAAAAATGGCGGTGAGATTTGCATCTAACAAGTCTGTTCCTGTTGCAGTAATATTAGCAGTTTGAAACACGCCGGTAGACCCTACATTAAGGGTAGTGTAGGTAATTGCACCGCTCGATAATGTTGGAGTACTCGCTGTAGAACCAATTAATGTACCATTCACCGTAAGTGTACCGACAACAACCTTGCCCGCTGCTGCAATAGGATTAAGGTCGAGTATACCACCGTTATTCACGGTGATTGAAGTTGCCGTTATAGCACCAGCGGTGGAGAGAGCAGCGGTTGCTACGAATTTTCCGCCATCTTCTATGGTGATAGTCCCTGCCTCAAGAGTAGCACCGACAGCAGTAGATAATTGGGCTTTTCCACCTTTACGTGCGGTAATGCTTTTTATCTTGACAGAATTTGCTACCTGTCCATCAATCAAACCGCCCTCTTCAAGAACAATAACGCCTGCAGTGGTTGGCGTTGTGGCGCTGCTGGTAATAAGAGCGCCAGCGGCGGTTACGATACCCACGTCATTAGCGCCGTAAATAACCAGCGTACCATCAACAACAAGGTTCCTTGCTAATGTAATACCGGTTGAACTAGTCGCCAAATACAGCGTTTTCCCTGTCGGTATTTGCTGATCAAAAGGCAATACGTCTACAGGCGCAACCACCGCAGTCGCACCATTCTGCCACAGATACGCAATATTGTAAGCATCTGTTGCTGCCGGCGTACCCGCAGGGGGTTCATACGGCCTCGGTGCATCCTTACCCGGCTTACCAGTGCCTGTTTCACCTCTGTCACCTTTGGCACCAGGCGCGCCAGGCGCACCGACTTCGGCTTCTGTGGGGCTTTCGCATCCAACGAAAGATACTGCCGCCAAAAGGAGTACGGCAAGACCTACTATGAGACCATGATTAATTCTCTTCATGGTTTCTCCTTTATTTAGTGATTCCCCCCCGCCCTTATACGGGTCAGGAATCACACTTTGAAATTACCTGCCCA
>BNUX01000206.1 GCA_025997675.1 Spirochaetia bacterium | reverse complement strand
CGGAGCAGCTTATCCCGCCGCTGGATTATGAGATGGCCGGTGATGTTCATCGCCATCTGCGGAGAAATGACATTCATTTGTATTTGAACAATGGCGTGAAAGGAATTGAAAAAACGCAGAACGGTCTGACTATTCAGCTCAATAACGGTGAAATAGCCGCCGATTTGCTGATTATGGCGATAGGGGTGCGCCCGGAAAGCGGATTGGCAAAATCGGCGGGGGTGAAAACGAATGAGCGCGGCGGCATTATCGTCAATGAGCATATGCGCACAAGCAACGAGGATATTTACGCGGTCGGCGATGCGGTGGAGGTTTTCGACTTTGTGACGGGGCAGCCCGCGATGATACCGCTGGCGGGTCCGGCAAATAAGCAGGGACATATTGCCGCCGATAATATCTGCGGGATTCCATCCCGCTACAAGAGAACACAGGGTTCGGCGGTTTTGAAAGCCTTTGATATGACCGCAGCGTGCACGGGCATCAACGAGAAAACAGCGAAAAGGCTGGGGCTGAATTACGATAAGGTGTATCTTTGGCTGCCCGGACATGCGGGTTACTATCCCGGTTCTAAACCAATGTCGTTGAAGGTGGTTTTTGAAAAGGACGGCGGCAAAATCTTAGGAGCGCAGATTGTGGGGTTTGACGGCGTGGATAAACGGGCGGATGTTTTGGCGACGGCGATTCGCGCCGGAATGACCGCCTATGACTTGACCGATTTAGAGCTGTGCTATGCGCCGCCGTTCAGTTCGGCAAAAGACCCGGTCAACATGGCAGGGTATGTGATACAGAATGTTTTGAAGGGACTGGTAAAAAACTTTCACTGGCATGATGTGGATACGCTCCCCAAGGACGGCAGCGTGACCTTGCTGGATGTCCGCACCCCGGGAGAAGTCCGTGCCGGAAAAATTGACGGTTTTGTCAACATCCCACTGGATGATTTGAGGACACGAATGCGGGAATTTGACAAAAGCAAACCTGTCTATGTCCACTGTCACAGCGGATTGCGCAGCTATATCGCCGCGCGGATTTTGATGCAGAACGGATATGATGTGTACAATTTGAGCGGCGGGTATCGGCTCTATCAAGGTGATTGTTATCAGTGACACCAACCTCC
>BNUX01000205.1 GCA_025997675.1 Spirochaetia bacterium | reverse complement strand
CATACACCGCGTCGGCATCACTTTGCCACTGCTCAAAGTCTTTTAGCGCCTTTTCCTTGGTAGTATAGCTATTATCGCCATCAGGACCGATGAATGGCCAGAGGTAATCCACCGTCACCCTATCGGGCATACAAACCCCGCTGGTGGCGCCGGCTTCCACCGCCATGTTGCAGATGGTCATCCGGCCTTCCATGCTCAAGGTATCGATCACCGGCCCCCGCAGTTCCATTACCTTGTCGGTGGCCCCGGCCACGCCGATCTTGGCAATGATGGCCAGGATCACGTCCTTGGCGAGGACACCGGGGTTCAGGCTGCCATTCAAGTTTATCCGCAGGGTTTCGGGCTTACGGAAGGCGCAGACCCCCTTGAGAATCCCTACCTCCAGGTCCGTGGTGCCCACCCCGGCGGCAAAGGCCCCGAAGGCCCCGTGGGTGCAGGTGTGGCTGTCCCCCATGATGATGGTGAAGCCGGGCCGGACAAAGCCCTTCTCCGGGAAGATGGCGTGGCAGACCCCGTTCCGGCCTACGTCGAAGAAGTCCTTGATCCCATGCCGCCGGGCCCAGTCCCGCAGGGTCTTTCCCTGTTCGGCGGTCTTGGAATCCTTGGCGGGGGTCACATGGTCTATCACCGCTTTGATCTTCGTCTTGTCAAAGACCCGGTCAAGCTTTTTTGTTACCAGATCGTTGATGGCGATAGGGGTGGTGATCTCGTGGCAAAAGACCCGGTCAAGCCTGAGTACCCACGGACTGTCCGCCGCGAAGGGGCGGTCCGTCACATGGGTGTCAAAGATTTTCTCCGCCAAGGTTTTCCCCATAGTACAATTCCTCCTTTCTTCCAGGTTAGTATAAGCCCCTTCTCCCGGCTGATAGAAGACCCTTGTTTAGGTCGTAAACCGGTATACCCCCGGCAGTCGTTTCCCCCGGAAGTCCTCGTCACGGATCTCTTCCCGTATATCCAGAACCGCCGCCCCCGGAAAGTCCGCCGGGTCCAGGGTGAAGTTCCGGGCGTTTGCGCTGAACAGAAGCTGCCCCCCCGGGGAAAGCAGGCTGAGACAGGTTTTGATGAGGCTCCGGTGGTCCCGTTTCAGGTCCAGGATACCGGTCATCTTCTTGGAGTTGGAAAAGGC
>BNUX01000204.1 GCA_025997675.1 Spirochaetia bacterium | reverse complement strand
CAATGAGACGCTTATTCGTAATCTTTAAATTATGTATTTCGCCGGCTTCAATCCGGTAAACTCCCAGGGCATCATAAGACGGCATGTGGATATAGGGGTCTTTCCTTGGAATTCATTTTATCTCCTTTGTTGACTACTTAAAACTCTGTCTGCTTGAGAAAATTCATTCGCACATTCGGTAATCTGTCTCTGCTCTGTTGGTGTGAAAGGGGCAAAGAATGAATACGTCATCTTGTTTTTGATCAGCATGGCTGCCAAAGAAGCCGATGCCTCCACCACAACATTCTGTTGCACTATATCGTATTTGATTCCTATATTATCCCGTGATAACTCCAAATGGCTTAGCTCTAAAACCTTCATCAACTCAATCAAAGAGGAATAGTCTTCACAGCTATCGTTAATACCCGGTAAAACGATATATTTTAACTGTATCTGTTCAGGCCGCAAGCATGCGGCTTGATATTCAATAAGGTTATTTTTAATTTTTTCAAAGTTATCTACGCCTTTCACCTTGAACCATGTTTGCGCAGTACCTGAATCAATTGATAGATTAATTTCAGAATGAGGATTTGATGCAAGATTTTGAGCTATCTGCTCACTGAATATAAAACAGTTTGTGAAAAAAATAGCAGTATTATTTTTTATCAAATTAAAAATTCTGTCTTTATATGGGTGGATGGTAATTTCTCCAAATGAAACTACAAATGACACATCTTTGGCTAGTATACCGTTTTTTTGCGCATAATCTATCGTGTCAAGTACTTTTTCATAACCAATCTTTTCCGCGGTACTTCCTTTGAGTTTTAACTCTCCATGGCTGGAGTGCCAGCAATATATACACTTACATTGACAAGGCGATGGATAGAAAGATAAATTGACACGATGTATCAATCCATCGGCCCTTCCATCCATTAACTGATATTGACGGCATTTTGCGCAGCCCGATGTAAAAAATCTTTTCCCTCGTGGGGGGGGGGGGGGGGGGGGGGAGAAAATTTAAAAAATTTTTTTTTTCAGGGTTTTACTTTTTGTGTTGTTTTTTGAGGTTTTTTTTTTTTTTTTTTTTTTTTCCTCCTGGTTTTTTGGCCGTACACTACAACAAATATATGGAAGGTCGCTGGGTGGGTGAGGG
>BNUX01000203.1 GCA_025997675.1 Spirochaetia bacterium | reverse complement strand
CCCTCTTTGTTAAAATATCGCCTGTACGCCCAGGAGCAGCACTATATCCACCAGCCCAAGGACTGCGGCAAAAATCACCGTGGAAATAATTACCACCTTTACGGAGCTGATAACATCATCCCGGCCCGGCCATACGACCTTGCGGAGTTCTGCGTAACATTCCTTGACAAATTGCACTATCTTTCGCATGTCACCTTCTCCTCTTCTGCACTCATCCCAGGCGCAGTAGGCTTCGAACCCACGACCTGCGGTTTTGGAGACCGCCGCTCTACCAACTGAGCTATACGCCTCTGTTACTTAACCTTTGTTTCCTTGTGCGGGGTATGCTTCCGGTCAAAGGGGCAATACTTGCTAAACTCCAGCTTTTCCTGGATATTCCGCCGATTCTTCTTTGTGGTGTAATTCTTCCGCTTACATACGGTACACTGCAGGGCGATAAGCTCCACCGCTGTCTTTTTGGTCGCCATGTCTTCCTCCTACTTACCAGCCCTCGAACAGAATCGAACTGTTGACCTTATCCTTACCATGGATATGCTCTGCCAACTGAGCTACAAGGGCAATTCGCCGCTTTTTACCGCGTCCTTGAAGATACCAGGATACCCCCATCTATGTCAATAGGGATCGGGGGCCAGTAACCTGGAGAAACCTTGCCCCACGGTAGATATGGGCCACAGGTCTGTTTATAGTACGCTTTGGGGAAAAGGTCAAGAGGTAATCCGGCAGTTCAGGCGGCGGCGTTTATGTGTCTGTGTTGACTTTGCGGCGGGTGTATGGTAAATTACAACTGTGGAACCGGATATTTTATTTGTCCCGTCAGCGTTTGAGCATAGGATAACGGAAAATGACATACGGCATACGTTCAAAACCCATATATGCGATGTGCTTATGGCGGGGTTTGAAAACAAGTATTTTGTTGCCGGTTTCGACTGTGCGGGTAACTTACTTGAAGTAATGTATAACCGCATCAATGATGAGACGGTCAAGGTATTTCACGCGATGAAATGCCGTAAACAATTCCGTGAAAAATTAGGTATGTAGGAGGTTATTATGGCAGAAGATATGACTGATGAGGAGTATGCGGCATTGGATGCGCTTTTGACTCGGGAGACACCGGAATTAACAAGTATACCGGGAGTTTTTGC
>BNUX01000202.1 GCA_025997675.1 Spirochaetia bacterium | reverse complement strand
TCGCCAGGGCGGCGGTGAATTCCGCCGTGATCTTCCCCTCGTGCATAACCATGATCCGGTCTGACATTCCCATGCACTCGTCCATCTCGCTGGAGATCATGATCACCGCTGCTCCGTTCTTAACCAGTTCATTCATCAAATTGTAGACTTCAACCTTCGCCCCCACGTCAATACCCCGGGTCGGTTCGTCGATGATGAAGATCCGCGCTTTTGACAAGAGCCATTTGGCGATCACCACTTTCTGCTGGTTGCCCCCGGAAAGGTTCCCCGCCTTCATCCCGATGCCGGGGCAGCGTATACGAAGCTCCCGGACCTTTTCTTCGGTGCTGCTCCTGCACTGCTTCCGGTTGATGAACAATCCCTTTACGAAATTTTTAAGGTTAACCAGGGTCGCATTGAATTCAATATCCTGAATCAGGACCAGCCCCTGCCCTTTCCGGTCTTCGGTAAGGAAGGCAATCCCGGCGTTGATCGAATCCGCCGGTTTCTTTATATGAACCTCTTTACCTTCAATAAAAACCGTTCCCCCGTCAATCGGGTCCGCACCGGTAACCGCACGGGCGGTCTCGGTCCTTCCCGCCCCGACAAGCCCGGCAAACCCCAGAATCTCCCCGGCCCTGACGTAAAAAGAAACATTGTCCAGCACCCCTTTCCTATTGAGGTTTTCCACCCGGAGCATTTCCTTTCCGACGGGTGCGCTGACCTTGGGATACTTCGCCGTAATATCACGGCCCACCATCATCTTGACCAGATCGTTGATGGTAACCTCTTTGGCATTGACCGTGCCGACGCTCATTCCATCCCTTAGCACGGTGATCCGGTCACTTACCGCCAGCACTTCTTCAAGATGGTGGGAAATATAAATGATGGAAATGCCCTCACCCTTAAGGTAGCGGATGATTTGAAGCAGCTTTTCGGTTTCGTGGGCGCTCAAACTGGCGGTGGGCTCGTCCATAATTATCATTTTCGCGTTTGCCCTGATGGCACGGGCGATTTCCACCATCTGCTGCTGTCCTACCCCAAGGGTTCCGACGATGGTGCCGGAATCTATGTTCAGCCCCAGGGTTTCGAGGATGTTTTGGGATTCGGTACGCTGGTATTCCCGGTCAACCCAGCCCACCTGCTTTACCTTGACCTCCTCCCGG
>BNUX01000201.1 GCA_025997675.1 Spirochaetia bacterium | reverse complement strand
GACCTAAAGATTTTTCTCAAAAAATTCCTTGAGAGCAAGGGCTGCTGTTGCCTCGTCATCGCCTTCCACAGTAATGGTAACCGTTTCCCCCTGCTTGATTCCCAGTTTCATAACGGCAAACAGCCTGGTCAAGTCGACTTTTTTCTCGCCCTTCGCGATGGTAGTGACGCTGGTAAACTTTTTTGCCGTAGCAACAAGCTCCCCTCCGGGCCGTGCATGAATCCCGATGAGATTCTTGATGGTATACTCAAATGTTTGCATAAGTACTCCTTATGATAATGCCCGTTACCCTATCATTGTTTGCATAACTTGTCAAGCAAGGAGGATTACAGCTCGGCTATACTGCTCCGCAACTTGAGAATATACGACGGCTCCACGGAAAGTTCGTCCACTCCCATATCCAAAAAGGTCCGGGTCAATTCGCTGTCCGCCCCGAGCATACCGCAAATGCCGCACCAGATACCTTCTTTGTGGGCGTTTTCCGTCGTGAGGCGGATGAGGCGCAAAATCGCTTCGTGGTGGGTGTCGCAAAATTCCCGAATCGATTCGTTTTGACGGTCCACAGCAAGGGTGTACTGGGTCAAGTCGTTGGTACCGATGCTGAAAAAGTCCGCTTCTTTGGCGAGTAAATCGCTGGTAATCGCCGCCGCGGGGGTTTCGATCATGATACCCACGGGTGTTTTTTCGTTGAAGGGGATTTTTTCTGCGGTGAGTTCCGCCCGTACTTCCGCCGCTATCGCTTTTGCCCGGCGCAGTTCCGCTACATCGCTGATCATAGGGAACATGATCGCTACCTTACCGAAGTGGGATGCGCGGTAAAGCGCGCGGAGCTGTGCCTTGAACAAGTGGGGCCGGGTGAGGCAGATGCGGATGGCCCGCATTCCGAGGGCGGGGTTTTCTTCCGCAGGCAGCTCGAAATAGTCCGCCTGTTTGTCCGCGCCGATGTCCAATGTGCGGATGACCACCTCTTTGCCGCGCATCTCTTCCACCACTTTCTTGTAGCTCTCAAACTGGATATCTTCACCGGGATAATCTTCGCGGCCCAAATAGAGGAACTCGCTGCGGAACAAGCCGATCCCCTCCGCGTCTCCCGCCAGGGCGGCTTCCACGTCGGTGACGGAGCCGATATTGGCGAATAGCTTGATTTTGCGCCC
>BNUX01000200.1 GCA_025997675.1 Spirochaetia bacterium | reverse complement strand
CTTGAGACGGCTTATGGCCTTCGCGGTGGATATACCGATGTCAAAGACTCCACCGTGGGCGGTAAACGCGCCTTCATCGCGCCACTTGATGAAGTTCCGGGCTATATCGTCCGGGGCAAAGCCACGAGAAAGCGAATCCGCCAGGCACAAAGCGAGGGACGTATCGTCTGACCAGGTGCCGGGCGGCTGGTTATGGGTGCCGTAACCCAGCATACCATCCACCCGAAAGCTGCCCCGTGGCCGGAATTCGACCGGGACACCCAAAGCATCGCCTACAGCAATGCCGAAAAGAAGAGAAGATATTGCTGTTTTAGTGATTGCCGGAACCATTTTCTGTTATACCGCCTTTTCGTACTGTTCGCAGTCTGCACCGTCCCAATAGACCTCAGCGGGTTTTGTTTCGGGGTCTTCAAAAATACCGCAGGTGTCGGTATCCGCCCGATCCAATTTAAGCCCATTATATTCGGTCGGCCTGAACATACAGGTCGCACAAGCCTTGGGATTCGGCAGCTTTCCGCCCATCATCTCGCTTTCCCAGCGCGGCCTTTTTTCACTCATTCTATTCTCCTCCGTTAATTTGGGAAACAACTTCAAGGTCAAAGTAGGTATTGCCGCCCTTCTTTTCAATTTTTGCAACCCTGAAAGTTGTCCCGCGCTGAATAATCGTTTCGTCCTCATAGCCGAAACTCGTCTGTTTTGCTATGCCGTTCCAGTTTAAGTCAGCACCCTTTCCGTAATGGCTGAACGGTTCGGCATACATCATCTTTGTCCCTTTTGGACAGTAGATATTGAAAATATACCCGCTGAATCCTTTGCCTTTGGCGCTTCCGCTAGATACAAACCCGGCATCGGTGATTTGTTTTTTCAACAGGCCCTGTTCTAACTGGCTTTGCGTCAAACCCCGCAGGCTTTTTTCCGGTATTCCAAGGAAACTTGCCGCTCCTTGCGAAGTCTCAACCCCGCGCTGCAACCAGACATCAATATCGTAACTGGATTTTTCGATGATACTGGTCATTTCCCTGATTGCGCTGGCCCTGCCCTCTGCATCCAGATTGACCCTGCCTATACCTTTGAAGTTACTCCAGCTTCCATCGTAACCCCGCAGCGGACGATTAAAACCGCCTGAACCGCAGGTGTAGTCATAAACCGCCTTACGT
>BNUX01000199.1 GCA_025997675.1 Spirochaetia bacterium | reverse complement strand
GTTTCGCGCGATCTCACCGCAACGTTGGGCGTCAGTGCCGCTACATTAAGTGTCGGCCGCAACCTGTCTGTTCCCGCAGCCAAGTGCGCCCCTGTTTCGGCGGTGATGGTGGCTTTTTTCAGAGTTACTTTGTTTGCAGGGCTTCCGATAATAATACCGGTTGCTGCGCTGTCGGCAGCAGCTATTGCTTTGCCGTTCGCGGTGAACACAAAGCCGCTGTTTAGGGTTAATCCTTTGTCTCCTGTTACGGTTACATCACCTGCAAAGCTGGCCAAGCCTGTAATGAACGTATCACCACTCAAGCCGACTGTATTACCGAAGGTAGCTGTGCCGCCTACTGCGAGATCACCTGCAAGAGTCAAGGCCCCGGTAACAGACAGGTTGCGGCCGACACTTAATGTAGCGGCACTGACGCCCAACGTTGCGGTGAGATCGCGCGAAACAGATATAGCGGTCACGCCGCTAATCGCAGGGGTAATCTGGGCATCGCCTAACACATGGACGTTGGTTGGGCTCGCTGTATCAGTCACGGTGAGGTTGCCGAAGACGTAGACAGTTTTGCTGCCAACATCCGTTGCCGCGACATCCCCGTTTGCCGTAGCGGCTGTCTTGACAAAGACGGGGCCGAGGAGGGCCACCGTGCTACCACTTATTGCGGACGTCGGAATGACGCCGGCAACGGAAGCCCCAGCCACTATGCTAATCGTCACTGTGCCGAGGTTTTTCGCGGGAATGGCTGTTTTCTGTATAACATTAACAGTGGTAATCTGGCCAATGACGCCGTCACCGCTTACACTGCCTGCCACAACCAGATCCAAAACGCCGGTATCGTCACTAATTGCAGGACTACCGATCAGAGTTACGGTCTTCCCTTCGGGAATGATGACGGTGCCGTTAACCTGCACTCCGGCAAAGACAACCGGTGCGGCGGAATTAAGGGCAGCATGAATACCTTGCGGAGTCTGAGACCCACTCAGATAGATGGTGCCCGGATTACCAGTGCCACCAGTGCCACCCGTAGCACCTGCGGGGCCTGCGGGGCCTGTGACGACTTCGGCTTCTGTGGGGCTTTCGCACCCAATGAAAGATACTGCCGCCAAAAGGAGTACGGCAAGACCTACTATGAGACCATGATTAAATCGCTTCATGGTTTCTCCTT
>BNUX01000198.1 GCA_025997675.1 Spirochaetia bacterium | reverse complement strand
GTGGGTGTAGCGGCGCCCCCGTGCCTACCGGTAAGGCCGGGGGAAAGGTATTAGAACAGATCTGCGTGGGTTCCGGTACGATGAAAGGTAACGGTTTTGGCTGCCGGGTCGATTTCATAAATTAATACCCAATCGCCCTGAATATGGCAGTCAAGGCTCCCTTCCCACTCGCCGTGCAGGGGGTGAGGTTGGCAGCGAGAAGGCAGAGGCTGTTCAGTAATAAGTAAGCCCATTACATCAATGATTTTACTCATATCCCTGCCCCGTTTTTCCGCCAGAGCAAATTCTTTTCTGAAACGTGTAGTGCGTTTGACTGCAAGCACGGCCTAGCTCCGCAGATCAGCCAGCAGTTCCTCAAGGGAATGGAAGGTCGGAGAGGGAATCTCTCCGCGCATCATAGCCCTGCCTTCCCGGATAGCTGCGGCGGTTTCGGCGTTAGGTGTGTGATCCAGGCAGCACACTCCATCCATGCCTATATCCTCCCAAGAATCCGCTTCCGCAGGGGAGGGTATTTCAATCGTTTGTTCTATGGTCATATTCCCAATATAGTATAAAAAAAGGGGAGTGTAAATGGGGCGCATTGCCGGTAAGGCCGGGGATAGCCCGCCCTTTACTTGATCAAAATAAACTCCACCCGCCTATTCTTCCACCAATTGTCATGGTCGTCAAAGACGATTACCGGCCTGGTACTGCCCCTGCCTACCGAGCTGAGCCGCCCCCGGCTCACCCCAACGCCGGTCAGGAAGTCCACCACCGCCTTGGCCCGCCGCTCGCTGAGTTCCAGGTCTGCCTGGGCTTCCGCAGGCGGCGGATTCCGGCTGGTGGGATTGGCGTGGCCCTCAACGGTGACACGGTACTCCCTGAACTTGTTGAGGATCTGGGCGATCCTCCGCAGTACCCGGTTGTTGTTGTCAATCTGCGCCTGGGTCAAGCCTCCCTGGGGGTCCTTGTCTTTACCAACGAAGTCCGCCTGATTTGCCCGGAAAACGATGGAGGGTACCTGAATCTTCAGATTGTCCCCGTCCCGAATCACCAGAACGTCCACCCCGATGATGCCCTCCAGGGTATTGCTGTTCCCCAGGGCGTCCACCGCTCTGAAGATAAAGGGATAATCCGTGGCGGATTGTACCAGTTCCGTCCCGGAACTGCGTTCGCCCTTGGAACTCCGGC
>BNUX01000197.1 GCA_025997675.1 Spirochaetia bacterium | reverse complement strand
ACGGTGAAGGTCCTGCCCTTGACGGTGTGGGTTGCCGAGGCCCCGCTGTCCTTTCCCCCATGATCGGGGAAATTGCCGCCCGCCTTTCCGGGGGGTATATGTCCGGCTGGACCTATCCCTACGCCTCCGGTGTGGAAGTCACCCGGGGCGCTATACTCGCCGCCCTGGGCCGCCGCTGGTCCCCCGGGCCGGACCGGAACCGGACCAGCGCCGAGCGGGCCTTCATCTCCATCCCCGGCAAGGTCCGCTCCATCCACGGCCTGGAGGCGGCCCGTAATACCGGGTACGTAAAGGACATCTTCCTGCGTATCACCGAGGGAAGCCCGGTCGAATTCCCGGAAAACAACGTCGGTAAGTGCGGCAACATCATCAGTGTTGCCCCCTCCCGGGAAGCCGCAGTGGAATCCGCCGAATCCGCCGCCCGTTCGGTATTAATTCGTCTGGCGACGCACCATCCCGAAACCGACGCCTTTCTTGCTTCTCCCGTTACCACGTCCTTTCCTCCCTGCGCCTATACCCTCGGCCCGGAACTTCACCAATCCCTGGATGCTCTCCCGGACCCGTGGGATGCCGGGGACATAGCAGGTCCCCTCAAAATTCTCCCCTTTCCGGAATTCACCCAATCCGAACTGCGGGATTATGCGGGAAGAACCCCCAGGGAAAGCCTTGAAATAATACGAATCATAACCGGGCTGGCTCTGCCGATAATAGAAGAGGAATATAGTGGTATAGTCCTGGGCCGCCGTTTTTGGGATGCACTGATTCGGGGCGGCTATCAGGGGGCCGTGTATCTGTTAGATACCATCATAAAAACCCTATATGAAGGGGGAGGACAAAACAGTGTATGAGTAAGCGCCTTCATCCGCCGTATTTTCGCGCTTGCCTTTTGATTTTCCTCCTCTTTCTGACCATTTCCCCGGGCCTATTCCCGGAGGATGCGGGGGCTCCGGTAACAATGGCTGCGGCCACACCGACCCCTGTCGTCGCTCCCGCAGCCCCCCCGGTTCCGTCGGTACTTACCCTGGAAGATACCCTCCGAATGCTGGACGCGGAACTCCGCTGGGACCCCTTGCTTCGTTCCGGTGTTCTCTCCTCAGGCAGTCATTTTCTGGCCTTCCGGACCGGAGCCGCCGGCGTCCGGACCCCGGTTTTGCTGGATAACCGGGATGTGCTTACCCTTCCGTCGCCCTACGT
>BNUX01000196.1 GCA_025997675.1 Spirochaetia bacterium | reverse complement strand
AAGCCACCGCCACCCTGGACAATACCCTGCATTCCCTGGCGAACATCATTGAATACCGGAACCTGGAATCCGGGAGCCATGTAAAGCGGACCCAATCCTTCTGTAAAGCCCTGATCGACTACCTCCTGAAATCCTCCTCGGAATATGCCGGGGAACTCCGGCGTATGCGGCCTGAAATCATCATCAAAGCTATGGCCCTCCACGATGTGGGTAAAATCGGCATCCCCGACCGGATACTCCTCAAGCCGGGAAAGCTGGAGAGCGAGGAATACGAAATTATGAAAACCCATACGGTGGTGGGGAAGAACATCATTGAGGAAATGATGACCGCCGTTATGGACAAGGATTCCATCTACCTCAAGCACTGCCGGAGCATCGCCTACTGCCACCATGAACGCTTCGACGGCACGGGCTACCCCCAGGGGCTTCCGGGCGGCGACATTCCCCTGGCCGCCCGGATAGCCTCCCTTGCGGACGTGTACGATGCCCTGGTGAGCACCCGGGTCTACAAGTCCGCCATCCCCTACGATGAGGCTATGAAGATCATCATTCTAGGCAGGGGGACCCAGTTTGACCCGCTGCTCACCGATGCGGTGCTGCAGATTCAGGGGCAATTCGAGGAAATTGCCCGGAATAACCGGTAACCGTGTGTGGATAGCTTGCCCTAATGCCGTAAAATGAATATAGTAAGACTCAGACTCGGGGGTGCACCGGTTTCGACTGGTACGGTTCGGGGTACAAGCTGCAGGTGGAGTGCCGATCTCCTGATTCGGCAAAACTTTAACTGCCAACAATAGCAGTTACGATTACGCCTTAGCGGCGTAACCGCGTGGAACCGTTCCGCCGCCTTGAGGGACGGCTTCCGCGTCGCAATCGAGGCTGGCCAATTCCCGGTTCCGGACGGGCGGCGGCGAGAAACTCCCGGAATACGGACCGGCCGCGTGCCGTGAAGCCAAGCCGGTCCCGACAATACAATTCACGGCTATATCTGTAGACGCTTGTATTTCGCGTATTAGGACGCGGGTTCGATTCCCGCCACCTCCATCGGACCTACTGGTCCGCCGGTCCCCGCCTACATTTTCATCTTTTTGCGCAGGATTTCCAGGAACTGCCGGGCGGGGCGGGAATTGGGGTCCAGGACCAGGGTTGCTTCACAATCCGCCAGCGCCTGGGGTAAGTCGTCCAGGTGGTAATATGCCTGGCCC
>BNUX01000195.1 GCA_025997675.1 Spirochaetia bacterium | reverse complement strand
CACACTTTACCTAACGGACGCTCTTCCGATCTACGGCAACATCCGGGGAACGCGCAGGTACAGTGCGAACAGACACACACGTACCCTACTCGACGCTCTTCCGATCTCAAAACAGAAGCCGGCCCTGGAACTGACCCTGACCAATCCTAAGCACATCCCCAACTACCGTGAGCGGGATTACCGGGATGTACAGCCCCGGCGGGTGCTGGATTACCTGAGCACCTCAAAGAACAACGGGAATAACGTAGACCCGGAACAGGAAGTCATGCTGGCCCTGCAAACTCAGATGACATACAGCATGTTAGCCGAGGCCACGAACTTTGAATTCAGCCAGGCAAAATTGGCATTAAGGTAGGTAGAATATGGGACTGTTTACTTCGATTAATATAGCCGCCTCCGGGATGACCGCCGAGCGGCTCCGTTCCGATGTGATCGCCGACAATATCGCGAACGCATCCACTACCCGTACCGCCGAGGGAGGCCCCTTTCGCCGGAGCCGGGTGGTAATGCGGCCCCGGACGGAACAGCCCTTCTGGCGTTCACCCTTCCTGCCGGATTCAATGGACGGCGGTCCCGGCAAGGGCGTCAGGGTAGCGGAAATCCAGAAGGATACCACCCCTAACAGGCTGGTCTACGATCCCACCCATCCTGACGCCATTCAGACCGGGCCAAGGGCGGGGTATGTGGAGATGCCCAACGTGGATGTGGTTACCGAAATGGTGGACATGATTGCCGCATCCCGTGCTTATGAAGCGAATGCTTCTATTATAGAGGGGTCTAAATCAATGTTTCAGCGGGCCCTGGAAATCGGCAGCAGATAAAAGTACAAGAGGGAGGGGATAGATGCAGATTTACAAACCGGAACTGGTAACGGGGGATAAGATCCCTATGGCGATTACAAATCCGAAACATATGGTACCCCGGAACGGGCCCTTTACCATAGGCGGTAAGCTCGCCGAGATGGGGAACAAGATTGGTTCAGATGCGGTGACCCGGAGCGGCAGTTTTGAAAATGTGATGCTCCAGGCCCTGGATAAGGTCAGTGCGTATCAGCAGTTTTCATCGGATCTGGCCCAAGAGGCCATCACCGAGCCGGGGTCCATAGACCCCCATGACCTCACCGTTGCTCAGCAAAAGGCCAACTTGTCATTTGACATAACCAGAACGGTGCTTAGCCGCCTGGTTCAGGGATGGAAGGATATTATCAATACACGATAACAGAT
>BNUX01000194.1 GCA_025997675.1 Spirochaetia bacterium | reverse complement strand
GAAAAGAGTATGCCCCCCAGGGCCAGGATGGTCACCCCGGAAGCCCCGGAAAGAACGGCGATATCAATATCCCCGCCCTTTTTAGTGTCATCGGCGCGGGAACCAAAAAGCCAAATCCGGGCGCCGGGGTCTGCGGCCTTTCCGATACCCTGTCCCTTGTAACCTATCATATCCGGCTTCCCCTTGTCGCCCTTTTTATCCTGGCCGCCCTTGCGGGGACGCCCCTTTTTGTGGTTATGGGGGGGCTTTCCCTGCTGCTTATCCAGGCTTCCGGGGGGCAAATCGACGTGGTGCCCAACCAGGTGTATATGGCCCTTACCCAGGACAGTATCATTCCCATCCCTCTTTTTACCCTGGTTGGTTTCTTCCTTTCCGAAAGCAAGGCCGGGGACCGGCTGGTGGCGGCCTTCCGGGGCCTCTTTAGCTGGCTGCCCGGGGGCATGATCCTCGCCGTGGTGGTTATCTGCGCCTTTTTCACTTCCTTTACCGGGGCTTCCGGGGTGACCATCCTGGCCCTGGGGGGCATACTCTTTTCGGTTCTGTCGGAGCATGCGTTCAATAAGAAGGGCGCCAAATACCCGGACAAGTTTTCCATCGGGCTCCTCACCTCATCCGGGAGCGTCGGCCTGCTTTTTCCTCCCAGCCTCCCCATCATCCTGGTGGGGGCAACCACCATGACCAATATCATGCACCTGTTCTTAGGGGGAATTATCCCGGGGATTATCCTGGTGGTGGCGCTTATTATCTTCGGTATCCTTACTTCGATTAAATTTAAGATACCCGTGGAACCCTTCCGGTTCCGGGAAGCCCTGGCGGGTTTACGAAAGTCCGTCCTGGAGATTATCCTGCCCTTCCTGCTGATTGCGGGTTTCTTTTCCGGGTTGCTTTCCCTGGTGGAGATAGCGGCGGTCGCCCTGATCTATGTTATTATTGTGGAGGTCCTTATCCACCGGGATATAAAAATCCGGGATTTGCTCCCCCTTATGCGTAAGGCCGTTCCTATCATTGGGGGGGGTGCTGAGTATCATCGCCCTATCCATGGCCCTGTCCTACTACATTGTGGATACCCAGGCGCCGGAAAGGCTTGCAAACTGGATGCAGGCCACGGTTGAATCAAAATACGTGTTCCTCCCCCTCCCGAACTGCACTGATAAGGCTATCCATCATCGTCCTGAAATGCCGGACCCCGGCCTCATCGACCCCTTCCAGGCGTATTTCATTGCCCCGGGCCGCGATACGCCCCCCAAGGGAACCTT
>BNUX01000193.1 GCA_025997675.1 Spirochaetia bacterium | reverse complement strand
CGCGGGTCAAGTCCGGGGCTACCCGACGGGGGAGGCGGCAATCACCGGAAAGCATACTCAAAAACGCCCTGGGTAACGCCATTGAATCCTCTACATCCTCTACACCCTCTACAAGCTTTACAGGCTTTACGCTCTCTATACTTCAAGGCCGGTCACTCCGTAACGTTATAGAAGCGCCGGGCCTTGCTTACTGCTTGCAAGGGATACATTCAACATTACTGATAGTGATATTAGGCTCAATGCGTTTTGCATCGGCAGCGCAGGGGCGCACACACGGGCAACCGGGCAGGGGGCTGCGGGTAGTTACTAAGTAAGTATTTTATACGCTCCGGGTCCTCCGCCGGGTTAAAAAATGGTCCGGGCACAACAGGCGGGGCCCCCTGCGCTTTCTTGCTGCGTATAAAAATTTCGGCTTAACACTTAACACGCCCCGGAAAGCCTGATATACTGGCCACATGACCAAAGCAAAGCCCAAAAAGAAACGCAGTACCGCCGCGCCCGATGGAATCCCGATTGAACCTATCAGCCTTGCCGAGTTATCCCGCCGCGCAGGGGTAAGCCGTGCCGCCGTTACGTTATGGGTAAAAAAACAAAATGAAGAAATGGGAGGGGACGGATTATTCATTGACGATGGACCTGTAAACCCGCGCCACCCTTCCCGAAAAGTGAACGCCCTGGACCCAACGATTTTAGCTTACATCAATGATACTTTTGACCGGGGCAAGGATCGCAGCGGAAACCGTGAAGGGCAAGCCGCAAACGGTACAGGGGCAAAGTCCCGATACACCGCGCAAAAGCTCATTGAATTTGCGAGAGGATTAGAAATCAAAAACGCAGAAATCAAAGGGCAGTATTCACGCCGGGACTTTGCTTTTTTGTATTTTGATACTGAATTACAGTTTGCAAAGAACCACATCGGCGCTTATTCCGCCAAGGTATGCCGGGCCATTGAAAAAGAATTGTTTACCGCAAAGATGACAAAGGAACAAAAAAAACTGATAACCAATTTTAGAGCGGATATAGACAAAGAGTTACAAGGCGTATATGTAAGCCTTGACCGCTATGTCTCAGACTTCAAAAGGGACAACCCGTTAAAGTATGAAGAAATCACCGAAGCCGCAAACGCCCCCGCCGATTACTAGGCCGCAAGCCCCGGACCTGGGGAACATGGAAGCGGAAGAATTCGCATCCCTCAAGTCGGAATATGCGGAGCGCAAGGCAAAAGCCCAGGCAAGATATTACCGACTAAAAAATGACATTAAATGCGGACA
>BNUX01000192.1 GCA_025997675.1 Spirochaetia bacterium | reverse complement strand
AAAAAGCCGGAACGGGCGCTGTTCACTGCGCTTCCTAAAGCGTCGGTTAGGGCATGCATGGGGGCCTTGGCCGTTTGCCCGCACGCCGCCTGGGTAAACGCGAGGGCCGTAACCATCCCCAGAATCTCTGCCCGGTTTTTGCCGGATAAACGGCAAAAACCGCTGCCTAATAAGCGTACCACCTCATTGTCCATCGTTTGCTCCTTCATTTGATAAAGACCGTATACCATGCTGCGCAGGCGGGCTTCCCCCCCGCGGAAAAAAGCCGGAATGGGTATGGCGCCCGTTCCGGCTATCACCTTTTTTCCTCTGCCCTTACGCGATAGGGTTAGAAACGCCGTATGGGACGAACATTGGGTGTAGAGGAGGACTTGGCATGATCCCTAATATCACCACTAAATCCGCCGGATTCCAAAACCGTTGCCTTACTTTCATCAGAAGGCTGCGATGAAGTCCAGTAATGGGTGCCAGTAAAGCCGCCTATGTTTCCTCTGTATTCGTACATCTTTTCAAATTCCTCACTGCTGGGCAGGAACCAGTCGTCCTTTCCCCCTCCTTCAAAGTCTACACAGGCCTTTGCGGCCGGAGCGGCCGAGTCAAAAGCCAGTATCTTAGCAGTATTTTCTTTGCCCTTTCCGATAGAGGTGAGGGTTCCCGATATATTTGCTTCTGTTTTCCCTGTTGATGCCCACGCTTTCCCTGTAATATCCGCCGTAGCGGCTTCAAGGTATTTCCAGCCACCGGTCCCGGTTATATAGAAGATTATCCCGCCTGCGGGGCCGGTATTGCCTTTGGCGTATGGGGTAACGTTCACAGTACTAGTGACGCTTCCCGTGTATCCTTCGCGGGTTACCGCTACGGTGATGTCCGTGCCTTCGTCAGCGAGAACGGGCGTGTAGGTTGCACCGGTCGCATCTTCTATGTCGGCGTCGTTCCGTTTCCATTGGTACTGGGGACTGGTTTCGGCATCCCCGGTGGGATTTGCCGTCAGGGTCATACCGTACTTGGGGGTTCCGGTGATGCTTACCGAGCCGGTTAGGGCGGGAAGTTCGCTCCCCTCTTCCTCGCCGCCACCACCACTGCCACCGCCGCCGCCGCCGCCGCCACCGCCACCGCCGCCGTCTGCTTCGATGGAGTCACCGCCGGGGTCACCGCTGTCGGTAGGTTTCGGGCAGCCGCCAAGGGCCAGGACCAGCGCAAGGCCGGTCAGCGCCCACAACACATTTTTCTGCATAGTTTACTCCTAGATAGTTGTATCTGGGTAAAAACTATTGCGCCTTG
>BNUX01000191.1 GCA_025997675.1 Spirochaetia bacterium | reverse complement strand
GCCATCTTTACCCGGTAAATAGCCTTGTTCCCAAGCCAGGTGGACTTAAACTCCCGTGGGTCAAGGTAGACCACCACTTTCTTCAGGGGCTTGTCCACCTTGATAAGGTTCAGTTCCTGGGAAAGGTGCACCGCCTGTTCAAACAGCGCCCTCTCCCGGCCGATATACAAACCGCGTATCTGGGCGGCGTCATTTTTGGTGGTAGTTACGGTAAGTACATAGAGCAGCGGAATGTCCTTAAGGAAATGTTCCTCCGCATAATCAAACACCTTTCGTACCGGGGAAAAGTCCTTCCCCATAAACCGTTCAAAGCCCGCCCGTACGCTAAGCATGTGTGATGAGTTTATCATGCTGTACCCGCCGCAGCCGACAAAGATATTCTTTGAATAGTTCGCCATACCAACCACTTCGTGGGGCACCACCTGTCCAATAGAAAGGATAAGGTCGTAGGAGGGGTCCATGATCCGCTTATTGACCTCCACATCAATTACTTCGGGCACAAAGGCACCGGGTACTTCGCCTATCTTTACCACATCGGTTCGCCAGTTATGGACCACGAGCTTCTCGTAGGGGACGATCCCCTCAAAAAAGGATAGGCATTCCTCCCTGCTCATGGGCTCGTGGGTTCCCAGAGCGGGCATGACGTCAATTTCCGCGGAGTTCTGTAAAAGTTTATAGTACATGGCGGTGATTTTCCCCGCTCCGGAATACATCCGCGTGTAATCGGGGGGTAAAAGCAGGACCTTGCGTAGTTTTTTGCCCTCAAGGGATTGTTTCAGGGCATCCATCAAGGCGCCGTCGTCCAGGCCGTTATCACTGCTGCCGCTTAGCAATACCATACGCTTCCCCCTATTTTTTGTTTGACACTGGTATACAAGCATGGTACTATATTCATTATATCTATTCTATAGGAGGAATTGTATGAAAGTAGTGAAAGGCGTGGCGTTTACCATCGCGTTCTTGGGCCTTGCCGGGACCGTGTTTGCGGGCGGCGGGCAGCAAGCGGCGGGAGGAGGAGCAGCAGGTGGGAGTGTCACCATCAAGATTGGGGACAACTGGGGGGAAACCCACCCTATGGCTGCGGCCCTGGACAATGTGTTTAAGAAGCAGATCGAGGACAAGACCGGCGGGCGCATCAAGGTTGATGTGTATCACAGCGGCACCCTCGGTAACGAAGGGGACCTTTGGCAGGGCGTCCGCAACGGCACCCTTGAGGCGGCGGTGGTCGGCACCCCGATGAACCAGGAATTCCCCACCATGCTCATTTCCGACTGGCCCTTCCTCTACCGGGA
>BNUX01000190.1 GCA_025997675.1 Spirochaetia bacterium | reverse complement strand
TGGATGGTCAGGCGGCCTTCTGCGTCGATATAGGCCTGGCCGCAGTCCGGTTCCAGGGGAAGGTGGGGCTGCCGTGAACAATATGCATCAAATGATTACCTATACCGGTAAGCGCTCCCCGGTCTTCATGAATTTGAAGGTTGCGGCGGACAAGGACGGGAAGGTATTGGCCCTGGAAGGCAACAACATCCTCGACCACGGACCCTATTCCGAGTTCGGCGACCTCCTCACCCTGCGGCTGACCCAGTACCACATGGCCGGGTACGATGTGCCCAATATCCGCACGGAAAACTACTGCGTGGCCACCAACCACGGCTGGGGTTCCGCATTCCGCGGTTACGGCGCTCCTGAAGCTGAGCTTGGCTCTGAGATCCTCATTGGCATCCTGGCTGAGAAAGTCGGCGTTGACCCCTTCGAGATACGCTACAAGAACATCTATCGCCAGGGCTGCACCAATATCACCGGCCAGGAACCGGAAGTGTTCTCCCTCCAGGAACTGATGGACAAGTCAAAGCCCCACTACTACGATGCGAAGAAGCGGGTAAAGGAACTGAACGCCAAGGGCGGCAAGTTTAAATACGGCGTCGGCATTGCCATCGGCGTATACGGCTGCGGCCTTGACGGCAAGGACTCCTCCTCCGCCTGGGTTGAACTGCAACCGGACGGCGGCGTGAAGGTCGGGACAAGCTGGGAAGACCACGGACAGGGCGCCGATATCGGAACCCTCACCATGGCCCACGAGACCCTCCGCAAGGCGGGCATCCCCTACGACAAGATGACGGTGTTGATGAACGATACCGCACTCACCCCCAACTCCGGGCCCGCCGGGGGCAGCCGCTCCAACGTGGTAACCGGTAACGCCATCCGGGTCGCCGCCGAGGCCCTCCTCCATGCCCTTAAAAAGGCTGACGGGACCTACAAGACCTACGCTGAAATGGTGGCCGGCAAGACCCCCTTGCGCTACGAAGGAAGCTGGACTGCGGAGATGTGTTCCAACTGCGATCTGGAAACCAGCCAGGGAGCGCCCTTCTCCAACTACATGTACGAAGTATTCGTACCCACCGTAGAAGTTGACACCGAGACCGGCAAGGCCAGGGTAATCTCCTTCTACACCGTCGCCGATGTGGGCAGGGTCATCAACAAGTCCGTGGTAGACGGCCAGATATACGGCGGTATCGCCCAGGGTATCGGCCTCGCCCTCACCGAGGACTTCGAGGATTTGAAGAAGCACACCACCCTGGTGGGCTGCGGAATCCCGACCATCGAAGACGTTCCCGATGACTTTGTGATCGAATACATCGAG
>BNUX01000189.1 GCA_025997675.1 Spirochaetia bacterium | reverse complement strand
TTCCCCGCCCCGTTGGCGCCGATAACGCCGTAACAGTTCCCGGGGGTAAATTTCAGGTTGACGTCCTTAAAAAGGACACGTTCGCCAAAGCTGAGGCTGAGTTCGGTAACGGTAATCATAGGGTAAGTATACCGGAAAGGGGGGATAGTTTCCAGGGGCGGTTATACCTCAATCAATTCATCCGCTTCCTTTATGGATTGCAGCAGAACCTTCATACTCCAAGTTGGACGGCCCCAGCCCACTCCACACTTCTTAAAAAGCGGCCACACGCCCTGTGTTACTTTTTGTCCGGTAGGTGCGCCAAGATAGTTACGATAGTACCCAGGACCGCGATAGGACCCAAAAAACCAATTATTACATACAAAGTTTCGATAGGCATACTTATTCCTCACTTAATGTTATGAATACCAAGCCCAAAACTGCTGCCGCAGCCGAAGCAGAGTTTTGCACCGTCAAGTAACAAACTACCGAATGTCTTACTTAGTTTGTTCAGCTTCTGCTTAATTATACTCATATGTCAGGTATATCACAAAACGAGCAAACCAGCAAGCGGTCAGGGGACCGCTTGCTGCCCCCGCATGGGTCCGCTTATGATGATGGGGGTAAAGCCACCCAGCCGGTACCCGGAACGTCGGTGGAAAGGGGTCCCGTAACCGGTTCGTTAACTATCCATATGTTGCTGTCTTCGTCCATCCAGACTACCTCCTTGCCCTCGCCTGCGGTATTGCCGCTGATCGTTCCGCCGGTCTTGGTGAACGTGTCGACGCCGACCGCCACCCCGCCGCCGAGATTACTGGCGGTATTACCGCTGATCGTTCCGCCACTCATGGTGAACGTGCCGTCGTTGACAAACACCCCGCCGCCGGTATTGCCGGTGATAGTCCCACCGTACATAACAAACTTCACCGAGCTCTCCATGTTCACTCTCACCAGCGGGTTATCGTTGCCGACGTGCCCTTTAAGCACCGCATCCCGCAGTATAAGCGTGCTGTTTGCTTCAGAAAGCTCGAATAAAGCGTCGTCCGTACCCGTTGACCGTTCGAGGGTACCGCCGCCCCGCAGGGAAACGACGGCGCCCGCCTTCGGGGTTATGAATACGTCCGCAACATCTACCGGACCGGTGATAGTGAGCACATAGTTGCCGGCGGTTCCTTCTATTGTGGTTTTGGCGTTGCTAAAATCGGTTGGGCTGCTGATGGTTTCGTATTTTCCCCCAGGTCAGCAAAAACAGGCGTTTTGACAGCATAATTGGTATGGTTTTCCCCTTGCGTTTTAAAAGCAAGGGGAGTACGATCATGCCAAGACTATGAAAGCGCAAAA
>BNUX01000188.1 GCA_025997675.1 Spirochaetia bacterium | reverse complement strand
GCCGAAATCTTACCATTGTAATGCGCACTCCAATGGGCGTTCCCTTGATAGTCGCTCAAACTGGCGGCGGGGACTTTGATCTGAAAACCTGGGTTCGTAACCGGCGAAACCCCATCGGGGCCAAAAGGTCTATTCCCCACTCCCCCCCCCCGTCTGGCAGTTAGTCAACGGCGCGGTATCCCTAAGAAGAGTAACCGTGGTAAGCGTCGGCGCAAAAAATGCATCATCCTTAATGACGGTTACCGAAGCCGGTATAGTAACTGATTGCAGCCCGGTATTCTCAAATGCCCTACCCTCAATGGTGGTTAGGGTAGCCGGCAAATTAATAGATTGCAACGATGTACAATTAAAAAATGCGGTGAGACCAATGGTGGTTAGGGCAGTCGGCAAGGTAACTGATTCCAGCGCGGTGCATCCATAAAATGCGTTGTCCCCAATGGTGGTTAGGGTAGCCGGTAGTTTTAATGTTCTCAGCGAGGTATTCGTACCCACACTGGGGTTGTAGTAAATTGAAGTTCCCGGTACTCCGCTTAGCCCTGATAAGTCTATCGAGATAAGCCCGCCGGGCAATCCAAGACTTGTCGGGGGAGAGGTTAAAGCTCCCGATATCGTGATCTCCCGTAAACCGGTACATCCCGTTATCCAGTTTGCCCCTATACTGGTTACGCCGGACACGGTTAGTGACGTAATATTGGTATTGTTTTGGAAGACGCCTGCATCAATTACGGTAATACCATCAGTACCACCAAGCACCACATCGCCGCTTGCCGTTGCCCACGCTAAGATCCTGCCATTCCAAACCGTCTTACCAAGAACGGTACAGCCGGAGAACGCGTCAGTAGCAATAGTGGTTACCGATGCGGGTATGGTAACGGAACTGAGGGCCAGACAGCCGTAGAACGCCTCGTCGCCAATCTCAGTCAGGGAACCAGGCAGGATAACTGATACAAGCGTATCACTAACGCCGCCAGAGGTTTCGTTAAAACCCCAATTATTTACAAGCGTATTACCGGCAAAGGTTGAGCCGCTCAGATCCAATGCAACGTACTTCCCTTGAATTGCTGCATAAATTGCATCTATATAACCTATGTCCGCTACATCCAGCTTTATAAACACCGGATCACTTGCACTGCCGGCACTTATGCTGGTAAGTCCTGCAAGACTGGTTACCGTTTCCGCCGTATCCCACCTTGGGTCAGCCGGCCCGAATGGCGCCGGCGGAGGAGGAGGCTCCGGCGTCACCGGCAATTCCGGCGTCACCGGAGCCAGGGGATTGGTGACCTCCGTGGCGTCGTCACCGCCCCCGATGGGGCTGTTGATGGGGTTCCCGGTGGGGCTGTCAGTGGGATTGTTGATGGG
>BNUX01000187.1 GCA_025997675.1 Spirochaetia bacterium | reverse complement strand
ACGGGGGGCAGAGTCAGGGGCAGTGGAACCGGGAAGCGGCAACGCCGTTTTTCTCGCCGCAGTTTGTTTCGTCCAGCTACGATGACATGGGGGAAACCGTAGAATTGCTTAGTCTGGCGGATGAGCTTAACGGGTTTGAGCGCCTGGGGATGTCCCGGGTGAATGTGTTGGTATAGGAGTAGAGATGGCAGCGCTGGAAGCGGTTCTTAGTTCACAGGAAAAGGCAGTCCTAAGCATGGAAGTGGACTCCTTCAATAAGTCGATACAGAAGGGCAGGATGCCCACCCAGAGCCTGGGGAAGGATGATTTCTTAAAGATACTCATCACCCAGTTGAGCCATCAGGACCCTACCGCCCCTATGGAGGATAAGGAATTTATCGGGCAGATGGCCCAGTTTTCTACGCTGGAACAGATGACCGGCATGGCCGGCGACTTTAGCAAGCTGGCGAATCTGCTAAGAGGCAGTGAAGCCACTTCCGCCCTGGGGCGTCCGGTGGAAATTATCGAAGGAGACCGGATCGTCCAGGGGACGGTGCGGGCAGTTACCCGGGGGGCAACACCCGAGGTATTAGTGAACGGCGCCTACTATCAGTGGGATCAGGTCAGCAGAGTATTTGAGGAATAGGAGAAAGCCGCTATGATGCGATCATTATTTTCCGGCGTGTCGGGGTTGCAGAACCATCAGACGAGGATGGACGTGGTAGGTAATAACATTGCCAACGTCAACACCACCGGGTTCAAACGGAACAGGGTTAACTTTCAGGACATGATATACCAGCAGCTCCAGGGGGCGTCCCGGCCCACGGAAGACCTTGGCGGGGTGAACCCCAAGGAAGTGGGTCTCGGGATGTCTGTGGCGAGTATCGACACCATCCATACCCAGGGGTCCCTGCAAACCACCGGGGTGGGCAGCGATCTGGCTATTTCGGGCACGGGCTTCTTCGTCCTCAAGCAGGGGGACAAGTCCTTCTATACTAGGGCAGGGGCATTCGGCCTGGACCAGGACGGGTTGCTGGTAAACCCCGCCAACGGTTTGCAGGTTCAGGGCTGGATGGCCCGGACCGTAGACGGCGTCCAGGTGCTGGACGTGTCCCGTGACACCGAGAACCTTATCATCCCCGTGGGGAGTAAGGACGCGGCACGGGCCACCACGGAGGTCAACTTTGCCTGTAACCTGGACAAGCGGACCCCCATCGTCCCGGCGGAAGGGGCTACCCCCGGGGACATAGCCAACGGTACCTGGGGCACGGAAATGAAAATCTACGACAGCTTCGGTGCAGAGCATATACTCCGGGTGGAGTTTACCCGGGTGCCGGCGGAAGACGCCGCCGGCAATCCCCTGCCGGGTAACAATAACCAG
>BNUX01000186.1 GCA_025997675.1 Spirochaetia bacterium | reverse complement strand
CGTCCCTATCAGCTTTTGTTTGACACCGGGGTTTGGTATTTGTACGCCTGGGACGAAGACCGGGCGGATATCCGTATGTTCTCCCTTTCCCGGATGGGAAACGCAGCCCTTACCGAAACGGCCTTTACCCTTCCTGCGGATTATGATTACTGTTCCCAGGCCGATGGATCATACTTTGGGGTTTTTCACGGCAAGGCAAAAAAGCATTTCCGTGTTGCTTTTTTTGACGAAGATTTTTCCTGGGCAAAGGAACGGAAATGGGCGGCGGATCAGATCATCGAAGAAAACAGCTATTCTGTTACCGTTGATTTTACCAGTACCCAGTACGAGAAGGTTCTTGAGTGGGTGTTGTCCAGGGGCAGCAATGCCAGGCCGCTTGAGCCGCCCGAACTGGTTAAGGACTGGAAGGATACCATAAGCGAAATGCAGAAACGAAGCGTGGAGGAATAGGGGATAGATTAGCTCCTTTGCCTCCTAGCTTCTTCAATACGCTCAGTACAAATCTTCCTGAATTCGTCATCCGGCGAAAGCGTTAAGGCCGTTTCATAGTCTTCAATTGCCTTTTCATAGTTTTCATGTGCAAGATACACCTGACCGCGCCATCTGAAAGTCCACGCATCATCGGTGCCAAGCCGAATGGCTTCTGTTAAGTCCGTAACGGCTTGCTCATGTTTTTCCAGTCTATAATATACCCGTCCACGCCCGCGAAAAGGACTGCCATAGTTAGGATCAAGCCGGATAGCTTCGTTTAAGTCTGCCATAGCCTGAAAATAAGCTTTTTGTTCGCAATATGCCCACCCGCGATTAGAAAAGGTTTGGGCATCATCAGGGTCAAGCCGGATTGATTCGGTGTAATCGGATATCGCTTTGTCAAACACTTTTTTCTTATTATATGCATTCCCCCGCCATTTGAAGTGCAATGCTTCATTAGAGTCGAGACGAATTGCTTCCGTGAATTCTGCAATGGCCTTATCATACATTTTTTGCTGGTAATAAATCCATCCGCAGCCATGAAAGAATTTGGCAACAGTGGGATCAAGGCGGATCGCTTCGGTGTAGTCCGCAATCGCTTTGTTATATTCTTTTTGTGCACAATACGCATAGCCGCGATCGTAATAGAATCCGGCAACAACGGGATCAAATTCGATGGCTTTATTGGTATCCGCCTGTGCTTTATCATCGGCTCCGGTGGACTCATATGCAAACGATCGGCAATTATAGCATGTGGATAAGATGCAATTGTCCGGTTCAAGGTTAATCGCTTGCGTGAATGCTTCTATTGCTTTCCCCCAATCGCCCTGTTCAATAAATTCGTGGCCTTTTTCTAAAAGTTTTTCCGCCATCTTCTATGCTCCTTTATCTCCCTAATGTACCGGTCCC
>BNUX01000185.1 GCA_025997675.1 Spirochaetia bacterium | reverse complement strand
AGGGTTTTGAGGTCCTCCGGACCTTTTATACCCGCAGCGTGCAGCTTGTGGGCATAGAAGGGGGTACGCAGGCTGTAGGTGACCAGGTCCCGCAGGCGGGTAAGCCGGAGGGCCTCCAGTTCCGGGCGGGGCATGGTTTCAATATCGGGATGCCAGTATTGGTAGGTCATTATGCCGCCGCGCTCCGGCCCAGGTTAAAGGCCCGTTTATTCGCCTCCGCCACCGACGCATCTTTGGGACCATTAGGTCCCTTGGCAAACATAGCGGTAATCGTAGCCTCCAGGGTATGTTCCGGGATGGGGAGGAAGGGGGAGGCCGCCCCCACCATGACCATGTTTACCGCCCTGGCCAGCCCCGCCTCTTTGGCGAGCCCTTCAGCCTGAACGACACGGTTCACCGGGAAGGCCGCAATGACCTTGAGGATACCCGCGATATCCGGGTAATCGGGGATATTGACGAAGGGTTCCGCCGCCGTGACCAATGCGCCTCCCGGCGCAAGCCATGCGGTATACCGGAGGCTTTCCACGGGTTCCATGGCAATAATCAGGTCCGCCTCGCCCTGGGGCACCAGGTCCGAGGCGATAACCGTGTCGGAGAGCCGTAAATGGGCCAGCACCGCGCCCCCCCGCTGGGCCATACCGTGCACCTCGGACTGGCGCACCGAAAGCCCGGCGCTGACTGCGGCATGGGCGATGATGGCGGCAATGGAGAGCACCCCCTGTCCGCCGACTCCTGCTAAGATGATGTCTTTCTTCATAATGGTTTCATTATATAAAATCTACCTTTACACGCCTACGGCGATCTTCTCATGGATAATTTCGTTAATTATTTCTGTTTGGCTCTTGTGTGCCGTCTCCGCCTGGGAACGCAGGTATTCTATAACGTCCCAATCCACGCCTTTTAACAGCAACGTGTTTCGGACCTCTCCGGGCTTTATGCCCAATTTTAAAAGGTTCGGCCCCACCTCAAAATTGCCGTTGGTGATCAGCTTGTCCAAGTGTTCACATTCCGCATCGGTTATCCCGGTCTTTATTTCGATGTCTGTCATACTGGCTAATCTCCATCGAACACGGTCCTTGTATTGACCTATGAAGCGGGCGGTTTTAAAAGCATGGCGAATATCCGCTTCCGTAAGGTGATGTTCAAATGCGCTTTCACGAAAGAAGAATTCATACTCCATGAATAATTATACCGCCCATTACAAAACCCGGCTATAGCCCCTGCTTCCCCTCTGCACCGTTCTTCTTTTCCGCCTTCTGCCGTTTCCTGAAAGCCTCCAGACATTCCCGTTTGAAGATCACCACCGACAGCCCCCGGTACTCAAGTTCCTTCTTCAGTTTCGCCGTGTTCTCCGGGAGGAGTGGTTTCTTCGCCTCCAGTTCCAGCAAATGCTCAGGGTTAAGCCCCAGGCCCA
>BNUX01000184.1 GCA_025997675.1 Spirochaetia bacterium | reverse complement strand
CCGTGGTCAGGACGTGATCTCCCGTGGTCAGGACGTGGCTTCCTGTGGTCAGGACGTGGCTTCCTGTGGTCAGGACGTGACTTCCTGTGGTCAGGACGTGGCTTCCCGTGGTCAGGACGTGGCTTCCCGTGGTCAGGACGTGGCTTCCTGTGATCGGGACGTGACTTCCCGTGGTCAGGACGTGGCTTCCCGTGGTCAGGACGTGGCTTCCTGAGGTCAGGAAGTGGCGTCCTGTGGTCAGGACGTGGCTTCCTAAGGTTAAAACAGGCCGTCTACCGGTGTAGACAGGCCGCCCCTTGCGTGTGGTTGACGGGGGAGAATTGTGGTATAGTGTAAGGAGGAGGACGCCATGACCACAACGCAAGTACAGCCCGAAGCCCCGATGACCTATGAGCAGATCCGGGAAGCCGCATCCTGACTACAGGACGACTTTTCTCCACCGTTCTGATAAAGGATAAATTATGAAAGGAGGGTTCCAAGGACCTTCACGTAAGATATGGGTACCCCGGGCTTCGTACCGGGATAGGGGGCCGGTCCACCGGGGGGCTGCTTTATGGGTCCCGGAATCATCGCCTGCGCGAAGGGGCGGTGTGGACCAGTCAGACCAAGGGCTGGGATCCTCAGGCGCCCGTTCGCTTTTTAATCAGGATGGAAAGCCGCCCCCCATACAGGAGGCGGGTTTCGTTCACATTACGCGACTACTCTCGCGCGGGAGGGGGTTAGGGTACTATACTGCACACTTAACGGCTGTAGCGCCGGACGTAGAAACGCTGAATGTGCCGCCTGCCTTAAGGGTCTTGTTTGTAAGGGCTGTTTGGTCGGTTGCGGTGATGGTAGCAGATCCGCCGGTAACGTTAGTAGCTGCGCTACTTACAGCAACAGCAGCTACACCACTTACACCAGTAACTACAAGAGCCGGATTTGTCGAACTTGCAACAGCAGACCCGCTCGCAAGTCCGGTATTGGCAGTACTTGCATCTGTGCTAATTGCCGCACCAACATTCGCCGCACCGGTAAGTCCGCCATTAAGCGTTAACACGCCGCCGGTAAACTTAATACCACCTTTTGTTGCAAGCTGGATATGCACTGCGGTTAGAGCTACAGCACCTTTAATCTCGATAATGCTGTCTGCCACGCTGCCTGTAAAGGTGGCAAGGCCTGTTTTGACATTGGCAGCGATACCTGTAGAGTTAAGAGTTACTGCCGCGCTTGCTGTCCAAACACCTACAGTGTGGATGTCATAAGTGGTGTCAAATACTATTTTTCCTGATCCCGCCACGGCGATAACGCCTGCAGCACCCAACCCGAGTGAAGCAGTGGCCGGAAGGGTGAGAACGCCTCCCGCTGTTCCCGCAGCCAAGTGCGCCCCTGTTTCGGCGGTGATGGTGGCTTTTTTCAGAGTTACTTTGTTTGCAGGGCTGCCGACAGCGCAGCAACCGGTATTA
>BNUX01000183.1 GCA_025997675.1 Spirochaetia bacterium | reverse complement strand
AATAAAACCCGTAGTGGCAGATAATAAACACCACAACCGATATTTTTTATATGTCTTCTCATTCATTACTTTCTTATTTCTATACAACTTCCATAGGTCGGGATCATTCAAAAGGAATAAGGTTTTGGCTTGTGGAGTAGCCCCTGTCTGGTCTTGTTTTGCCCCCTTTAAATTATATTTTAGCTTGGTATCAAATATGTTTTTCTCTTTCATAACGGTGTTGAAAACGGGTTTTATTACCCCATTTATGATGTTGGTATTTATCGTTTTTTTGCTGATACCTTTTTTGAGTAAATAATCCTGAAAAGACTTTATGGTGCCGTCAAGAGTGATTTCTTCAATTTTGGTAATATGATTTTCTTTCAAAAATGGAATCCAGTGATTATTCATATACCCATCGTATTTCTGAATAATTACCGGGCTGAGCGCACGGTCCCCTCTTTCTATCTGGTCTTGCAAGTAGGCCGATTTTTCTGGTTTATAGTAATTGGAAAAAAGTTCGTAAATATCCTTGACTTTGGTTTTCTTTCTATAATAGTCAGCAATAAGCCCTTCCCGATACTTGACGGCCCGTTTGTCGGCTTCTTCACGGTCAGCCGTGTCAAGGCTTCTTTTTATGGGGATGTATTTACCTGTTTCGGCGTCAATATACCGGACATGAAACTTTCCATTGACAAACATGAGCGTGTAGCCTTTGTTCTTTTTAATAGAAGCGGAACTCATTTGCTTATCAATATCTTTAAGTTTTTCCAGCAATAATTCCCTTTGCAGGGACAAAATCTCATGGTCTAACATAGCATTTTGACGGCTATGTACCATTCATGTACCATTTTTAGGCTTTTTGGCCTCTTTGTTTAAGTCCTACACTATATATGGTGCCGAAATTACTTTATATTGTAAAATCGACACCATATATGGATGCGGCCAAGAAGACTTGAACTTCCATGCCTCTCGGCACTAGCACCTCAAGCTAGCGTGTCTACCAGTTCCACCATGGCCGCGTAAACGAACTATGAGGATATAGTAACGGGTCTTTCGGTTCCTTGTCAAGCGGGGTAGGTAGGCCCAGTCGTTCCCTCCAAATTCCCCCTGCTCAGCAAAAACAGGCGTTTTGACAGCATAATTGGTGCGGATCTGTATACATAACTCATGCTGATACCTAATTACTATATACTATCCCCCTTTTGCGTAAATATGGTATAGTAACGATAATTTGTACCGAAATTAAAAGTATATCGTTTTTGAAGGAGCGTAGAGGTGGCCGGAGCGGGGAGAATTATAGGCCGGGTTTTTTTATTGTTGCTGCTCATCCTTATCCTGGCCGGGGGCGGCCTCTTGTGGTTTGATTACCTCAATGTTGTCGACGCCAAGACGGTCCTGGCGCCCGTGTACCGGCTCCTCGGCCTGGAGCCCCGTTCCCAGCAGAAAACCGGGGAAGATGAGTTCCTTTCCCTGGACGCGGAAC
>BNUX01000181.1 GCA_025997675.1 Spirochaetia bacterium | reverse complement strand
TGGGGGGTTTACTCCGCAAGGTCACGTGGATTTGGTATACTTTCCGCAGTAGTTTACCGTCCGGTCCGCAAGCACGAACAGGCGGGGAACTGCGTCCAGAACCAGGGTAAAGAGCTTTGAAAGATCCTCGGTTTCATATTCGTGGGCTATTTCGTTCCGCAAATCCTTAAGGTTCCGTAACTGCGAAACCGAATCGATAATCCCGCGCTTTTCAGCGCGGTTGGCGGCATCAATAATGCTGCCTGAGTCTATCAATTCTACCGCATCAATACTACGCATCATTTTATTAATCAGTAAATCTGTTGTACGGGCATACCGGGAGGTGAGATTCTCGAATTGATCAAATTCATCCTTCCCGTATTCGGTTTTACTCCCTATTTTGATACAGATGTCGAAGGAACGGTGCAGCCAGTCCAAACTGGCGGCAAGATTTTTCAGATTGACCTTGAGGGTCTCAAGAATAGCATCACCCATGCAAGGGGATTCCTGTTTCTACAGCCAAGCGGAAAAAAGGATCCGAACCGTCTTCGGAAACCACTATGTCTATTTTCTGTTCCCCCAGGACATCGATAATACTTCGCCGTATCTTCATCCGTTCAGGGATTCCAATATTCCCGGAAAGAACGGCGATATCAATATCCCCGCCCTTTTTAGTGTCATCGGCGCGGGAACCAAAAAGCCAAATCCGGGCGCCGGGGTCTGCGGCCTGCACCGCTTCAGTTACGGCTCTCTTTTCAACCTCGTTTATTCGCATAAAGGCCCCTTTCACCACTAATCGACATACACCCTGGGTACCCGCTTGTTGATCCCGCAGGTAATCTCGTAGGAAATAGTCCCCAGCTTCGCCGCAATATCCGCAGCGGAAGGCGCATCCCCCCCGAAAATAGTAACGCTATCCCAGCGGCGTATCGTTGTGTTCTGCCCCAGATCCACCATGCACTGGTCCATGCAGATCCGCCCCGCCAGGGGATACACCGCCCCGTGTATCCGCACCGAAAAATCCCCGCTGAGCCGCCGGGGCAGCCCGTCCCCGTACCCCACCGGAATAGTAGCGATGGTCGTGTCCCGGTCCGCAGTCCAGGTTCTGCCGTAGGAAACGGTCTCCCCCTTCTTCACCCGCTTAATAAACACAATCCGGCTGACCAGTTCCATCACCGGCTTTACGGGAAGCACCGTTTCTGCGCCCTCGGGGGCATAGCCGTAAAGAAGTATGCCGGGGCGGACCATGTCAAGAAAGGCGTCCTCGTGGAAAGCCACCGCCCCGGTGTTGGCGGCATGGATAATGCCGGGATCGATCCCCGCCTTCCGTATATCCCCCACCGCCCGGGAGAACCGGGCAAGCTGTTCCCTGGTATAGGCCACTTCATCGGGAACCAGGGAATCGGAAACCGCCAGATGGGTGGCCACACCCTCAAGGGTAAGGCTCTTCGAGGCGGCAATGAGCGCCGCCATTTCTGCGGCGGACTCAGGGGGGCATCCCACCCGGCCCATGCCGGTATCCACCTTCAGGTGCACCGAAAGCGGCTGCCCCGCCGCCGGAAGCGCCTGGATAAAGTCCCTGTCCCCAACCAGGGGGGTAAGCTTATTGGCGATAAGTTTCGGAATCTCCTCCGGAATGGGGATGG
>BNUX01000180.1 GCA_025997675.1 Spirochaetia bacterium | reverse complement strand
CCCCGGCAAGGGCCATATCCAAACTGGCCCCCTCAAACCCGGAGTCCCGGAACGCCTGCTCCAGGGCGTGGATTTCCTTTTCAAAAGCCCGGAGCGCCTCATCACTTTCAACAATGATATGCCCCGTGATCTTGTTTTCGGCCATTTCCAGGCGTATCTTTACCATTCCCAGGGCTTCGGGCTTAAGACTCAGCCTGATGGTCCCCTCCCCGCCGTCCCTGACCATGATACTCGCCTGGCGGACGATGTCGCCGTTGAGGTTTTGATGGAGTTCCCGGGCCAGAATATCCTCAAAAGCCTGCCCCGCGCTTTTCTCCCGGCCCAGTTCCATATACTCCTGGTTTCTGCCGTTGTTTCTAAGCTCCACCGTGATATCCGTGACCCGTTCTTCCTGCCTGGGGTTTATTTCCTGGGCGGCGTTCAGGGCCGGGCCGTTTTGCCCGGTCCGCAGGTCCTGGACCTCCAGGGTCAGCCGGTCCTTGTTCTTTTTGCCGTTCCTGGTTTCCGCCACGGTGGGCTTGTCTTTTTTGGGGATCTCGCCGGGGATGCGCTTCCCCGTGTCTAACCGTTTAGACTCGGCCTTAACCGCTTCGTCCACCGCATCCGCCGCGTTTTCGGGGACGCCCCGGGCTATTTCCCGGAAGGCTTCCCGAAGCCGGTCATCCGCAACGGCAAACAGGCTGTCCTGACCCGCCAATTCCGCCCCCTCATTCGGAGCTTCACCATTTAACACACCCTTGGCCGCTTCCGCCGCCGCCAAAAGGGCCTCATCTTCCCCTTCCGGGGCCTTTTTAGTCTTTTTCGCAACCGCTTCTTGTAACAATTCCCCAGGAGAAGGGGCTTTCCTCTCCCCTTTCAAGGCTGATAAAAGATTCCGGTCCCTATTTTGGATTTTTTCGTTGCCATTGGGGAGGACATTTTTGTCATCACCGGGAAATTTCGCCTTGCCCTTGGCGTTTTTTTCCACGGTGACAAGCCCTTCCGCATCAATTTCGCCGGCCTCTTCGCCGCCGGCCTTTGTTTTCCGTGTAAGCCCCGCAAGCAGTTTGGAAAAGACGTCCAGAGCGTTTTTTTTCGCCCCCTTAGCGTGCTTAACCTCGGATTGTGTCTGGGGGGATCCTGCATTAGCTACTGCCACCACCGCTCGGCCTCCTATTGTGGAACTGGTACGTTCCTTTCCGGAAACCGCTCGGTTACCTACTCTCTGAGGGTGGGCCTCCCCGCCATCTTCCGCTGCAACTCCGCCGCCCGCTCGGGGGGCATGAGGGACAGCCAGAAGGACACGATGGAAGCGGTTCCCTCAGCCTGGGCAATCTCTTCGGTCTTCCGGAGTACGTCGATAGCGTCCTGATCGTTCATCCGGTTGATAATTTCTACCGCACTCGCCGGCGGCATACCACTCAAATAACGCGCATTCTGCTCAACGTTCCTGGATCTATTGTCGGTGTCTTCCACCAGGGAATTGAAGGTATTCTCCCGTTCTTCCAGCGCTTTTTGCCGTTCCTCCTGTTCCTGGGCCATCTGTTCTACTTCATTACGCCGGGAAACCAGGTCCTGCTTCTCCTTTTCCAGTTCCATCCTTTGCAGTTCCAGGGCTTCCAGCCGCATCGCCAGCCGTTCCGCGTCCAGGGAAAGGAACTCATCTTCCCCGGTTTTCTGCTGGGA
>BNUX01000179.1 GCA_025997675.1 Spirochaetia bacterium | reverse complement strand
TTGAGCTTATAGTCCCCGATAACCTCTTCCCCCTGGGTCTCATCGGGGTAGTCGCCGTTCTCTTTTTTCCTCACTTCCTCCAGAGTCCCCAGCATCTTATCCACCTCGGCGTACTTAAAGGTATCGTCCTCGGCGGCGCCGGAGATGATGAGGGGGGTCCGGGCTTCGTCGATGAGGATGGAGTCGATTTCGTCCACCACGCAGAAGTTATGCCCCCGCTGGACCCGGCCTTCGAGGTCCCAGCGCATATTATCACGGAGATAATCAAAGCCGAACTCGTTATTGGTCCCGTAGGTGATGTCACAGGCGTAGTTCTGCTTCCGCCGCTCGTTATCCATATCAGAAAGGATGGTCCCCACGGTGATCCCCAGGTAGCTGAACACCGGCCGCATCCATTCGGCATCCCGCTCAGCCAGGTAGTCGTTCACGGTAACCACGTGGACGCCCTTGCCCGAAATAGCGTTGAGGTAGGTGGCGGCCACACTCATCAGGGTCTTGCCTTCCCCGGTCTTCATCTCCACGATCTTCCCCTGGTGGAGCACGATGGACCCCAGGACCTGCACATCATAGGGCCGTTCCCCCAGGTTCCGCCGGGCCGCTTCCCGGGCCAGGGCAAAGGCCTCCGGCAGCAGGGCGTCCAGGGTTTCCCCCGCCTCATAGCGTTCATGGAATAGGGCGGTCATCCGGGGGAATTCTTCGGCGGTATATTGGTTCGGATATAAAGAGACATTTGGTATCACAGAACGTGTTTCGGCCGTCTATGCTCTGTCGAATGTTGTAACTCCTCTTTTCTATGCGTTTCCCGGCTATCGTCCGGGAAAGGTTTTTTTTGTCTAAACTCGAACACAACATAAATAATGCGAATAAGTCCTATTCCATCCTCATGTCCGTTTATGGGGAAGAAAGACCTGAGTACCTGAAACAAAGCATTGCCAGTATGCTGAGCCAAACAGTGCCGCCTGCGGAATTCGTGCTGGTCTGCGATGGCCCTTTGACGGAAACCTTGGATGCGGTTATCGCGGAATTTGAAAAGGCTGCACCTGGCCTGTTCTGCATTGTGCGCCTCCCGGAGAATGTCGGCCTTGGGCTTGCCCTTGGAGTGGGGCTCCTGCGTTGCAGCCACGAATTCGTCGCTCGCATGGACAGTGATGATATCAGCCGGGAAGACCGCTGTGAAAAGCAACTGGGTTTTTTAATCGGAAACAAGTTGGATCTTTGCGGTACCGCGATTACGGAATTTACCGGTGACCTGGCCCGGACAGAGAGCAAACGGAGTCTTCCCCGAACCCATCGGGAACTTGTCCGATTTGCCCATCGCCGCAATCCCATGAATCATCCCTCGGTGATGTTCCACAGAAGTAAAGTCCTGGAAGCGGGCAACTACCGGGACATGCTCTTTTTTGAGGATTACGACCTTTGGGTGCGAATGATACAAAGAGGCGCACATCTGGGAAACATGGATGAGGTTCTGGTGTATATGCGCGCCGGCGTGGATCTGTACCGCCGCCGGGGCGGACGGCGGTACAGAAAGGCCAACCTACGGTTCTGGAAAACCGTTTATACCGAAAGATTTATCAACCTGCCGGAATACCTCTGCACGCTTGCAATCCGTTCTTTTGTGTATTTGTTGCCTAATAGATTTCGTGCAGGACTATACCACAGCCTACTC
>BNUX01000178.1 GCA_025997675.1 Spirochaetia bacterium | reverse complement strand
CCGTGTTGGGGATTTATACCAATAAGCCCGAAGTGTTAGGGGAAAAAGTGTCCGGCGCCCTCTTTAAAAAGGGCGCTTTTCAGTTTGTACTGGGGGGCGTGGAGGGGAAAACCATGAAACCCAACCCCGAGCGGGTGCTGAAAGAACTGGAGCGCCTGGGCATTAATCCCGCCGATGCGGTGTTTGTGGGGGATGGGGATGTGGATATATTCACCGGGAAAAACGCCGGCATGATCGCCTGCGGGGTGGCCTGGGGTTTTAGAGGCCGGGAAGAGGTGGAAGAAGCCGGAGCGGATGTGCTTATTTCCCATCCCCGGGAACTGCTGGTACTGTAGGTCACCGTGAGGGAAGAAGCGCTCCGAAAAGCGGGACAGGAAATCCGCTTAATCGTTTGTGATATGGATGGGACCCTGTTGAGCAGCCGGAGAAGGATTTCTCCCGGGACCCTCGCCGCCGTCAGGGAGGCCCAGGAAAGGGGTATCTTTGTCACCCTCTGTTCCGGCCGAGCCCACGCCATGATGTATATGTATAGCCGGATCCTTGCCATTGAGGGGCCCCTTATTGCCTGTAATGGGGCGATTGTTCTGGATACCCGTACCGGGGAGCTTCTTGACAAGAAACTGATGGTCCCGGATGCGATAATGGCGCTGATGGAATTCTGCCGGTCCAAGGGGTTTGATCACCTGATGGTAAGTTCCGAGGGCTGCTGGTACGGGGAGGGGAGTAAGCGGGTTTACCGGTTTGAAGAGTATAACCACATTGCGGAGGCCGATTCCCTGCCCCTGGTTCCCCTGCATGCCTTTGGGCCGGATTATCGCCCCTCCTTTTCGGGGGAAATCTACAACGCCCTTATTTCAGGCCTTTCGGCGGAGGGAATGCGCATGACCGTTGCGGAGATCCAATCAATCGGGAGCCTGGCCTATACCTCCTCGGAGCAGGGCTTACTGGATATTTCAGCGGCGGGGGTCCATAAGGGGGAGGGTATCCGGAGTCTGGCCCGGTTGTTGGGTATGGAAAAACACCAAATTTGCGTATTCGGTGATTTCCTGAACGATATCCCCATGTTTGCAGAGGCGGGGCTCCCCATTGCTATGGGTAATGGGGAAGAACCGGTAAAAGCCCAAGCCAGGGCGGTGACCGATTCCAATGACGAGGACGGGGTTGCCCGGGCAATCAGGCGGTATATTTTATAAATTTTTCAAATGTAACAAATGAACAAATGTTATGACATGGTACTTCAATACGGTCTATTGGACTGCATTTGTCAAGTTTTCTTATCCGAGCCCGAATAGGCACGTTGAAGCCCACTTTCTTAATTCAGCGAGCTACCATTCACGCCTTTGGGGCGGGGCTACTATCTCTATCGTCTGACCGGGGTGTTCGACAATGTGGTCAAACCGGTACCCCTCAGCATTAATCTTTTCAACGAGATTTGACGCGGTTAAATGCTCTATAAGTTCCCCCAACCGGTTACCCAAGCGGCTTATCTGCCGATCCGTCTCCCTGTTTGTCTCCTTTATTATCCGCTCAGTCTCTGCCATTCGCCGATCCGCCTCAGCAGTCATCTCCTGAAACTTCCGATCCGACTCCTGGTTCATCGCCTGAAACTGAAAAGCGCCCTTTTTAAAGAGGGCGCCGGACACTTTTTCCCCTAACACTTCGGGCTTATTGGTATAAATCCCCAACACGGC
>BNUX01000177.1 GCA_025997675.1 Spirochaetia bacterium | reverse complement strand
TAATTCATAAATACTATTTTGTTTGAATTTTTCAGTAAGAAACGAATAGGTATCAATAAAACTAATGACACATTTTTCAGTATATTTGTGCAATGCGCTGCAAAGGGATTCAAAATGCTCAAGGTGATACGGTATCGTACATATATCATTTATGAAAATAGGGTCATACCGCCAAATTACTTTTTCTTTGCCGCAATATTCCGAGAGCTTAATAAAAGTCTCAATGATGTTTGTTTTATTAATGTTCCTTTCTATTGTTGTATCATAGGCAGTAAGGGTAAATTGAAAGTAATAGCTATACCCCAGTGCATCAATTACCGGGAGCTGTTTTAAAAAGTTCTCCGGGTTTTTCGTCCAAAAAACAATGCACTCTATTACATCCGGTTCAAGCGGTATCTCTGATACCATTTTCGGATTAACCGGATTCCGTACCAGTACTTTTTTCTCTGCCAGGCGGTCCATAAACCAATCGCCAAAAAAGGCGGGGATGTCGGTTCTCCTTGAGGCGCTGATTATCACGGCTCCCGCCCGATATCCTTCCTGTACGCCATGCCCTCAAAGCTGACCGCTCCCAGCGCCTGATACGCCCTGGTCCATGCCTCGTCCGCAGAGGCGCCCCAGGCGGAGGCCGCCAGAACCCGGCCCCCACCGGTTCGCAGTTCCGTGGAGCCGCCGGCTCTTTCCGCCCCGGCGATGAATATCTGTGCGCCGGTTTTTGCAAGGGCATTTTCGTTAATAGTAATGCTGTCCCCCTTGCGGTAGGAGCCGGGGTAGCCATCGGCCACTGCCACGGGAGCGCAGACCGCACCGGGCTTCCAATTGAGGGGGAAGGCGTCCAGGGTTCCGTCCAGAATCGCGGTGCAGAGACCGGCGAAGTCAAAATCCGCAAGGGGCAATACCGCCTGGGTTTCAGGGTCCCCCAGCCGCACATTGTACTCCAGCAGGGAACAACGGTCGTCTTCTACCATGAGACCGAAAAAAATAAAGCCCCGGTAATCCATGCCCTCCGCCTCCATGCCCCGGAGGGTCGGTTGGAGGATTTTTGTATCGAAGTCCCTTTGGGCTGCGGCGGTAAAATCCGGAACCGGGGCGATGGATCCCATGCCACCGGTATTGGGCCCCTGTGCGCCCTCGAAGCGGCGCTTGTGATCCCGGGCGGACACGAAGGGGGTTATCCCCCCTTTTCTTCCGGGCTGTACGCTCACCGCCGCCAGGACTGAAACTTCTTTGCCCGGAAGAAATTCCTCCAGCACCACCGAGGAACCGGCGGCTCCCAGGGATTTATCTTTCATAAAGGCGGTAAGGCTCTCTTCGGCCTCAGCAAGACTGGCGGCGATAACCACCCCCTTCCCCGCAGCAAGTCCATCGGCTTTCACAACCAAGGGTGATTGCTTCCCGTCAAAATGGGCGTGGGCGTATTTGAGCGCCGAAGCATAATCGGTAAAGGTCTCACTCCCTGCGGTACGCACACCATATCTGCCCATAAACGCCTTGGAGAACCCCTTGCTCGCCTCAAGCCGGGCTTCTTGTTTGCCGGGGCCCACGATGGCGAGTCCTGCGGCACGAAACCTATCAACGATGCCCAGAGCCAGGGGAACCTCGGGACCCACCACGGTAAGGGTTATCCCCTCCCGCTGAACAAAGCCCAGCAGGGCGTCCTGTCCCACTACCGTTGCGGGATCACCGAGAGCGGCCGGGGCATTTT
>BNUX01000176.1 GCA_025997675.1 Spirochaetia bacterium | reverse complement strand
CATGATTTCAAACTTCCAGCCCCTGGTTTCGGCAAACCGGGAGTACATACGGTAGAGGTCCGACGCAAAGAGGGCCGCCTCTTCGCCGCCGGTACCCGCCCGGATTTCCATGATGATGTTCTTTTCGTCCAGGGGGTCCTTGGGAACAAGGAGGAACTTGAGGCGGTCTTCGGCATCCTTCAGGCGGGTTTCCAGTTCCCGGCTTTCCTCCCTGGCCATTTCCCGCATCCCCGGGTCCTTTTCGTTTTGGACGAGGGATTTGGCGTCATCAAGCTGTCCGGTAATTTCTTCTATCTCCCGCTGTGAAGCGGCGATGGTATCCAACTGGGAATATTCCTTCATGATGGCACGGTATTTTTTCTGATCCTTCACCAAGTCCGGGTTTTGGACCAGGCCGGATAGTTCCGTATGCCGTCGCAGCAGGGATTCGAGACGTTCATTCACTTACTGTTTCTCCTCGAATTGAGGACATGAATAAACCACCACTTCTATTGGGTCGTCCTGGGCGGAAAATTCCTCCATTGCTTTGAAGAGGGTACCCTGAACACGGCAGGCGCCATTCTGATCGCAAAGAGGACAGGCGCCGTTACCCCGGGGGTTAATTGCAACATCCATAATGGTATAAAGTATAGCAGAAAGAAAAACATCCGTGCAATAGCTGTTTCCGACTCGTGAGACGTGGTTTACTTAGGCGGAATAGAGTATACTATAAAGAGGGGGCGAGTATGCCAGTTATAACACACGAGCGGAACGAAGAGCCGGTGACCTTTGAGAAGGTCTGGGAGATGATCCAGGAGAGCGGCCGGGAATTTGACCGGCAAATGAAGGAGCGCAGCCGGGAATTTGACCTGCAAATGAAGAAGCAGCAGGAAGAAGCTGCCCTACAAATGAAGGAGACCCGTCGGCTGCAGGAAGAAACTGCCCGGCAAATGAAGGAGACCGATAAAAAGTTCGGGGCGCTTAATAACCGCTTTGGCGAAGTGGTCGAATATATGATTGCTCCGGGTCTGAATGCAAAGTTCAATGAGCTGGGATATTCCTATGAAAAGATTGCCCGAAATGTGGAAATTGTGGACCGTAAACACGGTATATTCGCTGAAGTTGACGTTTTCCTGGAAAACGGCGACAGCGTTATGATTGTTGAGACAAAAGCCAAGCCCGACACCCGCGATGTAGACGACCATATTAAACGCATGGAAAAATTACGCGCCGCTGCGGATATCCGTGAGGATACGCGGAAATACTACGGAGCCATTGCGGGTGTAGTTATAAGTGAAAGCGTAAAAAAATATACCCTCAATAAGGGCTTTTATGTGATAGAGCCTTCCGGTGAAAGCTTTACCATCACCGCACCGGCCGGACCCGGAAAGCCTACGGTGTGGTAGTGAACAGGGGGACTGGCACAGGTTGTTTTTTTGGGTAGGATGATGCCATGCGGATAAAGTTATTGGGCCTTGGGGGGGCAGCCTTGGTTTTAATTCTGGGCTTTGTTGCGGTAGTATTGATACAAAATCATACCGGGCGGGTCAAATCCCAGGCCGCCGCCCGGGAACTGGCGGATTCCTTCAAACCCCTGGCCGAAAAGAACATCATCATGGAAATCCGGGCGGGTACCGGCGGCGAAGAGGCGGCCCTCTTTGCGTCGGACCTCTACCGTATGTACTCCCGGTTTGCCGAAACCAGGGGCTGGAAGTTTGAAATCATG
>BNUX01000175.1 GCA_025997675.1 Spirochaetia bacterium | reverse complement strand
GCTTTCCGTCAAGGCTCATGATGGGGCTTGATTCAATCTTCCCTCCGCCGGGGGCGCTCTCCCGGGGAAACCCCGCATCGATCAGGTCCGCCGCCGTCCATTTCTTGTTCGGGCGGACCCAATTGCCTATAAATTCCTCAAGGGCGCTTATGAGGGCGGCCCGTGCCGCGTCCTTCACGGCTACATCGCCACTGCCGAAGTTACCATCCTCGGCCACCTTTAGAAAGGCAACCTTGTAGGGGGCAAAAATCGCCTGCAGAGCCTCTATCACCGGGGTCGGTATAGCGAGCCGGGGTCCATGCAGCATACAAAACACTATCATCCCTTCCACAAACAGCATTAACATACTATCCGGTAAAGCCTGATAAAACGAAAACAACATACCTCATCTCCTTTCACTCAATGTGCGGCCTGTCTACACCGGTAGACGGCTTGTTTTAACCTTAGGACGCCACGTCCGGATCACTGGAAGCCACGTCTTAACCACAAGACGTCACGTCTTAACCACAAGACGCCACGTCTTAACCTTAAGATGCCACGTCTTGACCTCAAGACGTCACGTCTTGACCTCAAGAAGGCACGTCTTGACCTCAAGACGTCACGTCTTGACCTTAAGACGTCACGTCTTGACCTTAAGATGCCGCGTCTTGACCTCAAGACGTGACGTCTTAACCTTAAGACGACTTTTCTCCACCGTTCTAAAGGATAAATTACGAAAGGAGGGTTCCAAGGACCTTCACGTAAGATATGGGTACCCCGGACTTCGTGTCGGGATAGGGGGCCGGTCCACCGGGGGGCTTTATGGGTCCTCCCGGCATCACCGCCTGCGCAGAGCCACGTGGCTGCCGCGTTTATACCGCAGGGTTAACAGGACGGGAGCCTCCGCCCCCGCCCTGTTATCTCGTGCCGGCTATGAATACCGCCGGCGAGTATTAGTTATATATCCGCTACCCATGTTGCAGAACTTATTGCAGCTTTGTAAGCGATTGCAGTTGCTACAGTGCCTTGAGTTAGAACACCTGCATCAGTAATGGCAGCAGTACCAGTAGTAACACCATTAAGTGCAATTTTGGCGCCTACTGCTAGTTTTAATTTTCCGGCGGCTGCCCCATCGCTGACAGGAATGATGGTTGAAACAGCACTTTTTGCAGCGAGTGTACCGTTTGCTCCAATGTTGATTTCTGCAGCTGCAGTTGATAGGCCAATAGTAATAGCAGCAGCTACCGCCGTATTATTATCTACTGTTAAAGTTGCAGAATTTGCACCAGTTCCATCAATCCTTACGTAACCAGTGGCGGCACCCGTGTAAGTGCCAGCCTTGACTAGTACAGCACCATTACCTGCATTGATTTGGGTGGCGCCTGTAATAAGAACCTTTTTGTTTACTGTACTTGTAAAACTACCAAAACCAGTGGTGTTCGCAATTGTTATCACATCAGCGGCCTCACCTATTATAGTACCGGCCCCGCTAATAACGATTGCACCTGCGGTAATTTTACCTGTACCAACAATTGTCAGGAACTTAGTTGCTGTAGATGCACCGCTTGCAATAGTACCGCCTTTTTCGACGATAAGCTCTTCAGCTACGCTAATTCCTTTACTACCATCGGTAATCCCTGTTAAGGTTACGCCGTCAGGAATAATAAGAGTTAACCTAGCAGGTAACACAACGTCGTCCGTAATGGTTTCATTAGCACGTAATTTAAGTGTAAAATTGCCAGTTCCA
>BNUX01000174.1 GCA_025997675.1 Spirochaetia bacterium | reverse complement strand
CTTTTCACAATACCGGCATATTGATAAGGAAGTGCAAATTTTAAGAAACATCGGATTCAAAGAAATTAACGTTGTTGATATTTATCCACCGGATTATAACAAATGGGATAATACTCATTACTACGCGATTGTTGGAACAAAATAAAGTTAACTATTCTTGTTAGGAGGAAAGTTGTTTATGAAATTGACAAAAAGGACTGCTCGTCTTAGTCTCAAAAAAGAAATTACATTTTTTATAAAGACACAGGCTGATAGAGAATTATGTAAACCACTTGTCAGAGCAGCAGAAAAACTTGGATACAAAACAGACATCACCGAAGATGGAAATAAAAAATGTGAAATCGGTTTTTATTGTCAACACGTAAATGCACCGGAAAATGCGAAATTTTCTGCGATTATGTTACATGACTTACTCCAAGCATATCCACGGTGGCCGGATATTTGGCAAATAGAAGTTTGGAATAAATATGATATTGGTTTTTTACCGGCTACTTTTTGGGCAAACATGTGGAAAAGGGCTTCATATCATGATTATTGCAGACCCCGTGGGAGGGTATATCAAATAGGTTGGCCAAAGGCTGATATTATTGCGACCCCTCAATTTGAGGAACAAGTTAATACTTTGCGAAATTCCCTTCAGTTAGACCCCTCAAAAAAGACGGTTTTGTATGCGCCGTCTTGGGAAAACGATGGAAAACAGGATGATTTCGTACAGGCGGCATTGCTTTCGGATGTTAATATTCTCATCAAACAATCTCAGATAGATGCAACATGGAAATTTCCTGGTATACCTAATCTGTATTTAAATATAAAACAAAACATACAGCAAATGGCAGCATTGCACAAAAACATTCCCAATGTAACGATGTTAGACCCTAAGACCAATATTCTTCACGCATTGGCTGTTTCGGATATACTTGTTTCAGATGAGTCCAGTACTATGTGCGAAGCTGTGCTTATGCATAAACCGGCTATAGCAGTAGAAGATTGGTTAGTACCCGATACGGTTCCGAGTCGTCATGCTTGTAGCGGACACGCTTTTACAATAAAGGCAACAAGGGATACATTAACGGGTGTTCTCAAAGATGTTCTGAAAAACTACAAGAATTATGAACAGGACGCAATATCATTTCAACTCGTTAATATTAAAAACATTGGGACATCCGCAACAAAAATGATGAAAGTTCTTGATAAGGCAGTTATGGGCGAGCATATTTTGATACCGGCATTAAAGAGAATTTATAAAATAGGTATTGACGCCGATGCTGTTTTTCGTAAAGCATGGGCATTGTATGACACAGGGGATTTTGAAAAAGCCATAACGTTATATACTCAAGTGATAAAATCTGGAATGATGAATGAAGTTATTGCCTTGCATTATGCTTCTCTTATCACAGAATTACCGTATAATAGGAAATATAAATATGATGCGGCACTGAGATATTTGGATGTTGCTGAGAAAGCAGCTAACCATAACGATTGGGTATCATCGTTGCGAAATTCTCTAACACAAATAATTCAACAGAATAGGTAGTGATAAAATAAGCTTAAAATGGGGCAGGACACCCCCTGCCGCCCGGTTCCAAGTAGACCAAATGGCCCTGACATGGCTTTTTGCTGAACGATCCACCGGAAACATAGCCGCCTAAATGAATAATAAACGGCGGAAAGTGATTAGTATGCGGAAGGATATTGTGGTACAGGATTAGGTAATAATCCTATTTTCCCAGCGCTTCCAATGCCCTC
>BNUX01000173.1 GCA_025997675.1 Spirochaetia bacterium | reverse complement strand
CGTAATTTCCACCAGCCGGTCCTCCAGCTTTTTCTCCCGGAGCATGGCCCGGAACTTTTCCCTGGTGGAATCCTTTTTCGTTTCCGCCTTTTGATCGGCGGCGGAATCCTCCGCCTGATCTGCGGCCTCGCTGCCGGCTGCTTCACTATCACCTGTTTCCGGTATCGCCGCAACACTGCCGTCTTGTTTCAGCATCATCGGGATACCCACCTGGATAGCCGTACCCATCAGGGTACCGTTACCGCCATTGGGACTTAACGCAAAGGTGCCCATGGGCCGCACCACAGGTCCCCCATCCGGCTGTTTCGGTGTTTTGGCTTTTTTGCCCGTACCGGGAAGCAACAAATCTAACAAGGCTTCCTCGGCCCGCTTTTCCGCGTCCGCCGTAACCGTTTCCTGCATTTCCTGTTTGACCATTGCAACACCGGCGGCCATGAGATCCCGGATCATGGATTCCACATCCCGGCCCACGTACCCAACCTCGGTGTACTTGGTAGCCTCCACCTTGATGAAGGGGGAACCCGCCAGTTTTGCCAGGCGCCGGGCAATTTCGGTTTTGCCAACCCCGGTGGGGCCTATCATGAGGATGTTCTTTGGGGCAATATCCTCCCGCACCTCCGGCTCAAGCTTGAGCCGCCGGATACGGTTTCGTAAAGCCACCGCCACCGCCCGCTTGGCTTTCTTCTGACCCACGATATACTTATCAAGTTCCGCCACAATTTCCCGGGGGGTAAGCCGGTCCAGGTTTTTTTCGCTTGTCATCAGCTCAACTCCTCCAGAGTGATATTGTTATTCGTATATATACAGATGCTTCCCGCAATTTTAAGACTCTTTTCGGCAATCTCCGCCGCAGTAAAACTGCTGCCCTCAAGAAATGCCAGGGCCGCCGCGTAGGCGTAGTTGCCCCCGGACCCGATGGCCAGGGCATACTCGGCGGGCTCGATCACGTCCCCGGTACCGGAGATGAGCAGGGTCTTGGAAAGGTCCGCTACCAGGAGCAGGGCCTCAAGTTTCCGCAGCGCCCGGTCGGTACGCCAGTCCTTTGCCAGTTCCACCGCCGCCCGGAGCAGGTCTCCGGAATATTCCTTGAGCTTTGCCTCGAAGCGGTCAAAGAGGGTAAAGGCGTCGGCGGTGGCTCCGGCAAAACCACAGAGGACCTTGCCGTCCATAAGCCGCCGGACCTTGCGGGCGTTGTTCTTCATCACCGTTTCACCCAGGGTTACCTGACCGTCCCCGGCCATGGCAACCTTGCCGTCACGGCGCACCGCAAGAACCGTGGTTGAGCGGAACTTACGGACCGGTAAGTCCGACTCTTTCTTTTGTTTCTTCATTTAACTTTCCTTTTCCCATGAGGATGGGCCTTAGCATATACCTTCTTTAACCGTTCCATATCCACATGGGTGTAACGCTGGGTTGTACTCAGGCTGGCATGGCCTAAAAGTTCCTGAACAATCCTGACATCACAGCCGGCGTTCACCAGGTGGGTAGCAAAGCTGTGCCGCAGGGCGTGGGGGTGCACATTCTTTTGCAGCCCCGACCGGTCGGCGTACCGGGCGATGATCCACCGCACCCCGGCCACCGAAATGGGCCCCCCCCGGCGGTTTACAAAGAGCCTGTCCGTGGGACGCTCCGCTTTGATCCGGGCCAGCCGGGCGGGCAGATACTCCGCGATAGCTTCCCGGGCTTCGTCGGAAAAAAATATGTACCGTTCCTTGTCGCCCTTTCCAATGACCCTGCCGCCTGAGAG
>BNUX01000172.1 GCA_025997675.1 Spirochaetia bacterium | reverse complement strand
CATCTCTTCGAGATTCCCTTCCCATACATTTGAACCCTTATACTTCAATATTCTTTTTAAATTATTTTTTCTGATATATTCCTTTAATACCATATTTAATACAGCCCTTTTGGTATTAATTCCACTGATTTTCATTGCCTGAGCAACCAAAGTATCGTCTAAATCCACATTCGTCCGCATATAAATCCCCCTATGTCAATGCCTCGGCACCACATAATTATATTTTACTTGATTTTTATTGTTTTGTCAATAGGTTTTACACATAATTTTCAAAAAATTGCACATAGACGTGAAAGCTATACGACGTTTGGCCGCACCCCATTATTTTTTATCTTTTTTTACACTTCTTAATCCATGATTTATTATCCATATTGTTTCTTTTGTCGGATTGTTTATTTTCCATTCATTTATTATTTCATTTGCTTTTTCAGGAAATTCTTTATACAAATCATTTAAATTATTACCGACACTTTTCTGAACAAATTTTGATTTATCGTTTTTTAAATTTGTCAATATTATTTTATATTTTTCAAATTCGTCTATTGCAATATATATTTTTTTAGACCAGGGCAAACTTATTCTTACTCCTTCGCTTGCGAGTCTCCTTACATGAACATTTTCATCTTTACTCCATTTTACCATTGTTTTTATTGTTTCTTTTGGTTTATTTGCCAATAATGGCCTTATTGCATATTCTCCGGTAAATCTTTTTGTTAATTCTTTTATAAAATCCAATGATATTTTTACATTTTTATTCCCATGCCTTTCAACATATCTTCCAATAGGCCACAACCACCAGCCTTCAGAAAACATACCTGTTTCTTGTTTTAATTCCTGCCCTAAAATTTGTTCAAATATTTTTATATTATGTTCATAATTTTCCGGTAAATATAATTCAAAAGCATTTGCAAAAACATCCATTCGTTCAGAAAATTCTTTATCCGGTACATTTTTATCCACATATTTTATAAATGCCTTTTCGTTAAAATCGGGAAATACCGTTTTAATTTTTTGAGACAGTAATTTTGCACAATCGGCATTATAATAATCTTTTACTTTCATTGTTTTATAGTATTTTATTCATAATATTTTGTCAAGTGTTTATTTTCATTTATTTTAAATACATCTTAGGCCAAATGTCGTATAACTACATATATACGCACCTTTCAATCACCTGCCGCCTCCAAAAAAAAAACGCCCGGTCTATGGCAAAACCGGGCGCCCCACTTAGGTAAAATATACCGGGTACATTTCGCTCCAAAGGCCTTTCTCGTTCGTGTTGGCTACCCAGCGGGCCCAGAACCATATCCGGGTTCTCCGCTGCTCTTCGGTGCAGGTGATGACCAGGGGGGATCCGGAGGCTATCTCCACACTGGTGTAATCATCGACGCTCAGCGGCCTGTCTGTGGCGCGTTTGATACGCATCTCCAGGTATTTGGCGCCGACAGCCTTACCCTGCCGGCCTATCTCCGTACCCTTGAACCGGAACTTGATTTGGCGGATCGCGGTTTCAAACCACAGGATCGGGGGAGTACTCCAGCCCGGCGCCGGCTTCGGTTTCGGGCCAAAGCCCATCTGCGCCTTCTGAGCGTCACTTACCAGGGGGTTATAGAGGAGGTGAGTCCTGGCGAATGCCGCCATGAGCGTCCGTGCGGCTTTTAGGGCCACATTCATGTTGTCCCGGTCAACCTTCCCGGAATTGGGGGTGATAAAGACCAGCCATGCCTGCATGAAAGGCGCAATACCGGCTTGCAGGGCATCG
>BNUX01000171.1 GCA_025997675.1 Spirochaetia bacterium | reverse complement strand
GGGGCTCCAGGTACAGTCGGCGGAGGAACTGAGCCACCCGGTTCCGGCTGGTCATGTTGATGATCCCCGCCTTGGTGCCGGCACCTCGGTAATGGTGGTCCCCAGAAATTCCGTATGTTCCAGTTCTATCACGGTGAGCAGCGACACCAGGGGGTCCACGATATTGGTGGGGTCCTGCACGCCCCCCATGCCGGTCTCCACAGCCAGGGCGTCGCAGCCGCCTAGCCCTTGGACGAGCCGGGCGCAGAGGAAAAAGTACAGGGTCAGCAGTTCAAAGTAGGTAGGGGGGGAATCCTCCGGGCCGTCCCCGTGAAAGAGCCGGTATTCGCCCTTCGATGTATCCTCCAGGGTCTTTACCAGATCCTGCATAGTATTTCCCGCCTCAATATAGACGTTCTCCTCCAGGAAAGTGTGGCCCAGGGTTATCCGCTCCCGGAAATCCGCTACATGGGGGGAAATATACTGGGCGGTCCTGTGTCCCGCCGCCTCAAGAATCGAGGTAAGCATCCCCGTAACCGAGCCCTTACCCTTGGAACCCGCCACATGGAAGGAGGGGGCGCACAATTCGGGGTGCCCCAGGGCGGCGGCGATAATCTGCATCCGTTCGGGCCGGAAACTGGGGGGGTGCTGCCCCGCCTCAAGGTTTACAAACTGGTCCAGCCAGTCGAATACTTCGGTGGAAGATTTGAATGAAAGCGTCATATATATAGATAAAACCCAAAAGGGCCGTGCCGTCAAGGCTGCTGTGGTATATGCGCGGAAGCGCGGCCCCTTTCCAGTTTCTTCTGTTCTCCCGCCGGATTCACCTCATACCGACTTTTCATATAAAACTCGATAGAAAGCTCAACATATCATTTTGATTATGATAGGCCACTTTGATTATATCTCCATTTGAATATTCTATTTCCGCTTCATATTGACTAAACCTTGGGGAAATTCCATCAATATCAACACTAACAATAAATTCTTTTGCTTTTTCTATAGTATCAAATATATATTGTTTCCCAAACATCATCCATATATGAATCCTAATAATTTTTCTGCTTATTTTTGTTTCCAATTCGGAAATAAATTGATTTATCTCCAAAGGATTCTGCTCTGTTATTGCTGTATATACATTTACTTTGCCATTTTCCGTTAAATTATCCCATAGCTCAATCTGCTTTGCAAATTGAGTTTCTTCAGTGTTTTCTTCAAAATAAACCTCAATTCCCATACTACGAAACGCATTTATTATTTTTTCGTACGAAAAATATAAAATAGAGAATCCTAATGATTTTAGTTGCATGAGAGAATTATTCGTAAATTCACCAGCTAAAATAACACCAATAAAGGGGTTTTCTTTTTTATATTTATCAAACAAAGGCATTATCGCTCCTTGTATTTCCTGTGCTTTGTTTCGAGAGTGTTTGGTATATCTCCGCCATGCACATTCAATAAACGCGGCCGGTTTCCCAATTTTTTCTTGTGTTCCTTCCCTTTCAAGTACAAAATCAAGATCATGTTTATTATGATTTATGTCTTCCCATGTCAATTTTGTTCCTCTGCGGGCTTTCCTGTATTCCTTTTTATCAAAATAGAGATTATGGTTATCGGCGAATTCCCTGAGAAAAGGTTCTACTGCGTTTTCCAAACAGTCCCCGATAATTTGACCTAATTTATGAGAATATGAAACAGCCGTATTAACCCCTTATCCACAATCGGCCTTCTTTCAAAGGCACGGTATGCTTGCGGTTTTTCCATTTTATATTTCTATCCCGTGTTTTTTCAAAGGACCAGGATTTAAAACCTGCGGCTAATGCCAGTTTTCCAAGCCATTCG
>BNUX01000170.1 GCA_025997675.1 Spirochaetia bacterium | reverse complement strand
ATTAAAACCGTTAACAAAAATCACTAATAGGGTTTACATTTTTTTTGCAAATTTTTCAAGCCGCTTAGCTATAACAAAGTAAATCGTGTTGAAGATTCTGAAAGTATGGGGCTGAGATGCTTTTTCGCAGAGTATCTTCCGCCGTTCCTATACAATGGCGCATTTGGTCTTCTAAATTCAAACTATCGGACGGGCGCCCTAAAAGAGCATGCTAGTGCACCGATTTTACAAATTCATTTAGGCCCTGTTGAAACCTGTTTTTCTCTCGAAAATATAAGATTGCGAATATTTAATGTATCGTTGTTAATAAATAGCATACAAATAGTCAATAATTCGAATGTATTTAAGATTGGGCACCCCCTAAACAGGTTTCAACAGGGCCAGCTTAGGTCTCAGTTTTGTTACGTTATTCGCCCACAAATCACTCCTAGTTATAGAACTCCTCATATATTCCGACCCATTATGATGACATTGTGATTAAATTTTTAATCATATCGAACCACGGAGGCGTTGCAACAATCCCGTGGGATTTTTAGGATGTCTAGTCCCAAATTTTTGTTGTATAATTCTTGAGCAAGATTATGAAGTGTGGAAGGAGGCTTTAGGAGACAGATTTACCACAGGAACGCCCGAACGACGGAGGCAATTCGTCTCGAAATTCCTCAAAGTCAAGAGAGCATAGCCAAGCTTGCAAAAAAGTATCGTCTGAGTCCTCCAACGCTTATGAAAGGAAAGCACAGAGAATCTATGTCTGATAAAGCTTCTGGCCTCAATATAGCCCTTCAACTGTTTTAACGAAAGAAGAGGAGGCAATCTGTGTTGCGTTTCGCAAGCACGCCTTGCTTCCTTTGGACGACTGTTTGTATGCCTTGCAGGCGACAATTCCAAATGTAACAAGATCTTCTCTGCATAGACTTTTTAAAAGAAACGGAATCCGTGTTCTTCCAAAAGACGAAGAATTCCAGAAGAAAACGCAAAAATTCACGGATGATGCGATGGGATTTTTCCCTGTTGATAGTGCGGAAGTTCACACCGAAGAAGGAAAACTGTACCTTTTTGTAGGGATGGATAGAGTTAGTAAATACGCATACGTTGAGGTTCAGCACAGGATGCGAACGAAAGAATCAACACAATTTTTAAGAAATCTCATTAAAAATATTCCTTATAAGATTTATCGTATCCTGACGATAACGGTGCGCAGTTCACAAACAAACAGTTTAAAGGCAAAAAAGAACACGAATTTGATACCATTGGCAGAGAGAATGAGATCCTTCATAAGCTCACAAAGCCTTGCCATCCTTGGACAAATGGGCAAGTTGAGCGCAGGGGCAGAACGATAAAAGAAGCAACGGTTAAGAAGTATTATTACAAAGACGAAGAGTCCTTAAAGAATCATTTAAAAGATTTTATCAATGCCTATAACTTGGGGAAAAGATTGAAGGCGATAAAAGGGTTTACCCCCGTAGAATTTGTTGCTAAAAAGAGGGGGAAAGAGTCGACGGAGTTTGCTCAAGAATTATACAACAAGAATTTGGGACTAGACAGGTACGATCTTACGCAGTCTATAATACATAAAACCTTCGTGCTTCGAATACCCCATGGTTTCGGTGCACAGCCCGAAGACGGCGCGTTCCTCCTCCTCTTTCCATAGACAGCTCACGAGTCGATTCACGGCGTCGCGCTTCATACCAATCAGGCCCTCTTTTATCTCCCAATCCTCAGGTACTACCAGCGCCGCGCGAGTGCGGTATTTTTTGTGTTGGGTCGAATGGACTCCGTGTCGTCGGAGCGATGCTTCCAAGGGTGCTGTCGGGCCCTGTTGAAACCTGTTTTTCTCTCGAAAATATAAGATTGCGAATATTTAATG
>BNUX01000169.1 GCA_025997675.1 Spirochaetia bacterium | reverse complement strand
TTTTTGTTGTTTAGCTCCGAGGTGTTTTGTTGGGCAGCGCTTGGGCAGCGGGGCAGCGAAAGGATCAAGAATAGGCTTGACGAGCGAGAAAATAAACGACCACCGGCTAAAGGCCGGTGGTATTCTGTCCTGCTTGCAAGGCGGATTAACAGCTAAAGCCTACTCCTCGCCTATCTGGAAATTATCTGTTTGATGATGAATTTCTTGCTCTTCACTGTATCTTTGACCATCTTCTGCATGTCAGCGCAATTAGGAATGTCATGTTGTGCAATTTAGGAATGTCATGTTTCAGGTCCCAAAAAGGATCCTATAACTTTGGTCAAATTACGGATTTGTTGAGGCAGGAACAATGTCATGGGTGTTTCGTGAAAGGGACATGGAGAGACTCTATGTGTTGCGCCAAGTAAAAGAAAGAAAATTGACGCAAGTTGAGGCTGGGCGGCAGCTTAAGCTTAGTGAACGACAAATTATCCGTTCGTTGAAACGTTTAGGTTCTAACGATTATAGCAGCCTCAAAAGTCGCCATCGCGGAGGGAATCGAGCTTTTATAGCTAAGCGGCCTGAAAATATTGCATCTTTGCGATCTCCTCCGATATATTGTAACAACTTACCTTCACAGCCTCTTCTAACGTTTTAAAATACTTTGAAACAGCCCGGACTCTTCCCTTTAATGTTCCCCAAAATTTCTCAATAGGGTTGAAATCTGGAGAATAAGGAGGCAGAAACAAAACACTGCATCCAGCAGCTTCAATTATGGCGATCGTTTCTTTACTTTTGTGAAAACTTGCGTTGTCCAATATCACAACTTGGCCTGGAATTAATGCCAAAACTAGTACTTCCTTAACCCATTTATTAAACAACTCTGTATTGGTGTTCTCGTAATATAAAAAAGGAGCTATTAACTTTCCGTTAACCTAGCCTCCCAACATATTGAGGCGCCGGAAGCGTTTTCCAGGTTTTTCAGCAAAAAGTCTATGCCCTCTCAAGCAGTATCCGTGCAAAAGGGTCAAGAAAATCTGAAAACCCGTTTCGTCTATAAAAACGCGTTTTTCCGGTGGAATTTCTTTCAATTTTTCTTGAAATTCTTTGCGTTTTTGTTCATCGCGCTCCTTGTAGAGAAAAGTTTTTTTTACGCGTGTACTTTAATTTTGGGGCTGACACCTAACATTTTTATGTTAAGGTGCGCGTATGTACATAAAACATTGCAAATTGAGCAAAAAAGAACAGCTAAAATTAATGGAATTTTTTGTTGCAGGAACGACAGCTAGAACAGCTGCAGAATTGATCGGTATTCACAGGAATTCTGCCATAAGATTCTTTCATAAATTACGGGGAACGATTGCATTCAAACAGCAAAATCATATCGAGCAATTTTGTGGGAAAATCGAACGTGATGAGTCTTATTTCGGTGGAGTTAGGGAAGGAAAACGAGGTCGCAGAGCTGCCGGGAAGGTTCTTGTTTTTGGAATAGTGAAAGAGGCGGAAATGTTGACACGGAAGTTATAGATGACGCAAAAAAGTCAACGTTGATCCCCCTTATAAAAGAAAAAGTCATGCCCGATTCCATCGTTTATACGGACAATTTTAAAGCTTATCATGCCTTAGATGTGTCAGAATTTAAGCATTATAGGATGAATCATACACAATTCCTTGCGGATAAATACAATCCTATCAAGGAAATTGAAAATTTTTGGAATCAGGCCAAAAGGCATTTAAGGAAATTCAATGGTATTCCTAAGGAGCATTTTTACTTGTTTCAAAAGAGTGTGAGGGACGGTTCAACGTCGGCAATCCAAAGATGCTTTTAAAGGATTTAAAAAAGCTTCTAAGAGAGTTATGTTGAGAATCTCAGGTGTCAGCCCCTTAGTTTTTATTCCACAAAGAATGCAAGATGTTCTCTCCACACTCAACAAA
>BNUX01000168.1 GCA_025997675.1 Spirochaetia bacterium | reverse complement strand
ATTAAGGCGAAAACTAAAAACCGCAGAGGGCGCGGAGTTCGCGGAGGGTGTTTTCTCTGTACCCTCCGTGCTATCAGCGGTTTAAGATTCTTCCTCCTCTTCAAATAATCCCGGCTGTTTTTTCACCGGTTTTTTTGCTATCGGCAGATTCTCAATCTGTAAGCTGTAATCATCGTGCCCCCACTCGCATTTTGATAATACCGATGCGGGTATTTTCTTTATGGTCAGATTGGGAAATCCACCGGCACGGGAGCGAAACGCGGTACACATGACGAGAAGGGTTCGATTGTTCCCGACTTCATCAGAAAGCAAGGCAAGCTGGTCATGGGTAAGCTGGGCGGTGGTTACATAGATATAATCGTTTTCTGTTGATGTTCCATGCATCCAGTAGAGGGTGTCGGATGGCACGTAGGTAAAGCCCTCCAACTTGCAGACCGCTTCCGCGAGCATTTCCGGGTTATATTCTTTGTTGATAATCCAGTTTTCCCATTTATCTTTTTGAAGCAGGGAAGGCGCCAACCGGTAATACCGGAACCCGCCGCCGCCCTTCCAGCCTGCGGCTTCGGTAATGCCGCCTGAGTCCTCGCCGTCGATTACCTTTCTTAGCCGGGGGATGATGTGGGTATGGCAGTGTTCGCCGAGTTCAATCATGATCCAGCGGCGGCCCATTTTATGGGCTACCGCGCCGGTGGTGCCGGAACCGGCGAAGGAGTCGAGGACAAGGTCGCCAGTTCCAGTACACATATCAAGTATTCTTGAAATAAGGGCTTCGGGCTTTTTCCCGTTTGGAAACTGTACACTACCTTCTTTTGTAAGATTGTTATACTGAATATCATCCCAGAGATTACCCATATTATCTAATTTTACTATGTTATTACCTTTTATTGCCACAACATCTTTAAGCCACGCAATTAAGTTGTCACCTTTATAATACGATGTTGAGAGCTTACCAGCATTTCTTCCTTTTGTAGGAACATACTGAATACTAAAATACTCATTGTTTATTCCTTTCGTTGCCTCAATTACACGATCTCTAATTGAAGTCTGTGCATTTGTGGTTCTAAAAACTTTATCAATATATTTATAATATGCTTTTTTTATGTCGCCATTACAAAACCTATCAGCAACAGATTTTATTGAAGAAACAACTACCTTCTTATGCTGAAATAATTTTATTGTATCACCGTTTCCAGCTAAGATATCTTTAACATATTTACCGTCATCAATATTTTCCATGACGCTTGTATACTTCCAGCTCTTTCCTTCATCCTCCATTTCTTGAATATAATTAACTAATTCTTGCTGTTTTTGAGGAACAATATTCAATTGAAATTGGCTTGAATCATTTGCATAAAATAGAATATATTCCACATTATCTTGCAGACTATTTCCCAGATGGCTACCACTTACTCCGGCAATTTTTGTCTTAATGCTAATTATATTTACCAAATTTGTTCTGGAAAAAACTTCATCCATTATCAATTTTAGATGTGCCATTTCATAGGCATCAATCTGAACCAATATACAACCAGTATTTGTTAATAATCTCTTTAATATTTCCAATCTGTCGCGTATAAGCCCTAGCCATATTGAATGTTCTAATCCATCTTCATATAAAGTTGCAGCATTGGCATTATATGGCGGGTCTATGTAGATACATTTTACTTTGCCGGTAAATTCCTGTTCCAGGGCTTTTAAGGCAAGGAGGTTGTCACCAAAAATGAGACGGTTGTCGAAGATGTCTTTTTTGCCGGTGCGGTGTTTGGCGTGGTGGCTTTTCGCGGGGTTTTCAAGGAGGATGCGGGGTTCGAGGTGGGGGCGGTTTTCTTTGCCGATCCAGGTTAGTTCAAGGCGTTGTTTAACACTAGGCATTATGGATCTCCTGTTTTAAAAAGAAAACGATCCTTGGTTTTCAGATATAAA
>BNUX01000167.1 GCA_025997675.1 Spirochaetia bacterium | reverse complement strand
CCAGTTCGGCAAAGACCGAAAACCGCTCCAGTTCCTGCGCATAAAACGTACCTATATCCTTGTCTTCATGGATAACCGGTTTACCCAATTGTCCGCGGAGGAGATGGTGCAGCACCTTCCGCCTTTCCCCGGTATTGACCACCTCCCCATCCAGGAGGGCCTTATACTTACCAATAAGGTCCTGTTCGTCCGAAAGGGCTTGCAGGGCGTCCAACTCGGCCTTCTCCACCCCCTTAGCCGCCCAGGAATAGGTCAGGCCGCCGCCTGCCGGAACCCGGGCCGCCTTAACCCGCCCGGCATTCAATAGGGAGGTAAAATCCTTCCCCTTCTTAGGCAGTGCCGACAACTTCTTAAACGCTTCGGTCTTATCAAAATCAACATACTTCATGGTAAAACTCCTCAATCTTCCAATTCCGGAATACTTTCCTTCATTCTGTTCATGAAGTCTTCCCCGGTAATCCCCTCGCGGAGGCAGACAAAAACCGTATCGTCCCGGCCCGCAAGGGTACCCAGCACATCCTCCAGAGCCAGGGTGTCCACCGCCAGGGCAACCGCGTCGGAATGCCCCGAATGGGTTTTGATTACCACCATAGTACCGGACCATTCGATGGAAATATAGCCCCGAAGGAAATCATGGGCATAGGTCCGGGCGGTTTCCTGCTGCTCGTCGTCACCGGGCAGGGAATATACATAGCCGTTCTGGCCGTCGGAGATCTTGCCCACCTTGAGGAGCTTCAAATCCCGGGACAGAGTCGCCTGGGTTACGATAAAGCCTTCTTTCTGTAAATACCCCAGCAGGGCCTCCTGGGATTCAATACGGTAGGTTTTAATCAGTTTTCGGACCACTTTTAACCGGCCCAGCCGTTCCTTCACTGCGTAAATATACACCGCCGGGAGGGGCTTTGCAAGCGCCGTTTTTCCGGTAAACTACCGGTATGTTGCGAACTAACCAGGAAGCGCTGCCCTGTGTCGGCGTGACCGGGAAGATCACCACTGCGGCGGTTTCCGCCTTTCAGGGGACCTGGATGGATACCGAGGGGAACGGCCGCCTGCTGACCGGAAGCGGGGGTATCGTCTACAATTACCGCCTGGGCGACCCCTGTATGGGCGTGGCGGGGGTTAATATCGCCCCCGGGGTGAGCGTGGCGGGGGAACATGACCCGCTGGTCCCGTCCAGGAACGCCCTGAGCATGTACGGCTGTCTGGGAAATACGGCCGTCATCGTCAACGGAGAGGCGAAGGGGGCCAAGGGACTGCTCACCGGGAAGCTGAGCGCAACCCGGACGGTTTTTTATTTTGATGCGGATGTCTTATCCCAATTGGGGGGCGATGAAACGCTGCTGACCCGCTGCTATGGTACGGGGCTCCGCTTATTGGACTACCCTGAGGTGAAGGCGATGAGCCTTTCACCGCTGCTCCTCGAAAAGCTGGGTATCCATGAGGAAGGGGGCCGCCTTGTGGTACCGGTTACCCATCGTATCCCCTCGGTTCTGGTCGGCAACGGCATCGGCATGGTCCCCTTTGAGGATGCGGCGGGGATCATCACCGATGATCCCCGGGATCTTGAAAGATACGGACTCGCCGGGCTGCGGTTTGGGGATGTAATCATTATAGAGGATTTCGATTCAACCCACGGCAGGGCCTATTTGAAAGGGGCCGCCACGGTTGGGGTGGTGGTCTCCTCCAATTCCCCCGGCATGGGCAGCGGCCCGGGCTTCACCACGCTCCTCACCTCAAAGCAGGATCGTATCCGCGGGGAAATCAACGGGAACGCAAATATTGCACACTATCTGGGCGTCTATGCTGAAAACTAACCGGAAACAGCTCGCCATGATCGCCGTCCAGGGGCAAATCGATCACCCCAGGGTCTATGGCGGCGGCGAGGCGGTCTATGACCATGACGGCCACGGACAAACCGTACCGAGGA
>BNUX01000166.1 GCA_025997675.1 Spirochaetia bacterium | reverse complement strand
TCCATTGCCGAACCGCCCCGGCAAGCGCCCGGTCTCGCTCCTCAAGCCGCGCATACACCTCAGGCGGGATAGGTTTGCGAATCTGCGCGATTACTTCCCGGATGATCTTGATGTCTTTAATTTCCGTCGGTTGGACGGGTTTCCATGTAGTTCCCATATAAGCCTCCATGCCTCATTATACCGCAAAAAGGGCTGCGGCAATATGCCGGGCGCCCCGCCCCTTCTCCGCCTCACCCCAAAGAAAAAGCCGCCCCCCATACAGGAGGCGGCTTCCGTTTACGCTACGCGGCTACTCCCGCGTACAGAGGGGTCGATTAGAAGGTCCCCGCTATCCAGTTCGGGGTGACTGTGTTTTGCAGCTTGACGTCTGCAGCTAAGACATTGCTGGCGTTAACAAAACCTGCGCTGGAGGCAGGGAGTGTACTACCACTAGCGGTACCTAATTGGCCATCCGAAAGCTTGATGCCGTTGGTATTGTCAGCGGCGAGCTTTGCCCCCGCCTTTAGCCATACTGTAGCATATCCGGCGGTTTGGGAAGCGGTAAATAATGCAGGAGTGCTGCTACCGTAAGTAACCGCGCTTTTGTTGCCCACGACGAGGTCGCCTTTTCCACCACTCACAATCCCAACCTGGAATGTCGCGCCGTTACCGATGAATAATGTTGCGCCGCCGTTGGCAATAGCGGTAATGGTTGATGCCGCAACAGTAGATTTGTAAGCACCTTCACCCAGGGTGATGCCGTCTGTGCCGCCCACTACAATGCTTGCGCCGGCAGGGACAGCAACTGAACTAGCTATACCAATGCTAAGGACGCCAATGCCAGCACCACTGACTGCCAGGCTTACTGGTGCGCTGGATGCGGTAGTTGTCACTACGCCGCTGCCCGCACCGGTAATCACGATGCCACCGCCTTGTACGGTTCCTAGGACGGTAAGATCATAAGCAGCGCCACCATTGACTGTGCCAATGGCGGTGCCGGGGGGAACAATCAGGGTGATGTTTGCCGGTACCGAAAGGGCGGCTGCAAGATTGTTGGTACCAGCGTACAGCCTAACTTTACCGCCGCCCGAAGGAATCGCTGCGCCGCCCAGGCCGGAAGTCTGGGTAACTGCGGCAACAGAAATCACATTACCGGTACCCACCGCCCATGCGGTATCAATGGCGGTCGACCCGGCCCATGAGCCGGTGTCGAACGTAATGTTGCCCGCCAAAAGAGACTGTGCCGCGCCTGAGATCTTGGCTAACGAACCGATATTCTTTGCGATAACATCGCCGTCCGCACCCGCGACTCCAAAGGTTGTGGTGGCAATCAATGCGCCGTCGCTCTGGATGGTTACCCTGGCGCCGGTCTTTACCACAAGCTTTTTGGTGCTATCAACGACAAGTGCGCCGCCCGCCTGGACGGTAAGCGTACCGCCACTCTCCACCTCGACACCTTTGGTATCAGGTGTCAATGTGCCGGAGATGAGGAGTGTGCCGCCGTTTTCGACCTGAATACCGGCGCCGGACCCCCCTAAGGTCACTGATACCGGAATCAAAAGCGTTTTCCCATTCGGAATAGATAGGACAGTGACGTCGGTGTCGGCTGTTCCGTCATGGTACACCTTGCTCACGTTCGCGTCAAACAAAGCCTTGACGGCAAGTAATGAGGCCGCAGGAGTGTAACCCTCGACCCCCTGAGGGCCCCTAGTAGTACTTACAGGACCAGTGGGACCTGCCGGGCCTGCGGGGCCTACAAGGCCTTCAGCCGCTTCGGGGCTTTCGCAGGAAACAAAAACAAATGCCGCCATCAATAGGGCGAGCATTCCGAATACGAGACTCTTCTCATCTATAGTACCGGTATGCGTAATAGTGAAATTACCCGGATAACGCCTAAACACGTTATCCGGATCGGGGATGTTCACTTTATCGATATACCTGCCAGCAAATCCGACAATGGTGTCCGAATCGTTCCGTTACATGAGTTT
>BNUX01000165.1 GCA_025997675.1 Spirochaetia bacterium | reverse complement strand
CCTGATCCGCGTAGAAGCAGGGGGGAATCACTAAATAAAGGAGAAACCATGAAGAGAATTAATCATGGTCTCATAGTAGGTCTTGCCGTACTCCTTTTGGCGGCAGTATCTTTCGTTGGGTGCGAAAACCCCGAAGCCGCCGATGGCCTTCCTGGCGCGAAAGGTGACACAGGTGACACAGGTGGCCAAGGTATCCAAGGCTCCAAAGGCCCCATCTATCTGGGCGGGACGGTAAGCAGTGCCGGTATCCAAGCTGCCATTGATTCAGGTGTGCCCCTCACCTTTGCGGGAGTAGAGCAAGGCGACGCAGGCCTCGTCATCATTCCCGCAGGGCGGAGCGTGAGCCTGGTTGGGCCAGCTGCCTTTAGTACGGGTGCTAGCGGTATTCTTGTTATTACGGCTGCATCAAGCGTTACCGGCACCGGTACCATCATTGGGAGTGGTGTAGTTGTTACTCCTGCCTCAGTGAATAACACAATAGCAGGGAGGGTTGACATTGTAGAAAGCGCGGCTGTAGTGACTGGAGCACCAACCGGTAACGTAGCCTATAGGGGTAACCGTAAATTTGTTTCGAGTGCAACTGTAACAGCCGGAGAAATAACAGCTCCCACCGGTGGCAATATCTTCATCCTTGGCGACTTGGATACTACTGCCGCCTCTTCTGGCGGCAACGTCTTTGTTCTCGGCAACTTTACGACTTCGGTGAACGGCAGCGCGGCTATCGGCGGCACCCTGAGTGTCAAGGGCAATGCCACCTTCACGGGATTGGCTGGAGAGGTAACGGGCAAAGCCACGATTGGTGGCAAGCTTGATGCACAGGGTACCACGTCGTTTACTGCAACAGGGGGCGTCGATGTTGGTGGAGCCGCTATATTTGCGGGCACCTATGTACAAGGGGCTGCACCTTCAACATTTAACGGGACAGTATCCTTTGCCAAAGCAGTGAGTAGAACCAGCGGCGCATTCACTTTTAATGGCGATGTGACCCTTTCGACTGCTGCGACTATTACCCTCACGAGTACAGGGAATTTGACGCTCAAGGCCGGTAAGTCAATCAAGGTCGGTACTGACACGGTACTCAGAGCTGGCGTTGCCGATGTTACGATTGAACCGACAGCCGGTGCAGTGCTTGCCCCTACTACCAAGAAAATCACCGTAGGCACAGCGAATATTAAGATATCGGGTGATCTTATTGTGGCAGATGGGGCAACTCTTGCAGCAACTCAAGGTTCCACTGTCGGAGACATCGCATTAGCTAGCACCGCAACTATCACCACGGTTGGTACTGGCAAAGTGGAAATCGGTGCGGTGTATTTCTTGTCCGGTGCCGGCAAGTTCACCAACACCGGTGATGTTCTTACATTCGCTTCAACCAATGGTACTACCGGTACAATCACTGGCACCGGCGCAACGGTACTCAAGTTGACTGGTGCAGCAGTTCTTACGATAAACGCCGCCGCAACAACCGGTGTAACCGTCTCGACGGCTACGATTGATGTGAGCGATAGTGCCGGTACCCAAAAGGTGAGCCTTGTTAAGAATGGAGTGTTTAAACTGAACAACGCAAACGGAAAGCTTAAGAGCGCGAATGTGGCTACTGGCGGTAGCTCAGCGAGTACACTCACTGTAAACGCAGGCGTCGACGGTCCTATTGACTTCGTAAAAGGTGTCACCTATACCATTTCTACTAGTTCAGGTAGCTCACTAGGGGTCACGGGTTTGGATTGTGCCACCGCAGTAACGGTGGGGTCTAGCTAATCTCATCTCCCGCGCGAGAGTAATCGCGTAGTTTGATTGAAACCCGCCTCCTGTATGGGGGGCGGCTTTCCATCCTGATTAAAAAACGAACGGGCGCCTGAGGATCCCAGATCTTGGTCTGATTGGTCCACACCGCCCCTTCGCGCAGGCGGTGATGCCGGGACCCATAAAGAGGCCCGGTGGACCGGCCCCCTATCCCGACACGAAGTCCGGGGTACCCGTACCTTACGTGAAGGTCC
>BNUX01000164.1 GCA_025997675.1 Spirochaetia bacterium | reverse complement strand
GCCCCCAGGGTAAAGAAGCCCATGCCCAGGATAAGCAGGGCCGCGCCGACGATGAACATCAGGATGGTCCCCGAGGGCACGGGGACCAGGACCACGCTTGCCACGAGGACTATCACGGTGATAGGGAGGACCGAGGTGTAGGCTTCCCGGATTTTTTCTTTCAGTATTTTGTTCATCGCGTGACCTTACTATACATGGACACCCTCCCCTTTGCTATGGTAGCGTCAGGAAGGGGTGAATAGCCATGATTGTCATGAAATTCGGCGGAAGTTCCGTGGCGAATGCGGAACGGATCCGGCATGTGGCTGGGATTGTGAAAAGTCAAACCGCCGAAAAACCGGTCCTGGTGTTGTCCGCTATGGGGGATACCACGGATCATCTCCTTGCGGCCGCCGAACTGGCTTTGACGGATGGAAAGGTTTCGGTAGGCGCTATAGAAGAATTGCACCGGAATACCCTGCGGGACCTGGGGTTGGAGGACCCGGGGGAAGTGGAGCCCCTCCTGGCGGAGTTGTCGAGCCTCCTTACGGGGATATCCCTGATTAAGGAACTAAGCGGCAAAACTAAGGACTACCTGGTTTCCTTTGGGGAACGGCTTTCGGTGCGTATCGCGGCGGCCTACCTCAATTCCATCGGTGTAAAGGCACGGGCTATGGATGCCTGGGACGCGGGGTTTCTGTCGGATGCTAATTTTACCGCGGCGGAGATTGACCCGGAAAGCTGGGACCGTATCCCCAAGGCCCTGACCCCCCTGCTGGAACAGGGCGTGCTGCCCGTGGTTACGGGGTTTATCGCCAAAAACCGGCAGGGGAACATCACCACCCTGGGACGGGGGGGCTCCGATTTAAGCGCCACCATGATTGCCGCGGCGATGCAGGCGGCGGAGGTCCAGGTCTGGAAGGATGTGGACGGGATACTGACTGCGGACCCCCGGCTGGTCAAGGCCGCAAAGCCCGTGGAAACCGTGACCTACGAGGAAGCGGCGGAGCTGGCCTATTTCGGCGCGCAGGTGCTCCACCCCCGGGCCATGCAGCCCTGCATCAGGACCGGCACCACGGTGCGGGTAAAGAATTCATACAACCCCGGAGCGCCCGGTACCCGGATCATCGGGACGCCGGAGAAAAAGGCCGGGCCGGTGCGGGCCATCACCTCCCGGAAAAACGTCACCCTGGTGGATATCGTGTCCACCCGCATGTTGGGGCAGTACGGTTTCCTGGCGGAGGTATTTGCGGCATTTGCGGCGCATAAGCTTTCGGTGGACATGGTGGCCTCCAGCGAGGTTTCGATATCCCTCACCCTGGACGCGGTGCACGATCTGGGGAAGCTGAAGAAGGACCTGTCCAGGATTGCGGATGTGGAAATAAAAGCCGGCAAGGCCATTGTTACTATTATTGGTGATGTGCGGCGGTCATCGGAGATCCTTCAACGGGCCTTCGCCGTCTGTGTCTTGCTGGGCCTGCAGGTTCAAATGGTGAGCCAGGGGGCCAGCAAGGTGAACATTAGTTTTATTGTGGACGACATCCAGGCGGGGGAAGTGGTTACCGCCCTGCACCGGTGTTTTTTTGAGCCGCTGGAATAGGAGAAAATGATGAACATAGCCCTTATCGGATACGGCAGGATGGGCCGGATACTGGAACGGACAGCCAGGGAACGGGGTCATAAAATAGTAGCGGTGGTGGACCCCTTTGTCAGAGGCGCCGCCCTGCATACAAGCATAGCCGGAGCAGAACAGCTTTCCTGTGCGGACGTCGCGGTGGAATTCACCCGGCCCGATACGGCGGTGGAGAATATCCGGGCATTGATAGAACGGGGCATCCCCACGGTGACCGGGACCACGGGCTGGTATGATCACCTGAAGGAAATTGAGGAACTGGTGGGGGCAAAACAAGGGTCCCTCTGCTGGTCCTCCAACTACTCCCTGGGGGTCAACCTCTTTTACCGCATCGCCGCCTTCGCCGCGAAACTGGCGGACCCTTTCCCGGAGTACGATGTGGGGGGCTGGG
>BNUX01000163.1 GCA_025997675.1 Spirochaetia bacterium | reverse complement strand
GGAGAATTGTGGTATAGTGGAAGCAAGTGAACAATGCTTACTAGATAACAGGGACGTGCTCTCGGGCACGCGCTATGTTCGGAACATTCTCCGCGAAATCTACCGCAAAGCCCGGAAAATCCATGCTGAGCTCGGCCCCGACTACCGGCGTAAGCGCTATGTAGGCGCCCTGGCCGCGCAGTACGCCGGCCGCCGCTACGGCTGTGAACAGGACGTGGTCCTGCCCGGGAACTCAATCAAAGCTGACTTTACCTTCCTCAACCGCAAAGTTCTGGTCCGGGTTGTCCTCTACCAGTGGGAAATAACGCCCGGGGTCTGCCGCGACCTCTGGCAGCGTATGGACGCCGCCGGGATTCCCCTGGGCCTTATCCTGAACTTCGGCAGGCCGGAGTTTGAATACAAGCGGGTGGTGCATGCTAAATACCTGCAACAGTGGCGGAAGGAGCGTATGCAGACGGGACGTCCCCCGGCTGCCCTGGTATCCCTTTCTTATGTGCTTTTTGCTGGACCTGGTCCGGCTCAAATATTTTCAAGGAGGTTCTTTAAATGAAGAACTCAAAAATTGTTTTGGGAATGCTGGTCCTGGTCTTAGCATTCGGTTTTGTGATGATGGGGTGTGAGGGAACGGCGTCGTACAATGTTGCCCATGTTGATTCAGTCGACTCTGACACCATCGTACCGATCGAGCAGTGGTTGACAAAATACGACAGCAGCTATCCTGCAAGTGGCGGTGTTGCGAAGTCTCATACCTGGAGTGATCTGTATGTGAACTTTGAAGCAGTTGAGGGTGCTACCGGTTACACCGTTTATCTCGCAGACCCCACCACCGAAGCTATTGTTTTTACGGTGAATAATAGTATTCATAAAAATCAGGTAGCTTCAGCACAGCCTAATGCCGGTGCCGGTACCAGTGGTACCGATCAGAATCCCGCCACGAAGATTGATTATACCAAGGCTTGTGTGCAGATTCCCACGACGACTCGTCTTTCCGAAAATCCCACACACCCTTATGTGGGTTCTACGGCCTCTAGTGGTTCCGTTGAGTATCTCATTGGTATCCAGGCTTATGATGAACTGAATTCCAGCAGCATTTCTTGGAAAGAAGATAAAATCACGCTCAAGTGGGGTTATTAAACAAAACGTAATCTGACCGCCTAAGGCGGCCAGGTAACGGAAGCCCGGTTACGGACCCTGGTCCGAGCAATAACCGGGCTTTTTTTATTGTGCCCGGCGCCGGGGAGATCAGGGCGAGCGCATACGTGCGGAGGCCGCCGCGCCGGTATGCCGGTGACCACCGTGGAGGCTGCGGCAACCACCGTGGAGGCTGCGGCAACCACCGTAGAGGCTGCGGCAACCACCGTAGAGGCTGCGGCAACCACCGCAGAGGCTGCGGCAACCACCGCAGAGGCTGCGGCAACCACCGCAGAGGCTGCGGCAACCACCGCAGAGGCTGCGGCAACCACCGCAGAGGCTGCGGCAACCACCGTAGAGGCTGCGGTAACCACCGCCAAACCGTCTACCGCACTAGGACATAAGAATTCGGGCCACCGGCCATTACTGAGCAAGTATGCGCCGGCCCTGGGAGAATTGTGGTATAGTGGAAGCAAGAGGTGTATATGACCACGACAAAAGAACGCCAAGAAGAGCCCGGGGCGACTTTTTAGGTAGATACAAGCCCATATAGTTGTAGTACACTACAACCCATGAACGACGACCACCTAAACTGGCACGGCGCCTTCTACGACGCAATCCGCCTCGAGCTGGAGGACTACCTGGACATCCTCACCTTCGAGTTCGAGCATCAACTGAATACCGACCCCTTAATCATCGACGCGCTTATTTTAAAGAAGAGGAAGCCGGTAGTCATAGAAAAGAACATAGCCACAATATTCAAAACGACCAACATAGTGGAGTTCAAGAGCCCCGAAGACTATTTATCCATAGGTGATTTCCACAAAGCCATAGCCTACACACATTTATACTGCGCCACGGCACAAGACGCATCCATTACCGA
>BNUX01000162.1 GCA_025997675.1 Spirochaetia bacterium | reverse complement strand
CGGGAGCCGGTTTGGGTGCGGGAGCGGGGGCCTCGGGAACCGCCGCTGCGGTGGGCCGCCGTACATCAACGACCAGCCGGTTACTGTCGGCGGGGGTGGTACGGTCCACCGTTACGGTATCATCGGGATTCTCGCCGTAGACATACACGATATTATCCCGGGGACCGCTGTCGGGGGTTTTAAGCAATTCTACCGGGGAGTTTCCGGTCTGCCCGCCGTCCCCTGGGGGAATGGGTTTTACCGTGGATACCGTGTTCACCGCCGCCGGGGAGGAACCCCGGGGTGAAAACACCAGAATTGAAGCTCCTATTGCAATAACCAGAAAAACGCCGACCGAAACCGACACAAGCAGTAATTTCTTCTTTTCCATCAAATCTACCATACTTACGCCATCCCCACCCGGGAAAGAATTTCGCTGATCCGGTTCTCGAGGACCGAAGGTCCTAAACCAAAATAACCCGGGTTTTCTATAACGTATATATCGGCGTTTTTTGCTGAATATTGAGGGATGAATTGCCGTTGACTCCAAAAGCGGCGCAAAAGCTGCGTCAGGGGTAAGCCGTCCCGCTTTTTAGCCCGGAGAAGCCGGAGCAGAACCGGGGCCCGTACCAGGATGATGCAGGAAAGAAGGCTCATGGCAGAAGAACGGTGGAGCAGCGCCGCATTGATCACACAGGGCTTGCCCTCCCGGGCGGCTATCCAATGGAGGGTCATCTCATTTACCGCCGGGTGGACTATCCCCTCCAGCTCTGCCAGTTCCGCCGGTTTGCCGAAGACCTTCGCCCCCAGAAGCCGCCGGTCTATGGCGCCATCCGCTCCCAGAATATCCCCCCCAAAGCGCTCCAGGATGGCATCCCGCCGCATTTCGATGGCCGAATGTCCCAGCGTATCCACATCCAGCACCGGCAGGCCCCGCTCTTCCAGAAGCCGCCCGATATGGTTCTTCCCCGCGCAGTAGGTCCCGGTGAGGCCGAATATTTTTTGCTGATTAGAGGGATTCGTCACTATCGGCGGCGAGTTCTTCAAATTCTTCTTTTTCCACTTCATCGGTTTTTTTGATAATCTGTACCGCCACCTTCTTGCCGACGATGCCCGGCCGGCAGAGGTACTTCGTTTTATTGCCGATGTTGAGGGAGAAGGGGTCCCCCACCCGGACATTGAAAAGCCGGATCACATCCCCCTGGCGCAGGGAAAGCACATCCTTGATGGGAATATTTATCTTCCCGATCTCCGCCACGATGGCAACCTCTACGGTGGAAAGTTTTTCCTTGAGGGTATTGAGATTTTCGTTGGTGGCTGCCCGCCGGGCCGATGAATACCAGAACTGGGCGGACAGTTTCCCGATGATGGGCTCTATGGTCAGGTAGGGTATGCAGAAGTTCATCATCCCCTCCACATCCCCTATCTTGGTTTCCAGGGTTACCAGGACCACCATGTCCGTGGGGGGCACAATCTGGGCAAACTGGGGGTTGGTCTCGATTTGGCCCAGCCGGGGCCGGAGGTCGATGACCTGCGCCCAGGCTTCCCGCATATTCCCCAGGATGCGGACTATCGTCCCCTCCATGACCGCCGATTCGATATCCGTCAATTCGTGCTGGGACTTGGTACTTTCCCCGGTACCCCCAAAGAGGCGCTCGATGATGGAGAAGCTGATGGCCGGGTCTATTTCCAGGATGGCGTTCCCTTTGAGGGGGTCCATGTTGATAACCGCCAGGGTGGTGGGGGTGGGGATGGACCGGATAAACTCCTCGTAGGTAAGCTGGTCCACCGACGCCACATGAACGTGCACCATGGAACGGAGGTTGGCGGACAGGTTATTGGTGGTAAGCCGGGCAAAGGTCTCGTGCATGATGGAGATGGTGCGGATCTGTTCCTTGGAGAACTTATCGGGCCGCTTGAAGTCGTAGATCTTGATTTTCCGGGTATCCGCGGCGGGCTTAAAGTCCTCCGGCTCGGTTTCCCCGGCGTTGATGGCGGTGAGTAGCTGGTCTATTTCATCCTGGGACAGAACTTCCGTCAATTTTCACA
>BNUX01000161.1 GCA_025997675.1 Spirochaetia bacterium | reverse complement strand
GGTGAATAACCCCAAGGTGCTGCTCCTGGATGAACCCCTGGGCGCCCTGGACGCCTTTACCCGGATGAATATGCAGGACGAGATCCTCAAGATATGGGAACGCCGGGGGATGACCACCATCATGGTCACCCACGATGTGGACGAGGCCATCTATATGGCCACCCGGATTGTGGTGATGTCTGCCCGTCCTGCGAAGATAGAACAGATTATCAATGTGGAGATAGGCCGTCCCCGCAGAAGGGATGATCCGGATTTTCTGGATCTCCGTGCTAAGATATTACAGATACTGCACTTCGCCGGTTCCCGGAATGATCTGCAGTATTATTTGTAGTATATATTTTTCATGAGGCACTGCGAGCTATTGCACAATATTTCAATTTCCGGCAGAATGTTCCCGTGTTTCAGGTAATGTCAGTCAAAAGACAGAAAAGTAATTTACCATAGGAGGTAAAATAGAAACTGCCGTTGATACCGCGCTGGAGCAAGTGCCCGGAGCGATAGCGTTGATTGATGCCGTTCTCAGTTCCAAACAGGTATTTGCGCTTCTTTATCGAAACGCCGGATATTATATATCAGGAACAGTTCTTATTGATCCGGCTCTTGTGGCTGCGAAAAATACTGTTGAAGAAACAAGATATTTGGCTTTTTACACAGAAGACGGTAAAGAGTTCGCAAAAAAAGAAATTAGCCAAGTCGAATACTTGAGCTATATGTAACAAAGTAACGAATAAGACCGCCGCGACAGTTCCCTGTCGCGACATTTAGAGAGGATATTTTGCGCAACAGAAAAAAAAGGGTCACGGTGCTGTACTGCATCCAAGATGACGTTTGTATCAATGAGTATAACCATACCGTTCATCCCGATATTCAGCAAGCTCTTTTTTGTAGTCAAAATCCGGCGGCAATCGCTTGCTGATTTCTTCCGTCATCTTCATAAACCGCTCGAAAGCCTCGTGTCGTTTTTTGTCCTCAGCCGCAAGTTCTACCGCATTTGCGGATAAAGATAGCTTGACTACCTCGTCATCCTCGGGCTGTTGAGCCGGATGCAAAAAAGTGACTACCACGGAATACTTCTCTTTCGTGGGCAAAGCCGCTGTGTTCAACTGAACCGCTTTCCCGTCATAAAAACCTTTCACCGCAAACATAGCCGCCTCCTAAGAACTTGAGTATATATCATTTGACCTGTTTTGACAAGTGTTAATATACGGTTTTATTTCTAATTATAACTAACCAATGGCACCCATTGCCCCAGGGCAAGTTTCGCAAGGTTCGTGTCACGGTACAGCGGATATTTCGCCAGGTCCCCCGACCCGCCGTCGGCCATCTTCAGGTACAGCGACGCAAGCCCCAGTTCCGTCAGATAGTCCTGCCCCTTCATGATCCCCGTTAGCCACGTCCGTGCGTCCACCGCCGCATTTATCTACGCTATTCCCCCTCGCTCCCCCCGCCGCTTCCATACGCACCGTAGCGTACTGTGTTACATCTTCTTGCTTTTAAATAAAACCTTGCCATCGGAATCATATCCTCTTACAATCGCATCTTCAAGGACGTAACCCCCACCCTCTAACAGACGGACAATATAAACAGTCCCGGGGTTTTTATGATTTGAATAGTTTGTTCCATGATCTGCATCAGCATTTGGAGCGGTGACAACAAACGTATCACCAGACATTTCCAACGCCCAGCAAAATTGTTTTGTATCCTCTTCGCCCAAATCTCTCCACGGATTAATAATATCAGTTAATTCCCAAACATCATTGATATACCTATGAATATATATATCATAAAGATTAGCGCTACCATAAGTTACATAACCAAGCACTATGGTATTCTCATCCGTAGCGACTTTAAGCAACAATAATTTTTCGGGGGACTTGATAAGATCATTGACTTTCCAGCTTCCCTTGTCATTTTCAAAAATATAAATATCATTATAGAAACTAGAAATTGCAAATTTATCTGATAAATCTATATGGTTTGCGACAACACCATTTTTATCAGGATATTCATTTTTTGTTTCCCGATAGCTA
>BNUX01000160.1 GCA_025997675.1 Spirochaetia bacterium | reverse complement strand
GGTTACCACTTTTTCAATCCGGGTCTTTTCTACGTTGAGCATCTTGCCGAATAGGGAGAGGATCGCCTGGAATTGGCGGTTCCGACCCATCTTGGCGGAACCACCGGCGGAGTCGCCCTCTACGATGAAGAGTTCGCACCGGGCGGGGTCCTTTTCGGAACAGTCCGCCAGTTTGCCGGGGAGGCCGGCGCTGTCCATGGCGTTTTTCCGGCGGGTGGCGTCCCGGGCCTGCCGGGCGGCGATCCGGGCTTTGGCGGCGAGGATCGACTTGTCCAGGATGGCGGCAATCACGTCGGGGTGCTGGTCAAAGTACAGTTCCATCTGTTCGTTCACCAGGGATTCTACGATGCCCTTTACTTCAGAATTGCCCAGCTTGCCCTTGGTCTGGCCCTCAAACTGTGGGTTGGGGACCTTGGTTGAAAGGACGGCAGTAAGGCCCTCCCGGACATCGTCCCCGGAGAGGGCTTCGTCCAACTTTTTGGCATGTTTGGATTTCTTGAGGTATTCGTTCAGGGTCCGGGTCAGGGCGGATTTGAAACCCACCAGATGGGTGCCCCCCTCCCGGGTGTTGATGTCGTTCACAAAGGAGTACATGATCTCGTTATACCCATCGTTATACTGGATGGCGCATTCCACCTCGACCCCATCCCGGCTGCCTTCAATAAAGAGGGGTTCCTTGTAGAGGACGGTTTTGTTTTCGTTGAGGTATTCCACAAAGCTTTTTACCCCGCCGTCAAACTTGAACTCATGGACCTTGGGGGTGGAGAGGCGCTCGTCACGGATGGTAATTTTGAGGCCCTTGTTGAGGAAGGCCAGTTCCCGCAGGCGATTGGAAAGGGCGTCGAAATTGTAGGTTGTGGTCTCAAAGATGGAGGTGTCCGCCTTGAAACGGACCACGGTGCCGTGCCGGTTCGTAGTTTCCGCCAATACATGGGTGGGGCCGTCGGGTATACCGATCTGATAGCGCTGGGTGTGTATCTTGCCGTCTATGTGGACAAAGGCCTCGCACCATTCGGACAGGGCGTTTACCACCGAAACGCCGACACCGTGGAGGCCCCCGGAGACTTTGTAGGAGTTTTTGTCGAACTTGCCCCCCGCGTGGAGCCGGGTCATGACCAGTTCCAGGGCGCTGACCCCTTCGCCGAGGTGGATGTCCACGGGAATGCCCCGGCCGTTATCCTCCACCCGGACTATGTCATTGCCCTCAAGGACCACTAAAATATCGTCGCAGAAGCCCTTGCCGGTGTCCGGGTTAATGGCCATGGCCTCGTCAATCGAATTGTCTACTACTTCAAATACCAGATGATGAAGACCGTCGATACTGGTGGTCCCGATGTACATGCCGGGGCGCTTACGCACCGCCTCAAGACCCTTTAACACCTGAATATTTTCGGCCGTATATTTTGCACTCATGCCCTAGTATAGTTCATCTTGAACAAAAAAGTAAAGGTAAGGTAAAATGCTCTCTACAATTGTTCACATTCTGTGGATAAATGTGATGTGGACGTACCCTAAATTGAGGAAACCCGAGTGAAAAAAGAAAGTATTTTCCGATTTTTTGGTAAGTAGCAGTTTTCAATAGATAATTCTTTATGCCATAAAGAATTATACCTATTATACTATTCATATTTTAAGGGATGGGTTTAAATTTTTGTGTCCGTATATCTTTTTTTTTAGTTTTGATGTATACTTGTCCTTTGTTGATAAGTTGTGAATAAATTGTGGTAAAGGCGAACCATGGTTAACGGGGATTATAACATAATATGGAAGGAAACCATGAACCAGATCCGGGAGGAGCTGGGGGAACAGGAATTTGCCATGTGGTTCAACCTGGAATACCTGGATGCCTCGGAGGATGAACTGACCATTGGAGTACCCTCTACCTTCTATCAGGATCAGGTTCGGCAGCGGTATCAGCCATACATTGAAGGTAAGATACGGGATCTTATCGGTAAAAATTTAACGATTAGTTTTGTCGTGCAAACCCGGTTGAAAGAAGAAAATCCTATCCGTGTGGCAAAACCCGCTCCCGGTCCCGCTCCGGT
>BNUX01000159.1 GCA_025997675.1 Spirochaetia bacterium | reverse complement strand
GCCCCGCTCGTCATGGGTAACCTTGACTTTGTTGGATTTGATTTCCGGGTTAAAGAGGCTTATAGCTTTTTTCAAGGCCGTGCCCAGGGACTGGCCCTTTTCCATGGAGGGCATGGAGTTGATGGTATTTCCCAGGTCCGCCATTTTCCCGGACCCCAGGGTATTGCCCCCGGAATTAGCCCCTAACCCTGAGTTATTGAAGGCGGAAATCAGAGCCTCTATCGTGGTGGGGGTAACATCGTCGGGGTTGAACAGAGCGACAAAGAAGCAGAGCATCAGGGTAACCATGTCTGAATAGGTTACAATCCACTCGCCGCCGGAACTGCCCGCTTCTTTCTTCTCTTTCTTCTTCGCCATCCCTTAATCCTTCATCAATTCTTTTTCCAGTGCCGCACGCTCCACGGGGTCCAAATAGGTGAGGAGCTTCATCCCCAGGATACGGGGATTGTCCCCCGCCTGAATAGAGAGGACCCCCTCGATGGCCATTTCCTTAACCTTGGATTCCGTGGCGTCCATAGCCTGTAATTTACCCGACCAGGGGATCATCGCCAGGTTGGCAGCCATGGAACCGTAGAAGGTGGTGATCAGCGCCACCGCCATGTTCGGTCCCAGGGCGGACTTATCTTCCAGGTTTTTCAACATACCGATGAGCCCGATAACCGTACCCAACATACCAAGACCGGGGGCCAGGGTACCCCACATATTGACGCACTTGATTTTTGCGATGTGCCGTTCCTGCATCTGGCTCAGCTCCGTTTCCATGAGGGTCCGCACAATCTCCGCGTCCGTACCGTCAACCACGAGCCGCAGCCCCTTCTTGATAAACTCATCATCCAGATCGTCCAGCATCTCTTCCAGCGCCAGGAGGCCCTCACGGCGGGCCTTTTCCGACATGCTCATCAAGGTTTGGATCAGGCCCTTTTCGTTAAAACTGGCGGCCTTGAAGGTCAGCCCAATGGTTTTGAAAATACCCAAGGTATCGCTCATGGTACTGTAGGTGAAGAGGCCCAGGTAGGAGCCTCCAAAGACGATCAGGAACGAGGGAAGATCCCAGAAGGTCATCAGGGTGTTACCCCCGGTGATGATCCCCATTACAATCATACCGAAACAACCGGCAATACCTACATAGGTTGATATATTCATACCGCTTTACTACTCCTCGTTCTTAAACCCGCCGATACGTCTGCGGTATTCCACGATCCGGTCGATAACTTCGTTCACCATTTCTTTGACAATGATAATTTTGCCGGACAGCATTTGAAGGGTGGTATCCGGATGAACTTCGATGGACTCAATCTGATGCGGATTTAAATAGTATTCCATACCGTTCAGCCGGGTTACCTTAATCACTTAGCGCTACCTTTTAAGGGTCAGAATTTCCTGCAGGAGCTGGTCCGCTGTCTGGATGGTCCGGGAGTTTGCCTGGAACCCTCTTTGGGTAACAATCATGTCAACAAACTGTTCCGAAAGATCCACGTTGGACATTTCCAGGGTGCCGGAGATGATCTTCCCCTTCCCCGCAACCCCGGAGACCCCCACATTGGCGAAGCCTGAGTTGTTGCTCGACAGGAAGGTATTGTCCCCGCCCTTTTCCAGGCCGCCCTGGTTGGCAAAGCTGGCCATAGCAATCTGGCCCAGGGTACGGTTGGTCCCGTTGGAATACACCCCGGTGATCACCCCGCTCTGGTCTATCTTGTAGTTTTCCAGATAGCCCATGCCGTAGCCGTCCTGGATGATGGCCTTGGTAGAGCTGGATTCCGCGTACTGGGTGATGCTGTTTACGAGGCCGCCCACAGTACCCAGGTTCAGGCCGAATTGCTGGCGAACCAATGCGCCGTCATCCCCGGGGGTGGCGCTCTGCACGTCGTATGCCACGTTCATCAGCAGGGAGCCTTCCGCGCCGCCGGGATTGCCGTCGGCATCCGTAATGCTTTGCAGGGTGCCGGTGTTGGAGAAGACCACCGTAAAGTTTTGCACCCCCGCCGCGGGATCGCCCCCCTCCAGGGCTACCCCGGTGTTGGTGTTTACGGGGTTTTCCGGGTCCACCGTCACTACAGCGTTCCA
>BNUX01000158.1 GCA_025997675.1 Spirochaetia bacterium | reverse complement strand
TCGGCTCAGCGTCGTCAAAAAGGTCTATAAATTCATTCGATTCCGGCGCACAAATACCCCTGTCATTTAACTGAAACTGCATATGGCAAGGCATTAAAACACCGCGTATAATGTTGCAACAGTGTTTTAACCTGGTTACCTGCCCACAGTTTTTGTATAAAATCTCAGCATCAGCGCGGCTATGTTTTGGAGCATCGGCCCGGAAATCAGCCCATCCGCCGTGGTGCTTATCATCGCTGCACATATCGCGCAGCTCGCAGGATATCCCCGCGTTTTTTAATATATCTATAACTTCATGAGCTTTAGATGATAATTCACTGCCGTAATTATCGACAATACAATGGAATTTTTTACCATATTCCTTCCAGACCTTCACGAGTTCGCTGTTTGGAAGTTTTGATCCGTTGGTTATTGTTTTAAATATTCCGGCATTATCAATATAGCGTAAAGCATAACTAAAGATTTCAGACAGATCGTTACGTAAGAACGGTTCGCCGCCGTTAAACTCAAATATTTCATAGTTACCTAAAACAAAAGCTCTGTCGGTTACCTGGTTAATGTACTCTAAATCAGGATGCCAGGGTTTTGAATAATATGGCACACTTAGAATACAAAGCTTACAGTTCAAGTTACATGCCATTGTAACAATATTGACGGCATGTGGATATAGGGGTCTTTCCTTGGAATTCATTTTATCTCCTTTGTTGACTACTTTAAACTCTGTCTGCTTGAGAAAATTCATTCGCACGTTCGGTAATCTGTTTCTGCTCTGTTGTTCTCTGTAAAATCATGCTTCATAATCAATTCTCCTCATTGTAATCTTTCATATCCTGTCTAACCTTTCCATTATTCTATCATAATCTGTTTTATTGAATATATCTCTCAAAGAATCATAACCAACAACAGTATCGTTGACTATATTGTTTTCACGCATCTTTCTTAATAAGTCAACGACCGCATTGATCGTACGTTCTTTATAATTACCTTTGAAAGTACTATCTCTTGCTACTCTTGCACGGCGTACTCCCGTTTCTTTGCATAGTTCAATAAACCCTTCGATATCTGCATCGTTATCATTGATACCATCTAAAATTATATATTTTAGGACTACATTTCCATTTCCACTTCTGCTATACAGTTTTAGATTTTTCCGAACCTCGTTAAATTTATCAACCCCCTTTATTTTTTTAAAAGTCTCACGTGTGCCAGCGTCAACAGAAACACAAATCGAATTTTTGCTATCTGCAGCAAGAAGATGTTCAATTTTATCATAGAATATACCGCCATTTGAAAAAATAGAAACATTATACCCCTTAATTGTCTCGATTACCTTATCACGATTGGGGTCTACGGCAATCTCACCGGCACTCAAAGTAACCCATACCTTTTTGTCTAAATAATTATGTTCTTTCAAAAATTCAAAAGTCTCGCAAAAATCGGTCAAATTAACCTGCGGGACCTTTATTTCAACGCAATAAGAACATTTAAACTGACACCCACTAAATCCCGTATAATTTACAAAAGAAATTTTACGTTCAGTTTTATAATATTTTTCTACAATTTCAGGACAACCCGCACATGATTTAGAAAAAACTGGAATACTCTCTGAATTTTTTAATTCCTTAATAATTTTATTTCGTAAAGAAATAAAATTATTAACGTTCTTAGCTACATTTTTTTCCGTTTTTATTACCGGACTCTTACATTTATTAAAATCCGAACAACACCATACAATACTATCGCTTCTAAAAATAAAAAGATCTTCAATGTATGGGCAACCTCTGTATTTTTCGACAGGAATATAATTTAAAATCTGCTCTTTTGTTATCCCACTTTCTAACAAGAAGCCAATAACTTGTGGTTTATTGACATCGTGTAAGGTTAAATAAATGGAAAAATCAGGATACTTTTGACGCACTTCCTCCAAAGAAAAGACGGGAAGTCCCATAAAAAGCGTTCCCTGTTTTTTCCTGTCGCTGTCACAAAAGCAGATAGGATGATATTTTTTGCTTAAATCATCAAACAGTAAGCCTGCTTGCTCACCCGCACCATAGAACACCACGGGGCGGGGCGGGGTGGCTTACATAGAT
>BNUX01000157.1 GCA_025997675.1 Spirochaetia bacterium | reverse complement strand
TGCTTTGAGGTTGAGGGGCCCATCCGCGCCGCCGATGCCGGGGAAATTCTCTTCTATAGCAGTCCCGACAGTACCGCCTCCCGGATCCCCTCGCCCCTGGGCGCCTGGATTGCTATGGATCACGGGGGACCGGCTGGGCGGCAACAAAGATATAGATAACAAAGACGGAAACAGCCAGTATAAGCCAATATTTCGTTCTTTCCTTTGCCACAGGACCCCCGTTGTTCTCTATTATTATACGAGGGAATAAAGTAGTTGCAAGCTGCTAAACGTGCCGATAATCATAGCTATGTATCGTAAAAGTTTTGTCCTTACCGGTATCATGCTGCTCTTCGCCATAGCGCAGGGCGAGTCCCAGGGCATGGACCCGGCGCTGTCCATAAACACCGGCGATATGCGTATTGAACAGCGGGTAGACGGGGGCTTCCATTTGTTTATCCGGAAAACCCCGGGTATCAATTCGGTTATGTTAACCGAATCCACCAGGGACCCTTCCCTCAATGCGGACAATTACGCCTACCGTACCACCACCTGGAACCCCGTAAACGGCGACGAGATCCGTCTCCTGAACGGCGTCCCCATACCCCGGGAAACCGGCATCCTGTCCATCATTGATTCAAGCCCGGAGCCGGACTCCCAGTTCGGGCAGGCATTCCATCTGTATATTCCCAACATTCTCTACTATGGGTACGAAAACACCCGTCATGGGGAGGTCTATGTGGTGGACGGGACCTACCTGAACATCCGCGCCTTTGCCCTGCCCTTCGGTGACTACCGGAGCAGCTTCCAGGACAACCCCTTTGTGATACAGGTTACCCAGCAGCCGCAGGAGGGCCCGCCGGAGGGGAACTATATGAAGGATACGGTGGATGCCTATACGGAAATCATCTCCAAGGAGGGGGAGCTGGTCTATTCCACCGGAGCGGATGATGTGGTGGATAAGATTGGGGAGTTGCTGCAAGGGGAAGCGGGCAAAACGGTGGACCTGGTCATTTGCCTGGATACCACGGGAAGTATGAGGGACGATATCGACTCCCTCCGGCGTTTGCTTATCCCCCGTCTGAAGGAGACAATCGCCGGTTTTAAGGGATTCAGGGTGGGGATGGTCCTCTATAAGGATTATCACGAAACCTATCTAACCCGGGTTGTCCCCTTTACCGATAATTTTGAGCAATTCCAGACCAGCCTGAATAACATCAGGGTTGGCGGCGGCCGGGACATCCCCGAGGCGGTCCACGAGGCGCTCTACGATGGGGCGACCAAATTCCCCTGGGACGCGGAAACAAGGATGATGATTCTTATTGGCGATGCGCCCCCCCATCCCCGGCAACGGGGAACGGTGTCCAGGGAAATGGTGGACAATGCGGTGGCGGAGCGGGGTATACGGATCAACGCGATTATTCTGCCGCAGTAACAAGCTCTTTCTTGAACCCGGCGGAGAACCGCCCCAGGAGGCGGTCAATCTGGTTTTTGGTACTAATGCCGAAGCGCTCCAGCACGGCGGAATCGAACTGATCAAAGCTTATGGTGCCCTTCTCGTATTCGCAGAACATATTGGCCAGATACACGGTGTCCACCAGGGTCCGGTACTGTGCCGGGGCGGCGGCGGGATCGTGGTGGTAGCGGATGACGTTGATCAGCGTAGTGGGAAAGTTCCATTTCTCGGCAACCAGGGCGCCAATCTCGGCGTGGTCCATCCCGGAGGCCAGGTTTTCAAAGGTGGCCAGGGGAAGGGATTTTTGGTCGCAGAATTCCCGGATATGGTTCATTAAATCAGGGTGGACCTTGGCAAAGATGATCTTGCCCATGTCGTGGAGTATACCCCCAACATAGACATCGTCCAGAATAGTGGGGTCCTTTTTGAGGTTTTCGATAAGATTAAATGCGTAGAAGGCCGTCTTGTAGGCGTGATCCCAAAGGGCTTTCTTGTCGGCGGAGTCTTCACCCAGGATTTTCTGGGTCCCGTAGGAATAGAGCAGGTTCCTGATGCCCTGGATACCCACCAGTTTAACCGCATCGGCGATATTGTTCACCTTTTTGGTGAGCATATACTGGGCGGAGTTGACCGTTTTCAGGAGGTCTGCGGTAATCGCCGGGTCCATAGAAATCTTCCGGGCTATCA
>BNUX01000156.1 GCA_025997675.1 Spirochaetia bacterium | reverse complement strand
GGCCGCCCATGAGCCGACCCTATGGATTCCTTCGTACCGTCTTCCGTACCGCCAGGGAAATTCATGCCGAGCTTGTCGGCTCCGACTATAAACGGAAACACTGTGAGATGGCCCTGGCCAAACGGTTCAGCGGCGGCAGGTACGGCTGTGAGCAGAATGTAGCCCTGCCTTGTGTCGTACCGGAAGCCGAATGGAAGTCTGTTTTCCCCCGGCCCCGAACTATTAGGGCGGACTTTACCTTTTTTAACCGGCATGTTCTTGTCCGGATAGTGTTCTATCAACAGCATATCCCGGAGGGTGCATGCCGCGACCTTTGGCGGCGTATGTACGCCGCCGACATTCCCCTGGGACTCATCCTGAACTTTGGCAACCCGGTCTTTGAATACCGCCGGGTGATATACCGCCGGCGCCTGGACCAGTGGCGGGCGGAGCGTTGGCGCCGTACGGACCAGGAGCCCGTTTCTCTTGTGCTCTAAGCCGGTCTTAGTGTCGGCTATATAAAGATAGGAGGTTCTTAATGAAGAACACCAAAAAGTTATTCGGATGGATGTTGGCTCTGGCGCTGATATTCGGTTTTGTACTGCTGGGGTGCGAAAGCCCCGAGGCCGCCGATGGCCTCCCAGGCGCACCTGGTGCCACTGGTGACAGAGGCCCCCAAGGCAATGGTGGCGGTCCGGGGACAGAGGGTTACACCCCTGCGGCCACCTTTGCTATTGCCAAGGAGTTTTTTGACAACGGCATAAGCAAGGTGTACCTGTCGACATCAGAAGCCAGCACCGACGGTCTCATCATTGGATCGGGAAAGACGCTTCTGGTACCGGGAACGGCGGACTTGGGCGGAGTAAGTGGTCTTGTGAAGGTCGAAAAGGGCGGAACGCTCCTCATTACCGGCGCGGCGACAGTCGGCGGAGGCAGTCTGGAGGTGAGCGGCACGCTCACCGTGTATGACAAAGCAACCCTGCACATCCCCACCGGCGAAACCCTTACGGTAAACCCCGGCTCCACTGTCACCATCAGGAACGGCGCTACCCTGTCTACCATTGACTCCATCGCCGACGCGGACACTGACGGCGCTATTATCGCGAAGACGATCGGCAAATTAGTCAAGACCACTGCCACAACCCTGTCTAAAGATGCCGGCACGGTTACCTTGCAGGGCAACGCTTGGCTGGGCGTCCCGGTAGCGGACATCGCGGTCGGCCAACCGGGCTGGGAAGCGCACAACCAACTGACAAACATAGCGGCAATTACCGGCGGCGCGGCATTCCCCTCAACCGGTACCGGCTACAAGCTGAAGATTGGCGTCGCAAGTATCAATATGGTGACCCCTCTCACGGTTCCCGTGGGCGATGAACTTGTTATCGCTTCGGTATCCGGAGTAGGCGCCGCAGATATTACCGTTAACGGCGTGATGAACATTGCACCAGGCGGGTCATTCACCAGCGTCGATGCGAATAAGTTTATTATCGTCGGAGGTCTAACCGCAGGTGATCTCGTCATTACGGGCGCGGGTGCGGGCGTTAGCGCTGCAACCAAACCGGTAGTCGTGGCCAACAGCGGCGCCGGACGTGGCAGCATTACGTTTGATCATAGCTCAGTCCTTACCATTCCCACAGGCGCGAACATTGTAGTGGGCGGCCCAGACGGCATCAGCCTAGCCGCAGGCACCTACGGAAGCGACGGCAGCGGCCAAAAATCGGCCATTACCGGCATTGCAGGCGGCGGAGCACTCCTTAGCCAAACGGCCAACACGGTTACCTTTTTGGTTGGCGTAGGTACAGGCGATACGGGTTTCCTTACCGTCGGATCAAAAAGCACCGTTAACTTATACGGAGGTGCCGGGGCATTATTTACCGGTAATAACAGCACTAACGGTGCAGTAGTAGAGTTCGCTATCGGGTCAAAACTTGGCGTAGCCGGTGTGTACGGCAAGGGTCTCACGAAAGCGAACGGTCAGGCTGGTACTGCGGACGGTTCTAGTATTTTACCTGACGCAGCAGATGTTGATACTGCTGGTACTGGCAAATTCATCAACAGTGTGTTCAAAGTCAAAAGCAGCGGCTCCGGCGCCTCGTGGGTAACCTTCTAACCGACCTCTGTACGCGGGAGTAACCGCGTAGTTTGAAAAAAAGCCGTCTCCGTATGGGGGCGGCAATTTAA
>BNUX01000155.1 GCA_025997675.1 Spirochaetia bacterium | reverse complement strand
AGTCCAGTTCTACAAACATATTTGATTTAATGTTTGATAGACTGAACAAGCCGGCACAGACATCTACATTTACGAATGGGATGGAGAAGATACCATGTACGGTACTTGTATCCCGGACCACGATCTAGATATGGCCTATGCTGCTATGGTCTGACCAGTAAAGTAGTAGTCCAGTTCTACAAACATATTTGATTTAATGTTTGATAGACTGAACAAGCCGGCATAGGCCATATCTAGATCGTGGTCCGGGATACAAGTACCGTACATGGTATCTTCTCCATCCCATTCGTAAATGTAGATGTCTGTGCCGCTGAAAAAATAATGCAGGTAGGCGGGGGGTTCCTCTATCCATTCTGCTTTTCCTAACGGTGGGATGTTTGGGGCCTGGGCGTTTAGGCGCTCGATTACTTCCCGGTATAATTTCTTTTTTTGTATGGTGGCCATAAGCTGGCTATGAGGAATAAGCCGGGCGGCTTCTGCGGTAAACTGCGGGAGCGTGCAGGCATGTGTTTTTTCCGGCATCTGTAAGGCGGCGGAAACTGACTGTGTGAGAAAGCCACTGGTAGCGGCTTGGTATCCATTCATGGAATACCCCTTTAAAAGTGCATAGCCCCGGCAACTAGGGCCGGGTGCGGCGGGTTATTTCTAATCCGCTTTAAGTATTTCTACTTATAATATACAATATTCAGCTTAATTTGTCAAGCATAATATTGAAATATTTCTAAAAAGTATTGACGATTTGTGAATGATTTGGTATCTTCTCCCTATGGGAATGACTGAAAAAATACGGCTGATGATGGTTAAACGCCAAAATATTTCTGAATCTGAACTGGCCCGAAGGCTGGGAGAACTGCCCCAAAGTTTTAACCCCAAAATGAAGCGGGACAATTTTACGGAACGGGACATGCGGCGGATTGCGGATGCCCTGGGCTGTACCCTAAAAATAACCTTTGTGATGAACGATACGGGGGAAGAGTTCTAAACTGCGGGGGCTTCCGGTTGTACCGCTGGCTTTCTGAATGGCTGTATGAAAACAGGACGATCCATCTATAGATAGGGCGCCTTTTCTTATACGCCGCTGCTTTTTTACCCCTTAACGACTAATCGCTGATTATGTAAACAAGCAAATATATCCGGGTTACGGTTGGACCTGCTCTGTAAACTGCGGGGACTTCCGGTAACATTATATCGATAATAATCCGGTCAAAGCAGGTTTATCGCACGAAGCAGGGGACTGGAAAGCCTCCGGCGCATACTATGTCCGCAACAACCTTCCCGGCCTTGTTGACTATAACAGTATTGACCGTATCCCATACAGCGTCACCCCAATCCCTGACAAAATTATTCCTCCTCGGCTTGTTATTTGCGAGGCAGATGCAAATAAATTACCCTAATATCATCATCTAGGTCGGACTCATCAAAACGTATTTTTAAACGCGGACTTTCCGAGTCCCCGGTATTACCGGAAACCGCAATTGCTTTACCCTGAGGAATGAATGCATCTGTAGGTTGAAGTGACTGTTGAAGATGCATATAATTAATACTATAGGATAGTTTTTCGTTTGGATATTATGGTTAGGCTTACAAAGTATTTCGGTTTATGCGGAAGAAATATCTGGCGTATGGTATACCAGGCCAACATACCCACCACGGGGATTAACAGAGATGGAATTGTCATGGGGTACCGTAATGGTAGTAATAAACGCTTGTCTTGTTATTGACTACCTGGCTGATAAACCAATAATGCGTATTGATGATATGGGAACCTTCACTATAAAATCAATTGAACAGAAAACCGATGAATTATATATTCTGGTGTTCTATTTTTCGCGCGGACAATTTGATGTAGAATGTCGCATACATCTTTTATCTGAGGATTGTATGTGGATAGAGCCAACAACGAATGCTACACTATTTGCTACAGGTGAAAGTAATAAATACTATCGGTTGTCAAAACCGCCAAGGGTGAGCGCAAAGCCTATATGATAAAGGTCAGAAAGGGGTACATGGAATTAGCCTGCCTTCAGGTATGTCAAACAAAGACATAACAGGAATTGATGTGTCGGTGACTTTGGCAGATACTGGTGAAACTGTATCACATCATTTTGATACAAGAGCAAAGGCTTGCGGTGATGACTAATTTATTACTCTTGGTGAATAGCATTTTATTATTGACATCCCA
>BNUX01000154.1 GCA_025997675.1 Spirochaetia bacterium | reverse complement strand
GAATAATAGAAAGTAGTGAAAAGAAAAAGGCAAAGATGGAAGATGTTCCACTTGTCATGACTGGTTTATACAAAATTATGTATTTAAAAAATGAATGCAATAATGAGTTACAAGAAGTCGTAAATTGTTTAAATTCCTTTAAAAATGATGATTTTACAGACAAATTCATAGATATTCTTTCTGAATTATTTACACCTATTGCCCATCTTATCAAAGATGATGCATATGGACATGAGGCTGAATACCGCCTTTTGTATATAGGTTCAATATTGAATGATAAATCATATATCAAGGGTAATTTAGAACAGGGTATATACATAGAAACAGAACCTGTTCTTTTTAGGAATGACGAAGGGATAGATGAGGATACTATTTTTCTAGGGCCTAAAATGGATAATCTATCCCGCCTAAAGATTAGGCATATATATGAACTTAAAAGGCAAGAATTATCTATAAACATAATGGATTCAAGGATTAAGTATAGATAATTTACAAGGCCAAAGGGAATGTGTAATTCCCGAATTTAACCCCCTCGAATTCGAGGAGGTTAGAAAACAAGAAAGGATGCCGTTATGGTGAAAATAAACATTGATAATTCAGAAATCGCAATAATCAGGGAATAGCCCCTCTGATGCAAAATTTGTCTATCATCTATTTCACATATTCCCACAACTGCAATTTCCCCATTACATTCAAAATCGGCTTTTCATATAAAACAGCCTTATCAAAAATCCAATGCAAACACCCCGGTTCTGCGAACACATCTTTTGACTTGGCAATAACATCAACCAACTCAACTTCTCCAATAATACATTGGCTGGGCATAACAAAGCCATATTTCTTAGCGGCCTTTTTTATTTCCTCCATAGGCATATCGTATTTTAACCCACTACCCAAATGGTAAAATTGAACAATTTCATTCAAAAATTGGATATATCCTTTAAAGGAATTGGGGGTGTCCTGGGGGAAAGGGTCATACCCATAATATTTTTTGTAATCTTTCACAAATGCTTTCGTCAAATATTTTAATTCAGGCCATGCAAGCGGTTTGCCGGAAGCATGGATAAGCAGTTTTCCCCGGTATTTTGTATCCCATGTCCTATTTTCAACGGTTTTTATCCCCTTGCAAACCAGGGTTGCGTAAGGTTGTCTTATTGACAAAGTTTTCATAGGAAAATAATAAAATGTTGATGAAATTCATTCAAGGTATCTGTAAAAGGTGGTACTTTAGCCCCGGGTTATTCCCCTTGACAGATATGTCATATCTGATGTACAATTAAATATGGCTAATAACTGGGAAGTATATTATTACGAAACCGTGGATGCGATAACTCCGGTAAAAGACTATATTTCCTCTCTATCCATAAGGGAACGGGCGAAAATCCTTGCCTTTATTGGCCTTTTGGAAACACACGGCCCGCAATTACCCCGGCCTTATGCTGATTTATTAAAGGATGGAATTCATGAGCTGCGTATTAAATTAACCGGCACGCAAGTACGTATTTTATATTTCTTTTGTTATCAAAATAGCATTGTTTTAACCAACGTTTTCGAAAAACATACAGATGCCGTTCCTGAAGCGGAAATAAACACCGCTAAAGATCGACGGACTGATTTTATTGCCAGATTTCCGGAATCTGATATAAGGAGGACCCATGCAAAGTTTCAAAGACCATCTCAATAAAGAGCTTCAAGATCCCCGCTTCAACGAACTCTATGAGGAAGAAAAATATCTCCTTGAGTTTGGTTTACAGATAGCTCAGGCCCGAAAGAAATTAGGCATGACCCAAAAGGAATTGGCTGAAAAAAGCCATGTAACCCAACAGCAGTTATCGAAGATTGAAAATGGGACTAATTGCAATCTGCTGACCTTTGTCAAAATATCTTCGACTCTTGGGTTTACTATTACTATTTCTGCTTAGTGATAGTATATATAACAAGCCCCCTCACCGAGCCCAATCTTGAGGTCTATGTCCTGCCTGTTGCAATTCGCAGCAATCGGTAGTATATTATAACAGAAAACCATTAACAAGGAGCCCATTGAGCTGCCGGACCATACCCAAACAAATCGAATATTGGTACCGCCTGGGGAAACTTGCGTCTTCAATATACTCATCCATACAACACCACCCCGTTGTTAGCAATAAACCGGTCTATTGACGGACGCGTTTTCCGGTACAAAAAAGCGCTTTGTTTTTTGACAATCAGATCAACCGGCATGGA
>BNUX01000153.1 GCA_025997675.1 Spirochaetia bacterium | reverse complement strand
GTGGGAAGCAAATGACCATTGGCGGCGGGGACGACGATGTACTCCTGACAGCCGCCGTCAATATGGACACCCATTACTTTGAGGGTCTCGCAGATATTGCCCCGGCCCTGACGGCAGGCGTAACATTTGCCGCAGTAAAGAATGGGTTCCACCACCACATGGGCGCCGGTTTCCACAACTTCACCGACAAACTCGTGACCCCAGACCCGGGGATAGGTGGCGAAGGGGTTCTTGCCGTGATAAATGTGAACGTCCGATCCGCAGATGCCCACCCGCTTTACCTTGATAAGCACATCGTCCGGCTTAGTTACCTCAGGCACATCCCGCTCGGCGATTTTCAGTTTACCGGGGGTCTCAACAATACCTACTTTCATCTGCCCGTCATCCAGCGGAGCGGAACCGTTATCAGCTCAGGAACGAAAATCAACAGAAACACTAATGCCACCTGTGCGATATAGTACGGCATGACAGGCTTGAGTATCTCCTCCATTTTAACTTTGCCGGTGGCGCAGGCCACGTTCAGCACGGGGCCCACCGGCGGCGAGGTCAGGCCGAGTACGTTGGCCAGGGTGAACACGATGCCGAAGTACACCGGGTCGATTCCGGCGGCCCGTATCAGGGGCAGCATAATCGGGCACATGATCAGTATAGTCGGCACCACATCCACGCAGGTTCCCATGATGATGATGATCACCTGGAGCGTAAAGTTCAATAGCGGCGGGTGATTAACCAGCGGGGCAAGGCCGGCGGTAAGTGTCTGGGGCATACGGGCGATGGTCATGATGTAGGCGGAGACCTGGGCCGTCGCCGCAAGGAACATCACCACGGCGGACATCTTTGCACCGGAGACAAAGGCCCGGAACAGTTCTTTTACCGTCAGTTCGTGGTAGACGATGAAGCCGATGGCCATGGCGTACACCACGCACACCACACCGGCTTCGGTGGCCGTGAACCAGCCGCCGCGCAGGCCGAAAATAATAAACAGGGGCAGGAGCAGCGCCCAGAACCCGTTGTAAATGATCCGGACGACTTCCTTCACCGTTGGTTTCGGGGCATTGGATTTTTGAGCGTCCTTCCGGGACACAATGAACCAGATAACGCACATAATCAGTGTCAGGTAAACCGCCGGCGCGATGCCGCCCAGAAACAGATCTTTGATGGAGACACTTGCCGCGATGCCGTAAACAATCATCGGTACCGAAGGCGGCATGATCGGCGCAACAAGGTTTGCCGATGCCACAAGGCCCGCAGACTTTGCGCGGTTGTAGCCGCCGTCGACCATCATCGGGATCAGGATCGCGCCCAGGGCCGCCGTGCTGGCAACCGCCGAACCGACAAGGCTGGCAAACATCAGGCAGGCGAGGATGACCACGTAGCCAAGGCCGCCCCGCACCCGGCCCACGAAAATGTTGCAAAAGTCGATTATCCGTTTGGTGAGCCCCCCCCGGTTCATCAGCTCCCCGGCAACGATGAAGAAAGGTAGAGCCATCATTGATACGGAATCGACGCCCCGCATAAGTTGTGCGGCGACAATCTGCGGATTAGTAGCGGTGCCTCCCATAAAGAGGGCGGTACCGGACGCGCTGAGCATCAACGAAAACGCAATCGGCAGGCCCAGTATAATGCCGCCGATCATAAATATAAGAAATATTATCAGTAATGATACGACCGTCATCAGCCAACCTCCTTGGGATCATCCGGTGAGCCAACGAGGTCCTCTACCGGCTCCTTCAGCACAATCAGCCGGAACAGGTTGGCCAGGGAAATGATGATGATGGCGCCGCCTAAAACCACACCGACGCCGTGGATAAGCACTATCGGGATGTGGGTAGCCACCCAGCGGTCGGCGCGATTCTGGTAGGCAAGCCTCCAGGCGCCGGTGGTGAGTATCCACATCAGCCAGATAATACAAACCTGTATCAACGCATAGAGGATTTTCCGGGCAGCCGCCGGTATGCGCAGTAACACTGAGTCGATAAGTAGGTGCCGGTTTTCACGGGCCGCGCCGATGGAGCCGAGGTATACCAGATAGATGAAGGCGAACCGCGCGATCTCTTCCGACCACGCGAACCCCTTCCCGAACTGGCGTAAAACGACGTTCATGAACAACATGATAATCATCATCCCCAGGAAAATCGCGATAAGTATCTCAATCCCCCGAAAGAGGGCGTTCAGGAATTTCTTCATCGACAAAGTCAAGGCAGTACAGTAGTTCAAAATAGGAG
>BNUX01000152.1 GCA_025997675.1 Spirochaetia bacterium | reverse complement strand
TCCGCAACCAGTTCCCTCTGCCGTTCCCGTTCGGTCTGCGCCAGGGGATTGGTGTGTCCTTCCACCTGCACCTTATAGGTGTCGAACTTCTTCAACACTGCGGCAATACGCCCGAGAACGTACTCGTTGTTTGCGACAACCTCGGGACTCAGGCCGGCAAAACCGCCGGAATTGGACCCAAACACAATGGACGGCACCTGCACCATGGACGGCAGGATATTTGACCCGCGGGTAGGAATAAATGCCGAAGAAATGAACGCCGGCGCTTCTTTTATTGTGGAGATTATCCTGCCCAATGTGGCAACAAGTATTGCGGTAAGTAGGGATAATAACAATATCACCTTCAGGTATTTTACAAACTTACGGAAAGCCGAAGGCAATGTTACCGACATCGGCGCTTATGCCTTCTCCAACTGTGGAGGCCTAACCGCTGTATCCTTTCCGAGTACAATGAGCATTGGAGAAAGCGCCTTCCGTGAATGTGGCGGTTTAACCACAGTCTCCTTCCCAGAGTCAGATAGTATTGGCGGGGGAGCATTCATTAATTGTAACAGACTAACCAGTGTATCACTGGGTACGATTACTCCGCCGAATTTTAACAGTAACTGGTGGGGTAGTAGTGCGTTCCCTGGAAACTTGAGGGATGCGTATTACCAGCAGCCCGAAGGCCAAAGAGCCGGGAGGTATATGCGGTCGGAAAGCAATGGCAATTGGTCTAAACGGTAGGGGGCAGTTTCTGGTGATGAAGCCGCCGCATCTGTTGCGGTGCAAAGGACATCAATTTTTATGCCTCATCGTATTGATCCGTGGGCGTTCGTGTAGTATTATTTGCAGGAGGGAGCGTACCATGCAAAACCGGTTTTCTTTTGCGGCAAAACCGACGTTTGTTGCTATTGCCGCTTTTGCGCTTTTCGGCTGCGGCGGTGGAGCATATATCCCGCCTGAACGTTTTAATACCTATCTACAGGAATCCTGGGTGTCCACCAGAAGCCTGTCCTACTGGGAGACAGAAGAAGACCGGGGCCGTCTGGTGATTGGCTATGATTCCATTACCATCAGCGGGTCCGTGCGTCCCTTCGACGTAGATTATTACTCCGAATATACCAAAGATATCGCGCTTAAAGGGTATTCGGAAGAATCCGGCTCGATTAGTGATGAAAAAAGAGGCGCCATATTCATCAGAGATAAGGGCGCCTTAAAAAGCGTTGCCTATGTGCGTTGGCGTGCTTCCAGTGAATATATGCTTACGGTGGGGACCGCCCCCAACGATGAAACATTCAGGCGGGAATAGCGGTTGTATACCCGGGTGGATTGTAGTATACTTGGAATTAGAGGCAACAATAATGGGAACAACCTATGACACGATTACGCTGAAAAATGCGGTGGATGTTGGAGATGTGAGGCGGGGGTATATCAAGGAGTCGGAGGTGCGGCAAACAACCTTACGGGTTGTGGCCGACACCGGCGCTGATACGCTTATCATCAACGAAGCCGTCCGGGCGGCGCTGGGATTACAGATTTTGGGTCCCGCCGAGGCGTGGCTTGCGGATGGGCAGAACCACGGCTGTCAACTAACCGAGCCGGTAGAAGTGCACTGGAAGGAGCGATCCATGACCTGCCAGCCCTGGTTATTGGCAACCGCGCGGGAAGTGCTTCTGGGGGCAATCCCCCTTGAAGATATGGACATCACAGTGGACTGCAAACGGCAATGCCTGGTAGGCGTCCACGGCGACCAGCAGGTACGGTACATCCGGTAAACCTGAACCAGAAACATACGAAGCCCTCTTGATATAACCTGTTTAATGGTATATTCATAGATAATGGGTAATTTGAACCGTAGCAAAATCCAGTACTATGTCCTCTGCGTAGAGGCATTTTGCAAATGCCAAGCAAATACCCCAAAGGGAAGCCTTCGAATATCTCTATGCCTATAAGGGCATTGAATTTCTCATAGAGTGCTATGATGCGGTGGAAGACTTGACCAGGGTATGCAGGAACAACGGGGGAAATCTGGAATGACCCTCTATCACGCCTGTGTCTATGACTTGTTTAAGATCGAAAATGAACATGGTTATCTGGTACTTTGGAAGAATAGTACTGCGGTATGAGAAGAGGCTGCCCAAATAATGAGCAGCCTCCTTTCGATTGCGCTTCTCCTACTTAATCAGGATAAATTCAACCCGGCGGTTTTTCCACCAGTTGTCCCGGTTAGGCTTCTTGTCCGGCC
>BNUX01000151.1 GCA_025997675.1 Spirochaetia bacterium | reverse complement strand
TGGATGTCTACTTCCAGTTCATCCAGGGCAATGATGATGCGGCCCTGGCTTTGCTCAGGGAATGTTGTACCCGGCTGGACCGGGACGAAAATCTCTGGCTTATCACGGACCTGACCCTTCTATCCTCCTGGGTTATGACCCTCTATAGCCCTGAAAATTCTCCCCCCATTCCGGACCTCTCCGACAGCGAGGTGAAACAGCTCACCGGAAGTATGCCGGTCCTGGCGGACATCCGGGAGCGGCGCTTTTACAGCGAGCCCATCAATTTCGCAGGAAAGGTGTTTATTTTCGGCGGCGGCCATGTTGCCCAGGCCTTGGAACCGGTACTGACCGGAGTGGGTTTCCGCTGCGTGGTCTTTGACAGCCGTCCAGAGTATGTTACCCGGGAACTTTTCCCCGGCGCCTACGATCTCGTAACCGGAGAGTTCAGTAAAATTGGGGATAGGATAACCATTACCCCCAACGACTACGTAGTAATTGTAACCCACAACTTTGACGCCGTGGTTGAGGAACAGATACTCCGGCACGAATGCGCCTATGTGGGGCTCATCGGCAGTAAAACGAAGACCGTGGCCCTGAAGCGGCAGCTTGCACAGATGGGCTTCAGCGCTGAGATCCTGGACAAGGTCCACGCGCCCATAGGGCTGGAGATAAAATCCGAAACCCCGGCGGAGATAGCAATCAGCATAGCCGGAGAAATGATTATGGAGCGGGCGCTAAGGAGAGAGCGGGCTTAAACCGGCCATCCTCATAGTTCACCGTAAAAATACCGCCGTAGGGGATTTTGTAGTAAAACAGGTCGTTCAGGTCGTGGTCCTCCGCGTAACAGAGAAAGGACCGTATGAGACCGGCGTGGGTGACGATGCAGACCTCCGGCATCCGGGAGTCCCGTCCCTTAGCGGCTATGGCGGTAATAGCCTTCACCGCCCTGATCTGGCACCGGAGGAAGGACTCCCCCCCTTCCGGGGTGAAACCGGCCATGTTGAGCCCCCTGGCCGTGTATTCATCAGGGCAGGTATTTTTTATTTCCTGAATAGACCGGTACTCCCAGCTCCCCATATTGATTTCCATCAATTCCGGAATTGCAATCACCGTCGGCAGCCCCAACTTATCTACGATAATTTCCGCAAAATCCCTGCACCGTCTTAGGGGGCTCGTATAGACCACCCCTATTCCCGTATTCGCAAGCCGAAACGCCGTCTGTTCAGCCTGGGCAATACCCTCTGGGGAAAGGGGCAGATCGGTACGGGCAATATAGCGCTTCACCGAATCCGGAAAGAGCGGTAAGCCGTGCCGAAGGATATACAGTTTTACTGCCATGTACCATAATACTATCGGATACCATTTTTTTGTAAAACCCCAAGGGAGACAGGATGAGACCGGGTGGACTTGATTTGACAAAGCGGCTCCTAAGCCTCTATGCTCCAGGCGGCAAAGCCAGGGTACTGGATGTGGGCTGCGGGGACGGACACACCGTAGACTACCTTACGGAGAAACCCGGAGTAGATGCCTGGGGCATAGACCTGAACCCAAAGACCGGATCGGGCGGACGGCTGCTTACCGGACGGGCGGAAGCCCTGCCCTTTGAGACCGCTTCCTTTGACGCGATCCTTTTTGAATGCAGCCTTTCGGTGATCGCCGATCCTGATGCGGCATTGGGCGAAGCGGCGCGGGTTCTCAAGCCGGAGGGCGTGGTGTACGTGGCGGACCTTTACGTTCCGGGGAGAGCGCCGGAATTTCCCGGTCTCCCCTGGAGAGTTGAAGGATGGGAAACCCTGGTAAAAAGGTTCGCCGACTCAGGTTTCCGGGTCTACTGCTTTGAGGACCACAGCGCAGAATTACTGTCCTGGTGGGCAGGGACGCTGTTTGAAGGCGGGCCTGATAGTATTGCTGATCTGCCCCGGGGATTCAAGTGCGGCTACTTCCTGGCGGTACTGGAACGGGAACGGTTCACCCCGGAAAGCCTCCGGGAATACCAGCGGGAAAAGCGTGGAGAAGCGGAACGCCGCGCCCGGAAGAATAGCCCCTTTTACCGGGAACATAGCGGGGGATTTATCGACGCGAACACTATTATTGAGCATGGAGAGCGTATGCTCTGCGTACCCCTGGGGGAGGTGGCCCGTATACGCACCCTGCACAGTTCCGGCAGTACCGGCGCGCCAAAGCGGGTATGGTTCACCGAAGGGGACATGGAGCGGACCCTTTCCTTTTTTTCCCGGGGCATGCGGCCCCTGGTACGGGAGGGGGAGACCTGCATTGCCATGCTCTCCAATGACAGTCCCGGAAGCGTGGCGGATCT
>BNUX01000150.1 GCA_025997675.1 Spirochaetia bacterium | reverse complement strand
CCCGTGGACCGTTGACAAAAAATGGGTTTTTTGTATACTGTTAGTATTGAGTGCTATGATTACAATAGAAAGGAGCAGTGAATGAAAAGGATATTCATTCTTATCGCCGTAGTGTTGTTTACCGTTGGGTCGGTTTTTGCCGATGAAGCCGTATTGATTGATTTTGCCAAACTGGTGGCGGATATCCATGTCGATGATGGTAGTGCAGGCGATACGCCTAACCAGAACCGTCAGACTATGATGGATTACAGCCTCAATGCCGGCAACAACTTTACCGCTGAACAAAAGGGGCTGATGAAGACATCCCTTGCCATACCCAATTGGGAGGTTGTGCTTACATCGTCTTCTCGTAATGTGGGGAATGTTCGTCAGAGTTATACTATGCCGGCCCCCTCCAAGCAGTATGGAACCATCCTGGGCGTACGGGTTCATTTCCCCGTGGAGCCCTTTGGTTCCTGGGCCATTATCAAACCCCCTTTTGATATCCCCGCCTATGAGCAGGGAGAAGTAGGTGATGATGGAAGTATTCAGGCTCCCGACAATTCTGATATTACCACTCCTTCCCGGTTTGAAGACGGGTATGGGGTGATAAAGAACGTTGGGACTATTAAATCGGTGGCGGTTAATGTCTATGGCCTTAATTTCCCCCACGGCCTTTCTACCATTCTGATTGATCCTTCGGGAAACGAGAAGACCGTATTCATGGGTTACCTGGGCTTTGACGGCTGGGGGGAACTCCGCTGGGAAAACCCCGCGTATGTCCAGAGCGTGCGGAACCGGGAACTGCGTATTTATCCCCTGTATCCCGAGGCAACTCCCTTTGTTAAGTTCGGCGGATTCCTTATCCAGAGGGACGCTGCGGCGCCCGGTGGAGACTATGTCGGTTATTTCCGGGACGTAAAGGTCATCTACGATAAGGCCACCCTTGATACCGAGAGGGATATTGATGATGAAGCGGTCTGGGGCATAATCAACGAGCGGGAAAACGCAAAAAAGAGATTTGAGATGTCTCAGTTTGGACAGAATCAGGTGTTGCGCTACTTAGAGCAGCAGAAACTGGCCAGTGAGAGTGAGTTTACTCCTACTCCTACTAACGGGCAGGAATAATTCGGGTAGGGTTCTTCCCGGTTAAGAGAATTTGTTTGGCTGTCCGGAAAATCGTTTTGATTTTCCGGATGGCTTTTTTTTACATCCAAGGAAATACCATTGAAAAAAAACAAACTTCCGAATCGTCAAATCCTCCATACCCTGTATGAACAGCGCAAGGAGGCCATGTTCAATGTCACCAAGGATTTAAAGGCATGTATTGAAGAGGCGGTTCAGGACCTGCCATCCCCGCCAACGATTAAAGGCCGGCCCAAGGAATTCACCAGTTTCTTTAAAAAATATATCCGCATCCTTAACGGCAATACCCCCGATGAAGGATTCCCCCGGATTACCGACCTTATCGGTATTCGTGTTGTATGTCCCTTCCTTGAAGATGTTGAGACGGTCGGGATTGTACTGGCTAAAATATTTGATATTGCCGAGGTTGAAAAAAAGGGGTCCAACTATTCTTTCAAGGAATTCGGCTATGAATCGACCCATATCCTGGTTAAAATCCCGGAACGTATGACGGCCCTTTATGGCGACTGCGGCTGCGACGTGGCGGAAATCCAAGTCCGGACCATTTTGCAGGATGCCTGGGCGGAGGTGGAGCATGAACTGGTCTACAAAGCCGAATTCACCCCCTTTGACGATCCGATGAAACGTAAACTGGCGGCCATAAACGCCAACCTTTCCCTGGCGGACCTTATTTTTCAGGAAATTCGGGCCTATCAGCGGCAGTTAAACGGGGAAATGGGGAAACGCCGGGATTCCTTTTTCAAAAAGATAGAGAACGCTACGGATTCCCTGATTTTTGAAGACGACGAAAGGCCGGTTGGCGGGGAAAAAACGGATAGAATACCCGGGGAATTCAGCCTCGGGGTAAAGGGCAGCTCATCCATGGACGACCTCCTCCTGAACGCCCTGTACGCCCATAATAAGAGCCAGTTTAACGAGGCCATCTATTTTTACAGCCGTATCCTGGAAATGAACCCCGATACCACGGTCCGCGCCCTGGTCTGCAAACACCGGGGGATGGCCAATTTTGCCCGGTCCCATTACGAAGAAGCCATTGAGGACTTTTCCCAATCCCTTCTTTTGGACCCGAAATCCTACAAATCCGCCTATTACCGGGGCTTGGTCAGGGCGGTGCTCCAGCAGTACTCCGAGGCCGTGGATGACTTTACCCTGTCCATCGCAATAAACCCCTACCAGCATTACTGCTTCTATCGCCG
>BNUX01000149.1 GCA_025997675.1 Spirochaetia bacterium | reverse complement strand
TCATCGGCGATAAGCACCTCCGGGTTGGTGACCAGGGCCCGGGCGATGGAAATACGCTGACGCTGGCCGCCGGAAAATTCCGCCGGGAGGCGGCGGAGGGCGTCCTCTTCCAATCCAACGCTCCCCAGGGCGGCAATGATTTTTGCGTTTCGATCTTCCTTTCCGGCGGCGAGTTTCAGTGAGTCCAGGGGTTCCCCGATGATGCTTTCAATTTTCTGGGTTGGGTCCAGGGAGAGAAAGGGGTCCTGGAAAACCGGCTGTACCCTGGTCCGGAACACGTTGATGTCCCGCCGGGTCATGGTTTTAAGGGAGGTTCCGTAGAAGCTGACGGTACCCTTCCGGGCGGTGATGAGCCGTAACAAAAGGGAGAGGAGGGTGGTTTTCCCACTTCCGGATTCGCCGACTATGCCGAGGCTTTCCCCCCGCCCAACATGGAGGCTGATATTTTTAAGGACATCCTTTTCCTTGTAGCCGAAATATACATTGGAAAGTTCAAAAACACTATTCCCTTTTATACTCATATCAGGCGCCCCGCTTTGCGGAGATGCTCAATTTCCGGGCTGCGGAAACGAGGAGCCGCGTATATTCATTCTGCGGATTCCGGATAATTTCCCCGCCGTCCCCTTCTTCGACGATCAGGCCGTTCTTCATAACCATGATCCTGCCGGAGATTTTATGGACCACCCCGATGTCGTGGGAGATAAAGAGTACCGCGATACCCCGCTTTGCCGCCGTATCATAGATAAGCTCCACGAGCTGTTTCCGGATTGACGCATCGGTTGAGCTGGTCGGTTCATCGGCGATGAGCAGTTTTGGTGAACACGCCAGGGCAAGGGCGATGGCCACCCGCTGCCGCTGGCCCCCGGATAGCTCGTGGGGGAAGGATGCGGCGATGCGTTCAATGTCGCTGAGGGCAACTTCTTCCATCAGGGCGAAAACCGCATCCCGCAGTTTTGCTCCCCCAAGCCCTGAGTATTTTTGCAGGGGCAGGGCGATTTGTCTGCCCGTCTTCATAAGGGGGTCCAGGGCGGCGGTGGGTTCCTGGAACACGATTGATACGTCCCTGCCCCTGATGTTCACGAGGTCCCGTTCCGGTGCGCCGATAATTTCCCGGTTGTTGAGGAGCACGCTGCCCCCTGCGTAAATGGCCCCCGGCAGAAGCCCTGCGATTGCCAGGGCGGTGAGGGATTTGCCGCTCCCCGATTCCCCGAGAAGCCCCAGGACTTCCCCCCGGCGTAGGGTAAAGCTAATCCCCTTTATTAAAGGGGTGTGGGAATTCCGCAAGGCTGCGGTTAGTCCCGTTACTTTCAGTATCACGGTGCATTTCCCCCGCTCACCCCATAGCTGTCCCGGATGGCGTCCGCCAAAAGGTTTACGCCGGTAACGATGGCGATGATCACCAGCCCCGGTACAATGGCCCCCAGGGGAGCGGAGACGACCGTGGACTGGGCATTCTGCATTAGCCGCCCCAGGGAAGCGTTCGGGGGCGGCACCCCAAGTCCCAGATAGGAAAGCCCCGCCTCCGCCAGAATTGATACGCCGAACATGACTGCGATGTTCACCGACAGGACCTGCCAGATATTCGGCAGGATATGGATAAAGGTGATGGCCGTATTACCGGTACCGGATGTTTTCGCGCTGATAAAAAACCACTTTGACATGACCTGTTTCACCAGGATACGGGTGAGCCGGGCGATAACCGAGGAACAGGCGATACCGATTGAAATGATCGCGGTCCACATACTTCGTCCCTGGGTAGCGCCGATAAGCATGGCCAGTAACAGGGTGGGAAAGGCTATCAGGGTATCAAGAAATGAAGCGCCGGCGTTGTCCGCCCATTGGGGGAGCCACGCCACGAGGATACCTATCAGGATACCGAATACGGCGGCGATGAGGGTGGCGCTGAAACCGACCGTGTAGGCGATCCGGGTCCCCACCATCACGAAGCTGGCGAGATCCCGCCCGAGCTTGTCGGTGCCGAAAAGGTGGGCGGCGCTTGGTCCTTCAAGGCGTCCGCCCGAGGTATCGTCCAGGCGGTAGGGGGTCCAGAAAAGGGACACCGCCGCGATGAGAAAGGTTACGGAGAGGAGCAGTATGGCGATATACAGCCGCAGAGGGCTTTTCCTTTTTCCGGTCATGCCCTACTCACTTTGATGGTGATTCCGCAGACGGGGGTCAAGGAGGCGCTGCAGGATGTCCGCGAGAAACCCGATTACCAATACCAGGAAGGTTGTGGTGAGCAGCACCCCCTGTATCGAAGGATAGTCATGCTGCGCGATTGCCTTGGTCAGCATAGACCCCAATCCCGGCAGGGAAAACACATTTTCTATCACCACCGCCCCCAGCAGGGTGGAGGAAAGTTCTATCCCCAAAATGGAAATT
>BNUX01000148.1 GCA_025997675.1 Spirochaetia bacterium | reverse complement strand
GTGATCCCCTGTCCACACCACCCATTTTTTCCACGCCGCATTGTACCTGATATCCTTTCCATACTGCCGAACCAACCGGTACGCATTGGCGGTATCCGTATACTGCACCGTCCCTTCCTTGAGTTCCGTCAGCCTCCGTAACATTGAATCATCACCCACCGGTTCCGCCAGTATCGGACCGGTGTACTCCGGTTCATATGACCGTGTAACGTCCATTAATCAAACCCTCCCTGCCGTAAACCCACCGCATACACCCTGAACCGGTATGCCAAACAATCAAAGGCAATCTCCGGAATCGGCTCCGGCAATTCATGAACAACACGGACATACAAATCGTAGAGCATATTTAAAGCCCCAGGCTTACGCACCCATTCCCGGTTCTTCCAAAAAGCAACCGCTCGGTATTCATCATCAGGAATTTCCCGCTTTTTTATCTTGTACCATTGCAGTAAGTCATCAGCATAAACAATTTCTCTAGCCGCATATTCTTGCAGCTTCTTTCTCTGATGCCTAACAAGATCATCATAGCGAACCTTCGGATCTTTTGAACGCATACACCTCTCCCCTCTACCGCTTAATCGCGGATAATAACCGTTTGTGAAAAAACAAATCAAATATCAAAACTATCCCCCCTCATCCCATACAAACACTTTCACCACTTCCCCCGGCGCAACCCGCCCATCCGCAAAAGTAACACTTGCCCAGAAAAACCACCAACCGCCCTTGTCAATTTCCCCCTCAATACACTCATGAAAAATTACCCCCTTCGCCACATCCTCAACACCCGCAGAAAACTCCCCGGCTGAACCGTCAGGCTTCCGGTATTTAATCAGCGCCAAAAGACACCCTTCCAAATCCGTAAACGTCTTCAAAATGATCCGTAACGCCGACTGCCCCTTAAATATTTTGCTCATACTACCCCCCTATATCCTACTGTCCAAAATAATCTCCCGGCAAACCTTAGACTTCACGACAAGTTGCTCATTACTTTTTAAAAACCGCCGCAGTATAAAATCCCGCACAAACCCAACCGTCACCAGCTTAACAAAACGCCCAATACTCCTAAGCGGTATCCCCTCAACTCCCGCCGTATCCTTTTGTATACGGTAATAGTCCCCCCAACGAATCATCCCCGCAGAACTCCCGGCATCAACCAGCAGCCCCCGGACATAATCCCCCCAATGCCCCGCAGCAGCAAAGGCAGTAACGTTCATCGTCAATTTCCGGCATATCCCCCAAAACCTACTAACCATATCTGTACCGTGTACCGTGGCGGTATGTTTCCGCACGTAAGCCGACCCATGCCCTAAAGCCGTAGTATTCCTGCCATTCATAGCCAGACTTTTTTTATAAGCCGCTATCAGTTTTCGTGTATCGTTAAGCTTTACCCCCTGGGTCAAAGTCCGGGTATAGGCCGCAGGAATCCCCAGGTACATACTTGCCTTCAAATCATAGCGTGCGCCCGGATACACATTTGGATCACGAGAATATGAATTACCAGAAAACATATCGTCGTAAATGCCAATGTCAAATAAATCATAATCATGAGCCATTTCATAAAAAGAATTATAAATGTGCATATCTTCGAATGCCATACTCCCAAGTTCTGTCTGAAACAAAGGCGCTCCATAATCAAACCTTGTATCGCCATGTTCACCCCAGTACCCAAACCAGACATCAGTATTTGCTGCAATGGTTCCATAGGGGGTAATGTTTGATTGAATCCATCGCGGCGTAAAATTATCGGGACTGCTAAGATTTGCATCCTGGTTACTGATAGTGGTTTTATACGTGAGTAACTGTTTTGGTTTATTATTAAGATTACTGTATAAAATTGGGAACATTCTATAGGTATACCTATAAGAACTATAGTTGGTTTGTCGCGGGATAGATTGTATGTATATGTATGTATTATACGTTCCGCTCAATTGCAGGGGAGTTTTATATTTATTAACCACGAGTGTTGAATCAAATTCTATTACATATTCACTTTTATATGATTCAAACTTCGTAGTTGGATCATCGGCTTTGTCTGCAAGATACTCATTATTCTCTTCGGATGATATATAATCATACGTGTAATAAGCCCCAATCGTGCATGATCCAATAACCGGATCAACCACCACCGGATAGGCCGCCTCCCCCAGCCACCCCTCCGGTATGGTAAGCGCCATCACCCCCTTATCTATCCACACATCCCCCCAGACCCACCGCCCCCGCGCGTCAATAATCTTAGGCCTATGGATATGGCACATCTTTCCGGTTCCCACATGATAGGCCGGGGAATTAATCACCATTTCCCTTTTATAAACCGCATAGCTCCCCCGCAAATGTTCCGGCCCGGTAGTGTCAGGCTGCCGGAAAAAGTCAAACCCCTCCCAGCCCTCAATCGCAAGAAAGAGCCGATTGGATTCTGGTTCTTTATTAAGGATTATA
>BNUX01000147.1 GCA_025997675.1 Spirochaetia bacterium | reverse complement strand
CCGGCCTTCCCGGAGTAGGCCGGCGTCATCATAGCCGTTCCAGGGTATGGTTTCCGGGGGAGAAGCAGTCCGGGCTTCCGGAGAGGGGAAGCGCCGCACCACCGTACCGGCGTCATCCCTGAGTTCCAGGGACCAGCGGTCAATATTCTCTTGTGGGGTAAGGTTTACGCTGAACTGGAGAGCAACACCTTCGGGTCCGTCCTTGGGGGCAATCGCGGTCCGGTCGGCGGTGAAGAAGGCCCGGGGTATGCGGGCATCCACCGTAATGGTGTCCAGCGGGATGCGGGTACTGTTCCCCGCCTCGTCGGTGGAGCTGAGGGCAAAGCGGTAGACGCCGTCCGGTACGGCATTCCCCGCCGCATCCGTACCGTCCCAGGTTAGGGAAGGAGCCGCGCCGGTCCAGGCCCAGGATTGAATCTCCCCGCCTGCGGCATCAATGATAAGCGCCGTCCAGGGGTCATCCCCTTCGGTCCTCACGGTAAAGGGCAGGGTATCCTTCCGTCCATCCCCATTGGGGGAGAAGAGGGTGTAAGGCGTGGTAAGGGTCGCCTTGGGCGCCACGGTGTCCACGATAAAAGGCCGGGACCAGGCTTCGGACCGGTTCCCTGCGGCATAGTTCACCTCGATATAGGCGCGGTAGCTGCCGTCGGGAACGGTGGTCCCCGCAGTATCGGGGGAACCCCCGGTCCGCCCGTTCCAGGTTTGGGAAGCCGGCGCCGTATCCCTGCCGGTAAAGCTCTGCACCGTGGTCCCGGCGCTGTTTTGTATAGCTATCCGCCAGTCGCGTATCCCCGTGGTTTCCTTGAGCTGGGGAATAATAGTGATAGTATCCCTGTTCCGGTCATTGTTCGGGGAGAAGGCCCTGATGTCGGTACTCACCATCACCGGGGTATCGGCGGTACTGAGGACAAAGCGCGCCGGAGCGGCCCCCCCCGGTCCCCCTGAGTTTCCCGCCTGATCCGTGGCGGTCAGTTGATAGGTGTATTCCCCATCCGGAGCCAGGGCGCCCCCATCCGTAAGCCCGTCCCAGGTAATCCTTTCGGGAGGAGTCCCGGTAAACCGCATGGTCCGCACGGGGCGTTCATTAGCAGGAGTACCGGCCCGGCGGATTTCACCGACCCAGGCCAGCTCTGAAGACCCTTCCTGGATGAGGATCATCTCATCCTGCCTGCCGTCGTTGTTCGGGGAGAAGGCATTGTACTCGGTGCGCACCGCCGCCTCTGGGGGGGGTGACGTCCAGGGTGAATGCCGGGGAAAGGGAGGTAGACACATAGCCGTTCCGGTACGTTACGGACAGTTCCGCGTTGTAGCTCCCCTCGTTAAGGATATCCCCGGAGTCGTTCATACCGTCAAAGTCAATCCGCGCCGGTACGGGACCGGGGGCGTTATTGGCGGTAGTACCGATGGTCCGCCGGGTCGTTCCGGCGGTATCCCGTACCGTCACGGACCAGCCGGTGATCCCCTCTTTGACCGGCACCAGGGTGGAAAGGGGAAGGGTATCCTGTATGCCGTCTCCATTGGGGGAGAACCAGGCGTTGCCAATGGAGAGATGTACCCGGGGCTGGATGGTGCTGACGATGATGTTCTCCAGGGCGGCGTCCTCCGAGTTCAGAGCCCTGTCGGTGGCGTTGATCCGGTAGCCGTACACGCCGTCCTCCACAATAATTCCCGCGTCATCGGTCCCGTCCCACGTGATAGGGGCGGGGCTTCCCCCGACAACATTGAAGCGTTTTACCTTAACCCCTGCGGCATTATAAATCCCCGCATCCCAGAGATCCTCCACGGAACCCTCCTGGGTAATAGTCAGGGAATCCTTGTTCCCGTCCCCATCGGGGGAGAATATCTTCGCCGCCCCGGTAATTTCCGCAATCTGAATTGCCGGCGGGGTATTGTCCACCATCACCACATAGGTGATAGTCTTTGCGGTATTGCCGTTATCATCCGCCGCGCTTATGACAAAGTGATAGGCGCCGTCGGGGGCAATCTCCCCGGAATCAAAAATGCCGTCCCAATGCAGGCTGGGAGGAACTTCAACCCCCGCCTTCCCTGCGATGAGCCGGCTCATCACATTCCTGATACCCTGGGTTTCACGCCGCAGTTCCTTATTCTTATAGGTCCGGACCGGGATATCCATTTCATCAAAGATTTCCATTTTCCATTCGGCAACATAGCGCTGATCCGTTATACTCACCGGGAATTCCAGCGAATCCGCCTTCCCATCGTTATTGGGGGACATCCACATCACCTCAGGATAATCCACGGCGATCACCGGGGGCTTCTTATCCAGGACGCCCACGGACCAACTGATCCCGGGGCCAATGGCAAAAATATTATTATACAGGGGCTTAATGCCCAGGTTTATCCCGATATCCCCATCCGAAGGCAGCCGGCCGCCGATGAGCCGTTTTCCCGAAGAAAGGAGCCCCAGGTTTACCGTAAGGCCGA
>BNUX01000146.1 GCA_025997675.1 Spirochaetia bacterium | reverse complement strand
GGGAAATGTGGTCAAACCGGTACCCCTCAGCATTAATCTTTTCAACGAGATTTGACGCGGTTAAATGCTCTATAAGTTCCCCCAACCGGTTACCCAAGCGGCTTATCTGCCGATCCGTTTCCCTGTTTGTCTCCTTTATTATCCGCTCCGTCTCCCTGTTCGTCTCCTTTATAATCCGCTCCGTCTCTGCCATTCGCCGATCCGCCTCAGCAGTCATTTCCTGAAACTTCCGATCCGACTCCTGGCTCATCGTTTGAAACTTCCGATCCGACTCATGGTTCATCGCCTGAAACTTCCGATCCGACTCCTGAAACATCTCCCACACCTTCTCAAAGGTCAGGGGGTCTTTCCGCTCTTTTGACGTTGTGGTCATCCGGTACCTCTTGGTTACAGTATACTCCAAAACCAGCCTTTATGCACCCCCAAAAATAAATCACAAATTCGCTCCTAAACCCCTTGCTTTTTACCAGCGGATAGACTATTATAGAAATATGAGTAAGTCATCCGATTTTACCAAAAGCGCCCCCTCATCTTAACCCCCCTGATGCTGCCTCTGACCGGCAGATTGACGTTCATTGCAGCCCTTTTACGCTTCTTTTTCATTTTGCGTGATTCGCTCTATATAGGCGAACACGCTAAAACCGGTATTTCAACACCGGAAAATTCGAAATTAAGCCAAAATAGCCCGGGCTTTTTTCAGAGAGCCCAAGCTGGCGGTATAGGAACCCGAGCCCTCACCCGGATAACCCGGGCTCCCACCCGGATAGCCCGAACCGGGGCCGGAAAGCCCGGGCTCCCAACCGGAAAGCCCGAACTGTTGCTCAATAGCCCGGGCTCGTACCGGGAAAGCTCGGGACATTGCAAAAAGGCCCGGTTTCTTCCCCTGCGACTTTGGGTTCTTACTTCGATAGTGAGGGTTTTCCCCTTGATAGCCCGGGTTTTTTCCCCGATAGCCGGGGTTTTTCCCCTTGGAGCCTGGGCTCCCGTCCGTGAGCCCCGGCTTTTCCCGTAAAAGCCGGAGCTTTCCGGGCGGAACTGCACAAACAGGCATAGCCTGATCTAAACATGGGAATGGGCACTGCCGAATTATCCTCCATCTACATATCATCCAGGGACAAGCCCCGGTACTCAACGCGATACCCCGGAAGCTCCTGCCGGATTTTTTCCGCCTTTATCTTCAGAACAGCGGTATTAATCTTTTTGGCATTCCGCTTTATCTCCGCAACAACCGCAGTCTTATCCGCATCATTCATGGCGATGAGGTCAATTTCATTTTCCCCTCCGGAATCCCAGTAATTCCCCATGCGGGCCGCCGATCCTTCTTCCGCAACCTTTTCGTGAAAATAGTTTTCCAATACCCGGCCGCTGTACTGTTCGTAGTTTTTCCGAATGTATGCACACAGCAAATCGTTCCTGCCGGTTTCTATCAGTGACTGGCGGGGGTACATAAACCGAAACCAAAAACGGAGATATTGATCCCCAATCATCCAGCGGCGGTTCCTGCTTCCGGGTTTTGAAAACAGGGGCTTGATTCCGGTGATCAGGGAATAGTCCCCTTCAAGATTGGACAGGTAGGACCCGGTGTTCTTCCCAATAATCGAATCAATTTCAGCCTGGGTATTCTTGCCGGCCGCAATAAGCTGCAGTATCGAAAAATAGGTTCCGTATTCCCGCCCAAACTCTGATACGAGAAGTTCCTTCCCCTCGTTAAGGAATGGAGAATCAAGGCGGCATACCTTTTCAAGCATACCCGATGAGTTTACGGCGCCGCCATCCATGAGCCATTCGATATACTTAGGCACCCCCCCGGTGAGCATATATAAACTGAGAAGATCCTCCGGGGTGTAGCGGGGGTTATGATCTTTGAGGATCTTTTTTAAGACACTAACCTTGAAAGACTTCAAATGCAGCTTTGAGGTCATTCTGCCAAAGGGGAGTTTCACGGAAGAAATCGACCCGGAGACGATAAAATTAATCTTGACGCGGTCCTTGTGCCGATCCCAGAGATCCTGTATCTCGCTGAATATGGCGGGGTTAACCCGTTCCAATTCCTGAAACTCGTCGATCACCAGGGTATAGGGGACATCCCGGGCAAAAAGCAGGAGCTGTTCAAAGAGATCCCTGAACCGGTTGAGGGTCCCGAATATCCGGAGGCCCAGGGCTTTTTCCGCCGCTTCCTGAAAACCCGCGCAGAGCAGCGGTTCGGTCTGCCGGGACACAAAGAGGTACAGATGTTTCTGCTTTTTAAGTGATTCCAGAACAAGGGCGGTCTTGCCTATCCGCCGCCGGCCCACCAGCACGGTAAAACAGGCGGTGTTTCCCGAACGTATCAGGTTCTCTTTGAGTACTTCCAACTCCGCTTTCCGGTCATAGAACTTCATAGCCTGCCTCGCTTAATATAACCACCATTAAGTTAATGCCTATTAAGTTAATAGTCAAGTGGCGGGGCGTAGTTCCCATAGTTACACTATACAAG
>BNUX01000145.1 GCA_025997675.1 Spirochaetia bacterium | reverse complement strand
GATTACCCACATCCCCACCGGGCTGGTAGTCCACTGCCAGGATGAAAAGAGCCAGTTAAAAAACAAGGGAAAGGCCATGCGCATACTCCGGGCCCGGATTTACGAGTTGGAGGAAGCCAAGGCTGCCAATGAGCGGGCCGAAGCCCGGAAGAACCAGGTAGGCTCAGGTGACCGGTCCGAGCGTATCCGCACCTACAACTTCCCCCAGAACCGTCTCACGGACCACCGTATCAACCTGACCCTTTACAAGCTGGACCTTATCATGCAGGGGGATGTTGCGGAACTCTTCGACGCCCTTAAACTCTCCGCCCGTGAGGAACTGCTCCAATCCTCCGCATCAGCCTCCGCCGCTTCGTAATAGGCACAATGTAATTGCCCTATGACCATACGGGAAGCCCTCACCCAAGGAACCGCCCGCCTCAGCGCAGCCGGCATTGAAACCCCTTCCCTTGACGCCGCCCTGCTCCTGGCGGATCTCCTCAAAACCACCCGCACCAGACTTCTCCTTGATGCGTCAAACCACCTCCCCGATGAGACCCGCCGCTGCTTCGCACAATCCATTGACCGCCGCCTGGCAGGTGTTTGCACCGCCTACATCCTGGGCCGCAAGGAATTCCACGGCCTGGACTTCATCGTCACCCCCGATGTCCTGGTCCCCCGTCCGGACACAGAAACCTTGGTGGAAGCAGCCCTGGCAATTAGTGACGGCAGGGCTCAGCCCGTGCTGGATCTCTGTACCGGTTCGGGGGCGGTGGCCATAGCCCTGAAACACGAACAGCCCTTCCTGGAAGTCTACGCCTCGGACATTTCCTCCAAGGCCCTGGGTATAGCCCGGGAAAACGCCCGGCGCCTTCTGGGAAACGCCGGGGCAATCCACTTCCATGAGGGAGATCTCTTTGCTCCCCTCATCTCTAAGCTCTGCTTCTCCCTCATCACCGCCAACCCCCCCTATGTAGCATCCGGCGAAATCCCCGGCCTTTCCCGGGAAGTCCGGGATGAACCGCTTCTGGCACTGGACGGCGGGACCGACGGGCTGGACCTCATCCGGCGGATCATCGACGGGGCGCCGGCGCATCTTTTGCCCGGGGGGAGCCTCCTCATGGAAGCGGACCCTAGACAAATGACGGCAATTACCCTGATACTGGAAAAAAAAGGATACCGGGACATCAGAATCTATCAGGACCTGTCCGGCCGCGACCGGGTGATAGCGGGTCGGGTACCGGCTTGGATGAAAAAATGGAATCGCTTGTTTCAGCCGGACTAGTGTCCGCGTTCACTGAAAAAATCACCGCCAACTACTCTGCGGAAGACCGGGAACGAATCAGGCAGGCCTTGAGTTGGGCAGAACCACACTCCCTCTCCCAAACATTAGGGGTCGCCGTAATCCTGGGGGACCTTAACATGGACGCCGACACCATTATTGCCGTACTGCTTCAAAATTCCCGGGAAGGCGCAGCACTTGCTGTCGCCGAAAAATTCGGTAAGGATACTGCCCTCATGGTTGAGGGAATCACCAGGATCGCCGACATTTCCGCAAAAAACAAAACCAACCATGAAGCCGAAAATATCCGGAAGATGCTCTTTGCCATGGTCAGCGACATCCGGGTCATTCTGATAAAACTGGCGGACAAGCTTTACAGCATGAGAACCCTGGCGGCCCCTGGTCCGGCGGACTTTAGTCCGAAAGCCATTGCACAGGAATGCCTGGACATCTACGCCCCCCTGGCGGACCGGCTGGGAATTTCCTGGATGAAGGATGAGCTGGAAGATCTCTCCCTCAAACACCTTAACCGGGAAGCATTTCTCCAGATAAAGGAGATCGTGTCCCTTAAAAAAGGTGAACGCCGGGATTTTCTGGAGAAGGTTCGTCTTACCATTACCGCCGAGGCAAAAGCCGCAGGCATCAATATAGAAGTGGAAAGCCGGGCAAAACACTTTTACTCCATATACCAGAAGATGCGGAAACGCAATAAAGCGGTGGAGGACCTCTACGATTTGCTGGGCATCCGTATCCTCTGCAACAGTATTGATGACTGCTACAACCTCTTGGGTCTGGTGCATCGCCTCTGGAAGCCCCTGGACGGCCGCTTCAAGGACTACATTGCCATGCACAAGGCCAACGGTTACCAAAGCCTCCACACCACCGTAATGGTTTCCGCCGGCGATGAAGGCCGACTGTTGGAAATCCAGATCCGCACCCGGGAGATGCACCACATCGCGGAATACGGTGTCGCCAGCCACTGGTTCTACAAGCACAAGGCAGGGAATCCCTCCATTGTGAACCGTCTCGAAGATGGGTTCTCAGAATCATTCCTGGAGGATATCAAGCGGGACCTCCTCAAGGATTCCATCTATGTCTTCACCCCCCAGGGCAAGGTGATAGAATTACCCATTGGTTCCACTCCCATCGATTTCGCCTACCACATCCATTCCGCCGTGGGGGATCACTGCGCGGGCGCCAAGGCCAATGGGTCCATCATCCCCCTCAGCG
>BNUX01000144.1 GCA_025997675.1 Spirochaetia bacterium | reverse complement strand
TTTTTTTTTTTTCAAACAAAAAAGGGCAAACGAGTGAACAGGGGGTGGCGGGGGTTCGGACTTTTCTCTTCCCGTTTAGGGGGAAAAGGGGGCGATTGTTGGGAATTTTTTTTAAGGCAATTTTTCCCCCCCCCCCCCCCCCCCCCCATATAATTCCTTATATAGTAAAGAATTAGCTCAATCGACTGATAATTTAATTTCTCAAAAACTGCCGAGTTCTCTGATTGAATACCGGCTTTTTTATTTTTCTCTTCCATATATATGCGGGGGGAGCGGCTTTAAGGAGCCGGACGGCTTAGTAAAGCCGTAACAACAGCAACCGGATTGCCTATTCGATGCTGTTGACGGCGCACGAATTAAGGTATTTGGTTTTCATTTATTCAACAAGACGGGTACAAGGGGAGAAAATTTGCCCTGATGACTGCACCGTTATTTTTAGTGCGATAGAAATAGTTTTTACTGAAGGTGATTGGTCAGCTAACCAGGGGCGTGAGTTCTATCCCTTATTTTGCCCAAAAATAGCTTAAAATGGGGCAAAATAAGCTAAGAATGCGGGAAAATAAGCTTAAAAAGGGGTAAAATAAGCTAAGGATACCGCAAAATAAGCGAAAGCGCGGCAAAATAAGCTTAAAATGCGGCATAATAAGTCTATTTTGCCGCAAAATAAGCGAAAATTTTTTCCGCTCCTTTATCGATGGTTGATCTAAAAAAATGGGATTTTTGAGGAGCGTATTGTATGGCAGAAGTAACGAAAATGCCGGCAACCGACGGGGAATGGGTGACCTGGGGGGAGAATTTTATCAACAAGCGGGTGGACTATGGGATCAACTTCAGGACTATTTATAGATTAAGAGGTTGTTTATGGGTATCAAACAAGAAAAAGACAGACCAGTTGGATCAGAAGTGTTGCTAATAATACGGGAGTTCTTTTCTGAATGACAAGGATTTTTTTTAATTTGGATGGGACAGTTATAACAAAAGAAACCTTACCGCTCATATCTACGCATTTTGGTGTACAGGAAGAAATAGATGCGCTTACAAAGGATACTATTAACGGAAATATTCCTTTTGTTGAAAGCTTTATTCGGCGGGTACATATCCTTGGAAAGATAGATGTAATTGCAATCAATAATTTGCTGTCAGATGTACCGCTTTATCATAATGTCTTTCAATTTATCAGGAAAAACGCTGATAGTTGTGCTATTGTTACCGGCAACATATCTTGTTGGATAAAAACATTAATTGATAAAATTGGAGTAACTTGTTACTGTTCAGAAGGATTAGTTATTAATAATAAAGTTGAAAAGCTTACCCGTATACTCAAAAAAGAAAATTTGGTAAAAGAAGAGCAAAATTTTGGAAACAAAGTTGTATTTGTCGGAGTCGGTAATAATGATATGGAAGCGATGCGTCTAGCTGATATTTCAATTGCTTGCGGAATTACTCATCAGCCTGCTGCAAGTGTATTATCTATTGCTGATTATGCGGTTTTTAGTGAGGAGGCTTTATGCCGTCAACTAAATCAGTTGTTATAAGTTGTGCAGGAATTGGATCACGGTTGGGGTTGGGTAGTACAAAAGCACTCATAAAAATTGAAGGGAAGTCACTAATTGCCTGGCAATTAGAGTTATTTAAAGATATCGAAGATATACGGATTGTCGTAGGGTATCAGGCAAATGATGTTATTCAGGAAGTTCTTAAATATAGAAAGGATGCAATTTTTGTATATAATCATAATTATTTTGAGACAAAAACCGGAGCAAGTTTTTATCTTGGATCGCGGCACGCTAATAAATATGTCATGGAATATGACGGTGATTTGTTAGTTCATCCGGATGATATAAAATTATGTTTGCAAACCGATGAGTATATTGCGTATAGCGATAAAATGTCTGATGAAGCAATTTTTGTAAAAATAAATGATAATGGGGATGTTGTTGCTTTTTCAAGAATAGAAGGTGATTATGAGTGGACAGGGCCTGCAAGTATAGAAAAGAGCAAGGTTAAATTTACTTCAGGGAACGTCTTTAACCAATTAGAAGAGTACTTGCCTATGAAAGGTTTAAAAATTCGCGCTTGCGACATAGATACCTATAAGGATTACGAACGAGCAATAGAATTTGTAAAGGGATGGGAAAGTTAATGAATAATAATGATAGTGTGGCCTTTTATAAGACAATTGCAGAAAAAGAAAATTTGAGTCCTGTGGATACCAAATTGGCAAATAAAGACTCATCTGTTTTTGATAGTGAATTTATCATGCGGTACGCTGACAAAGATTCTTCTATTCTTGATCTGGCATCAGGGACAGGACTTATTATTAATCGCTATTATGATAAAGTAAAAAAAATAACCGCCGTTGAGTTATTTGAAGAATTTACTAAATTCATTATTAAGGCGCCTAATGTACAAGTTTTCAATATGAATTTAGTAAATTCTTCAAATAACTCAACGGCGGTTATTTTTTTTACTTTATCATAATAGCGATTAATAATAAGTCCTGTC
>BNUX01000143.1 GCA_025997675.1 Spirochaetia bacterium | reverse complement strand
ACTGTCACAGCGGATTGCGCAGCTATATCGCCGCGCGGATTTTGATGCAGAACGGATATGATGTGTACAATTTGAGCGGCGGGTATCGGCTCTATCAAGGTGATTGTTATCAGTGACACCAACCTCCGCCTCGTCCATGCTGTCCCCGTCCCATATGCCCGTATCCGTTACCGCCATAGGCGAGACCCTGCGGCCCATTAGCGGGAAAGTCATAATTCTTTCCGTTGAGGGTCATCTTTGTAAGTTCCAGATAATTCCCGTTCCCCGCCGCATACCCTTCAAGAGTCACCTGCGCCCCTTCTTTCAGTCCTTCTATAAAGCCGATGTATCGTTCAAGAAGCGGAACATAATACACAGTATTGCTGCTTTCCAGAGCAATGGTTCCGTTCCGCAACTGAAGCGTCCCGGCGAGGGTAAGAGCCTGGGATACGCCGCCACGGTTTCCCCACCCCTGAGCGGAAACCATACCGGCCGCACCTAAAGCGATTGCCAGTACAAAAATAAATTTTTTCATGGAAGCCTCCTTCATAAAAATCAATATATTACATATGGATAGGTTTTTCAATAGATCAGACCATGCCTGTTCGTGCAGCCCCGGCTCCAAGGGGAATAGCTCCGGCTATCAAGGGGAAACCCCCGGCTATCGGGGAAAAGCTCCGGCTATCAAGGGGAAACCCCCGGCTATCGGGGAAAAGCCCCGGCTATCGGGGGAAAAACCCAGGCTATCGAAGTAAGAACCCAAAGTCGCAAGGGAAGAACCCAAGCTATCGAAGTAAGAACCCAGGCCTTTTTGCAATGTCCCGAGCTTTTCCGGTACGAGTCCCGGCTATTGGGCATCAGTCCGGGCTTTCCGGTTGGGAGTTCGGGCTTTTCGGCCCCGGTCCGGGCTATCCGGTTGGGAGTTCGGGCTATCCGGGTGGGAGCTCGGGCTATCCGGGTGGGAGCTCGGGCTATCCGGGTGGGAGCTCGGGTTCTTATACCGCCGGCTTGGGCTCTCTGAAAAAAGCCCGGGCTATTTTGGAGGAATTTCGAATTTTCCGGTGTTGAAATACCGGTTTTAGCGAGTTCGCCTATATAGAGCGAATCACGCAAAATGAAAAAGGAGCGTAAAAGGGCTGCAATCACTATCAAACTGCCGGTTACAGGCAGCGTCAGAAGGGTCAAGATGAGGGGGCGCTTTTGGTAAGATTAGATAATCTGCTCACACTTATATAATAGTCTATCCGCCGGTAAAAAGCAAGGGGGTTAGGAGCGAATTTTGATTTATTTTTGGGTAAAAGTGAGGTTTTTATCATATTGGCGCAATCTTTAGGGAAGAGTCGATTTTTTTATGGCGGTAGTATATCATTAAGATTATGTATAAAGGAGCTATGATATGAAGGAAAAAATTATTCGGGCAATCAAGGAATTTGTCATACATGATAAAGAAAACTGGTTTGATGAGACAAATGATCGTTTTTATGATGAACCGATCGTACAATTTGCTTCTGCGGATAATCCCTTGTTTTTGGATTATAAGAAAATAATTGGCCGTAAACATTTAAGGCCAAAAGAAGCCTATGAAATGGTCTTTGGAAAGAATAGTTTTCAAAATGGTACCGTGATCAGTGTTGTATTGCCTATAAATAAAAAAATTAGCGAAAGTAACAGAAAACAGAAAGTTTGGCCCTCTAAAGCGTGGGTGCTCAACCGTACTTTTGGCGGCATGATGGTTAAGAAAGTTGGCCTTTTTATGGAATCGCTGTTATCCGGTATGGGACATAAAGCGGTTTCACCCTATGCGGCTTCCTGGTTTAAATCTTTTATGACCCTTACCGGATTAAGTTCAATGTGGTCTGAACGGCATATCGCTTATGCTGCCGGTCTGGGTACTTTTAGCTTAAATGACGGATTTATTACTGAAAAAGGAATAACTATTAACCTTATTTCCGTGGTGACGGATTTGATACTGGAAGCTGACGAAATAAAGGCAAAAGACTATAGAGAAAATTGCCTTTTTTACCGTAAAAACAAATGCGGCGCTTGTATTAAGCGGTGCCCGGTACATGCTATTACTGAAAAAGGACATAACCAATTCAAATGTTTTAAATATGTCTATGGCCCATCTTCAAGGAAATTGGCAGTTTCTTATGGAGGAGATGCAAAAGCAGGTTCCGGTTGTGGATTATGTCAAACAGGCGTTCCGTGTGAGGATAAAATCCCCTAAAGTAGGTTCTTAGAATAGGATCATCTTTAGAAACCACATCCCATATCATGTCATTTTGAAGCGTCATATGACCAAGTTCGTGATTAAGGATAAACAGGGCGTTTACGTCCCCGGCTAAGTATAACTCGTACAGCGCTTCATCAATAAAGATTCCGATATCCGGGCGTGTGGGGTAACAGAATGCCTCTTTTTTTGAACGCATCGTAATCGTAAACCTCCTCAGAGACAACATATGGTCCATTGCTATCCTTCCGGGCGCCGCACATAGAGGGCAGAACGGTAATTAACAAGCCGGTCTATCA
>BNUX01000142.1 GCA_025997675.1 Spirochaetia bacterium | reverse complement strand
TTATGGGTCCCGGCATCACCGCCTGCGCGAAGGGGCGGTGTGGACCAATCAGACCAAGGTCTGGGATCCTCAGGCGCCCGTTCGTTTTTTAATCAGGATAGAAGGCCGCCCCCCATACAGGAGACGACCTACATTCAAACTACGCGGTTACTCCCGCGTACAGAGGTGTCGGTTAGGGCTGCAATTCCCAACCACCACCACCCTTGCTTTGCAGCTTGAGGTCGGCAGCTAAGATACCGGTGCCGGCAGCAGTATACGCTGTTGCTAAATTGGCTGACCTTGGGAATGTATCATTTCCAGCAGTCTTAAGTTTGCCAGTTGCCTCGTCGATGCCTTTGGCATTGTCGGTGCCTACCTTTGCTCCGGCCTTGAACCATACTTTACCAAAGCCTGCGGTGGTGGCCGAGCTCAATAATACAGCATTGCTATCGCCGAACACAACCACGCTTTTGTTGCCGATGGTCAGGTTGCCTTTTGCGCTCGACGCGTTACCAACTTTAAATACCCCCGCAGTGCCAGACATGGTTAATGTTGCGCCGCCGCCGGTAATACCGGCAATGGTTACTGCTGCACCACCAGCAGTGCTTTCGTACACACCTTCACCCAGGCTAATACCGTTTACGCCGCCCACGACAATGCTCGCGCCGGCAGGGATGGTGATTCCGTCACCAATTCCGATGCTAAGGGTGCTGGTGCTACCGGTCAGGCTTATTCCGGCTGCGTAGGTAGTTGTAACGCCGGTTCCACTGGCTCCGTCTCCGGTAATCACGATATTGCCGGCCACTACGCTACCTTTAACGATAAGCTCCATACCACTGCCGGTTGTGAGGCCCCCGGTTGCCGTAACGGTAATCTTGCCCAAAACGGTAAAGGTGGCGGCCGGAACATTGCCGGTATTTGCGATAACGAGTTCGTTGCCTGCGGGAACACTGCCGATTGCTTGAATAAGCGCGGTGTTGTTACCGGCGGTAACTTTAAGGACATAGCCCGTACCGCTGGGCCATACCGCGCCGGTTGCATTTTGGGTCGGTGTTGAAAGCCGGTTGTGCGCCTTCCAGCCTCTTTCGGTGGCAGTCACTATATCCGCAGCAGGGACCGCTAACCATGCGCCGCTCTCAAACGTGATGGTGCCAAGCAAATTGGCTCCGGATGCGGTCTTAGTTAACCCGCCGATTTTCTGTGCAATAATAGAGTCAGAAGCAGTGGCCGCATCATTAAGGACGGACGTGGAAGTCAAGGTACCGCCGCTCTTAATGGTTACAATGGCGCCGCTTTTTACCTGAAGGTCTTTGGTGCTATTAGCGACCAGGTTACCGCCCGACTGGACGGTCAGCGTGCCGCCGGACTCCACCACGACGTCGCCGGTGTCAGGTGTCAACGTGCCGGAGATGAGGAGTGTGCCGCCGTCTTCGACCTTAATACCGGCGCCGGAACCCCCTAAGGTCACTGATACCGGAAACAAAAGCGTTTTCCCCTTCGGAATAGATAGGACAGTGACGTCGGTGTCGGCTGATCCGTCATGGTACACCTTGCTCACGTTCGCGTCAAACAAAGCCTTGACGGCAAGTAATGAGGCCGCAGGAGTGTACCCCACGACCCCCTGAGGGCCAGTGCCACCAGGCGTACCCGGCGTACCCGGCGCACCCGGTTCACCAGGCGCACCCGGATCGGCGGCTTCGACGTTTTCGCATCCAACGAAAGATACTGCCGCCAAAAGGAGTACGGCAAGACCTACTATGAGACCATGATTAATTCGCTTCATGGTTTCTCCTTTACTTTGTGATTCCCCCCCGCTCTTACGCGGGTCAGGAATCACGCTTTGAAATTACCTGCCCATACGGACGGGTATAGACTCCCTCAGCCAAGGGCTGTTGTTCGGAAGCGTATAAAAAAGCCGTTAACCGGCCTTTTTTCATTGATGAGGCCCCCGGAGACCCCGAACGGCGTTCCGCCCGCCACTGGGCCAGGCGGTGGCGGTACATTACCCGGCGGTATTCAAAGACCGGTCTGCCAAAGTTCAGGATGAGTCCCAGGGGAATGTCGGCGGCGTACATACGCCGCCAGAGGTCGCGGCAGACACTGTCCGGGATGCTTTGTTTATAGAACACAACCCGTACAAGGACATGCCGGTTAAAAAAGGTAAAGTCCGCGTTGATGCGTTCCGGTCGGGGGAAAACCGAATTCCATTCGGCTTCCGGTATGACGCAGGGCAGGGAAACGTAGTGCTCACAGCCGTACCTGCCGCCGCTGAACCGTTTAGCCAGAGCCATCTCATAGTGTTTGCGTTTACAGTCGGGGCCAAGCTCGGCATGGACTTCCCCGGCGGTACGGAAGATGGTGCGAATGAATCCATAGGGCCGGCTCATGGGCGGCCCCCTATGCAGTTACTTAGTAAGCAAAGGTCACTTGCTGGGGGGGGGGGGGGGGGGGGGGGGTTTTTGTTGGCTTATAAGGAATTTAGTGAAAACACACAACGCCTTCAACCCTTCCCCCCCCTTTGTTCTCTTTGTGGGGCCTTCCCCCAAACCCC
>BNUX01000141.1 GCA_025997675.1 Spirochaetia bacterium | reverse complement strand
GGGGCTTCACCTGAAACCCGATTATTTAATACTATATCGTAAGCCGATAAAATAATCAAGTACTTTTTTCTTTTTTTTTAGAATAAACCCAGGGAACCAGGAACTTCAACGAATCGCCCCGTTGCGGCCCCGCCTGTATTGTGGTAGAGTCACCATAGAATGTTAAAGCAGGAGGCTTTTATGGAAAACTTTGCCGTAATGAGCGCATTCATTTTAGGCCTGTTCGGGTCTGTTTTCTCTGTTGCCCAGTTCTTTTACCAGCGGCATAAGGACAGGGAGCAGGCTGAAAGAGAAGCCGCACAGGACAAAAAACAGGATCTGAAAGACCGGCTGACTTTTCTTACCCAGGTAATTATCGACAAGGACATACCCCGTGAATCCCGCCAGCCCTTTTATGACGAGTATGTAGCCAAGGGCGGCAATGGGACAGTTCTCAAATTCTGGCTGGAAAACAAGGATGCCCTCATGCTAAATACTTCTGTAATGCCTTCCTCAGTGACCCCGGTCCCGCCAGCAGTTCAGCAAAATAGCCCTCGACCCGTTCCCCCAACCCCACCTCATACAGATCTACTGCAAATATTTTAGTATTCGAAAGGATAGGCTTTAGTCTTCCTGCGCCGGAAGCGGGATTGCCCGGAGTAACGCCCTTCAGGGTTTCCTGCAAATTTGCCAGCAAGGGATCGGGGCTGGGGGTAAATGGTTTGCCCTCATCGTCAACGCCAAGCAGGTACCGGCACCAGGCCGCAATCACCAAGGGTATCAGCACAAGGTTTTTTATATCCAGGCCGGGCCGGGCGGCGTACAGCTTAATCGTTTCACCAAATCGAATGCCCAGCTTCTGGGATGTATCAGAGGCGATCCGTTGGGGGGTGTCGGGAATGTTCGGATTGGGGAACCGTTTCTCCAGCACCTCGTCAATAAAAGCGGCGGGCTTAATGATCCCCGGATCGGTTACCACGGGCATCCCCTCAACCAAACCAATCTTTTTGGCCAGGGCCGCCAGTTCCCGGTCCTTCATTTCGGCGGCGATGGAGGTGTAGCCTAAGAGGCAGCCGCAAATGGCAAGCGCCGTGTGGAGGGGGTTAAGGCAGGTGCAAACCTTCATCCGCTCCACCATATCAACCCGTTCCCGGGTGGTAAATATCACCCCGGCTTTTTCAAGGGGCGGCCGTCCGTTGGGAAACACATCCTCAATAACCAGGTACTCCGCTTCCTCGGTGTTCACAAAGGGCGCGTTCACCGAGTGCCCCCCGGTTTTCAGTATTTCCATACCGCAGAGCCCCACAGCCTCAAGCTGTTCGCGCACCTTTTCTGACGGGTATGGGGTTATCTTGTCAATCATGCTGAGGGGGAAGCCCACCTTCAACGGGTCGGAGAGCCAGTCCACAAAGCCCTGATCCACGTGGGAACGGCTCTTCCATTCATTGGCCACCGCCAGCACCGCAGTCCTAAGCTTATCGCCGTTATGGGAGAAGTTATCCGTGCTCACCATTGCTACCGGCCTGCCGCCGCCTTTTTTGTAGCGTTCAAGGAGCAGCGCGGTAAGCTTGATCATCCCATGCACCGGAGCGGCGGTCCCCGCCTCAAACTCCGCAAGGATTTCCGGACGGAATGAACCGTCCATCGACCGGAGGTCGTAGCCCTTCTCGGTGATCGAAAGGGAAACCATCTGGAGAGAGGGCGCGCAGAAAATCTCCTTAAGCCGCTTCCACTGCACGGCGTCGGCGCTGTCTGCGGCAAGGGCCTCGGTAACACTGGCCACCACCCGCTTCTCAAGGCTGCCGTCGGCCTTCATCACCACCTGAATATACAGATTGTCGTGGGGGAGAAACACCTTTTTGATAAGATCGTGATCGAAGGGGGCCACGGCGACAATGCCTACAAAGGACGCCCCCATTTCTATGAGCCGCTGGGCCAGCACGGCGTGATATGCCTTAAACAAATTGCCTACACTAAAGTGGACCCATACAGGAGCCGCAATACTGCGTTCCCGCACCGCATCAATGTCGAAGGAGGGCGTCAGAATCCCTGCCTTTTCAAAGTCCGCCTTCTTCTCTTTCAAGGCTTGTTTGGTTAATTCAAACATAGGTTTCCCCTAGTCAAAACTTATCACTACTTTCCGCACCGAGGCGTTGTTTTTATCAACATAATCAAAAGCTTCCGCCATGTCCGCAATCGGATAGATTTTGGTAATAAACCCCTCAAGGGGGATCTTGCCCTGTTTGAGGTAATCGATCACCACGGGGAAGCGCTTGGTCTGGAGCCGGGACCCGCAGACGGTCAGTTCCTTTTTGATGATGTTTACCGGGGCAATCTCGCTCTTAATCTCGTTAAAACTCAGTTCCACAACTCGGCCCGCAGCGGAGGTAATTTCAACGGCCTGTTCAAAACTCGTTTTGATACACACCGCATCGATAGTAACGTTGGGCCCCATGCCGCCGGTAATTTCCCGCACCCGGGCAAACAGGTCCTCGTCCTTTGCATTAATGGTAAAGTCGGCGCCCCGGCTTTTTGCGTAGTCAAGTTTTGCCGGCACTAAATCGGTGACAATCACGGTAGCCCCCGCAAGTTTTGCCATTTGCAGCGCCGTAAGGCCGATGGTCCCCGCACCCATAACCAGCACAAAATCGCCAGGGAGCACATTGCCCCGGTATACGGCCTGCGCGCCAATAGTGAAGGGTTCGATGAGCACCGCCTCGTCCCAGG
>BNUX01000140.1 GCA_025997675.1 Spirochaetia bacterium | reverse complement strand
CCCTTTACAAATTTTACCGCATAATAGCCGTAAACAAGTTTTTGGGGAATCAGGTTGTTATCCGCTTTACCGGTAACTATCACAACACCCTGAGCCTCAGGATATTGTTGCTTTGCTGCGGTAAACGCTTCATCATGTGACCCATAAGATGACCCAAGATAACCAAGAATCTCATACTCTGCTGCACCGGATGCCGATACCGTTGCAAAGGTTGAACAACCGGTCACCATCCCGAATGCCAGCGCCAGGGCAAGCATTCCCCCAATCAAAACTCTCTTTTTCATTTTTACCCTCCTAAGGTAAACGCGTTTTTTCCCGGTCAGAATATAAGACCGGTTTTATATGACGAACTGCCATAGTTCCAACACATTACATAATAATTTATTATTAGTCAATAGCTTTTAAGTGTTTAAAACAAATTTATGTGACAAAAAGGCATGCCCCGGGGAATCTCACTTTTGGGGGATCAGATGGGAAAGAAACGTTTGCAGAGCCTGGGGATACTCACCCTTGATTTTATCTTCCGCCGCCTGGACCGCACGGTTTTCCGATTCCGGAAGGGTTATATGGCCTTCCCGGCCGTTGTTATTGTAGGGAAACAGAATATCCCCTGAAATGGTATCGGTAAAGTTTCCGTCTACCACATACCGGGTAAACTTGTTGGTCTGATTGGGCAGCTGAACTTCGGTAAGGGAAAGCCGGACCCGGAGCTGATACCGGGCGTTATTGTCGCCGGTTCTGAAACCCGCTGCGGAAAGCGCCGTCGTAAAGGCGCTGCGGATTCTGTCATCCCGGTCGTTCTGCACGGTCACCGATACCGGTATGGTCTTCATGATGGCGGCAGCCTCCAGCCTGAAATCCTCGGGCGCCTTCATGCCCGCCGGAAGGGGAGCGCCGATTACGGCCAGTACCTGGGCAAAAACCTTGTTTGCCTCCGCCAGGATTGCCGCAAACTGAACGCGGGCAAGGTTATCCAGACTGTCCCGCCCGGCGGCGGGAAGAGCTGCCAGGGTGTCGATAATCCCCCGGTTGTCCTGGATCATCCGGGTATACACCCGGGCGGCCCCCGCTTTTTCCATGACCGCCACGGCATAAAACAGTTTGCCGTCGGACCACCCATCCCTGATTTCCGCACCCACCAGATCCATAGAAGTGGCGGTCTTTATGGCCCCCTCCACGGCGGTATTCTCGGTCCAGCCTGCGGCGGCGCCGTTTTTAACCACCTCCTGATACAGGGTGAGGACCGTCTGATCCGCCTGGAGGGATTGGCGAAAAACTGAAGCCAGGGCGACAAAGGCATTTTTCTCCGCCTGATCCCGGCTTGCTCCCGAGCCTACCCCGGAAACATAGGCATTCCGGTTATAAACCGCCTCCGGGGAATTGACCCAGAGGGGCTGTGACGCGGCATTAGCCGCATCCTGTTCCCTGTTGGCCGGGGGGGTACCGGCGCAGCCGGAGAGGAATACCAAGGCTGCGCCCAAACAGAATACCGCCCCCGACATTTTCACTTCATTGCCCCTAACGCGGCATTAGCCGCATTGACGGCATCCTGTTCCCTGTTGGCCGGGGGGGTACTGGCGCAGCCGGAGAGGAACACCAAAACACACGCGGCGAAAAATAACGCCCTGATTCCTGTCTTTTGCATTATGTCCCCCTTATCAATCCGCATCCACCTGTTCCGGTTTCGTATTCCCGGCAAGCTGGGCGTCCAGCAGCCGCAGGGCCTCATCGGCCTTGAATTCCGCAAACCGGGCGGCGTCACTGTCAACGGTGTTGTTAATCAACTCAGCCAAGACCTTCTGGGCATCCGCCTTTGAGTAGGACATCAGGAACCAATAGGTACCGTCCGGAGCCTTCCAACGCTGGAGGGGTTTGGTGCCATTCAGCTGCAGGGAAGTAACCTGGCGGGTAACCACTTCCTGGAGAGAGAGCGCGGCCTGGCTGGCCACGGTTCCCGCATCCCGGGTATAGTCGGTGATCATGTCCTCAATCCGGGCGTTGAGCTGCCGGGCGATGCCGGCCCGGGCACGGGTTTCCGCCATGGTTATGGCCATCTGCTCCGAGGACTGCTTGGCGATGCCGATACCCCAAATCGCGTCTTCCGGGGGGAAATCGTTGAGCCAGGGCGGGGAATTCGGATCCTGCGGCGGGGTGTCCGGGGCGCTGCTGCAGCCCACCGCAAGCATCGCGGCGGCGAATACCGTAAGACAAAGAAACAAACCTTTTTTCATAAAAACTCCTCTATAGTATTTATTCAGAATATTCTGCATTGGTCAATACGTGGTTAAAACGGGCATGCCCTACAAGTTGACGGGCATGTCCTGCAAGTTGACGGGCATGCCCTAATTCTTCATACTTTCCCTATGAAGCCCAGCAAAAAGCCCGAATGGTTACGGGTGCGCCTTCCCTCAGGGGACACTTGGAAAGAGGTTAGCGGTGTCCTGGAAAAACACCGGCTCCATACGGTCTGCGATGAGGCCCATTGCCCCAATAAGGGGGAATGTTGGGGGCTGGGGACCGCCACTTTCATGATTATGGGGGATGTCTGTACCCGGGGCTGCCGGTTCTGCGCGGTGAGTACCGGCCGGGAGGGCCTCCCCCTGCGGCACGACGAGGGGGAGGAGATTGCCCGGGCGGCGGAGGAACTGGGACTGCGCTACGTGGTGCTCACCTCGGTGGACCGGGACGACCTTCCGGACCGGGGGGCCGGGCATTTTGCCGCCTGTATCAGGGCCATCAAGGATAGGCTTCCGGCGGTAAAGGT
>BNUX01000139.1 GCA_025997675.1 Spirochaetia bacterium | reverse complement strand
CAGACACCGGAAACCCCTCCTGCCAATGCGGAGGTACGCGAAGTGGATGCCCAAGGACTCGAACCGTGGCAGGTTGGCCTCGTAAACCCGGCCCTTTTGGGTACCGTAAAAACCGTGGGCGACATCATCGGCCCCTTCCATGATGTATGGGAGAAAGGCTATTGATTATCCTCGACACCCATATTTTTATTTGGCTAGCCGAAAAACTCACGGAAAGAATACCCGCAAAAATACGTTCGGCAATTTTCACTGCTTAAAACCATTGTCATATAATGAGCTAGAAGAAGCGCAATATGAACGCAATCATCACCCCCCGCCAATTCCCTCAGGGATTCCGCATCCCCGCCTCAAAATCCCACACCATCCGGCGGCTGCTCCTGGCCGCTCTGGGACACGGGGTGACGGAAATCGCCTACCCCCTGGATTCCCTGGACGCCCGCTCCTGCCTGAACATCTGCCGTTCCCTGGGCGCCGGGATTGAGGAACACCGCGCCATTGACCCCGCCTGCCCTAACCCCGCCGGTGAGGATGGTAAAAAGCTGGTTGGCTGGACCGTCTGCGGCATCGGTTTGGGGGCGGGGGGCCGCTTAAAGAGCAGTGGCTCGGCATTAGATGTGGGCAACTCCGGCACCACCCTCTTCCTCGTCCTGGCCGTCGCCGCTCTGGGGGACCTTCCCGTGACCTTTACCGGGGACGAACAGATAGCCCGCCGAAGCGCCGGCCCCCTATTGAGCGCCCTCTCCGGTCTGGGTATCGCCGTGGAATCCGCCCCCGGCGGCTGTGTCCCCATCACTTTGTCGGGTCCCTGGAAGGGCGGCAGGGTGAGCATTCCGTGTCCCACCAGCCAGTACCTTTCGGCGCTGCTTCTGGCGGCTCCCCTGGCGCCGGCGGGGGTTATCACCGAAATCGACGTGCCCCTGCTCAACGAAAAGCCCTATATCGAGATGACCCTCTCGTACTTGAAGGCCCAGGGCATACCCTTCAAAGGCGCCGGGGACTTTTCCCGGTTCAGGATACCCGGAGGCGCCCGCTACCGGCCTATGAACGGCCCGGTGCCGGGGGACTTCTCCTCCGCAGCCTTCCCCGGGGGTATCGCCGCCATTACCGGAAAAAAGGTCATGCTCCGGGGGCTGGACCGTGAGGATACCCAGGGGGACAAAGCCTTTTTTGATATGCTCAGGTCTATGGGCTGTGATGTGGCGTGGTCCCAAGCCCCCGAGTGGGTATTGACGGTTTCCCGTACCGGCCCACTCAGGGGCGGCGAGTTCGACCTGAACGACACCCCGGACCTGCTCCCCATCATGGCGGTAACCGCCGCCTACGCCCAGGGGGATACCGCCCTGGTGAACGTGGCCCACGCGCGGATCAAGGAAACGGACCGGATCGCCGTGATGGCGGAGGAACTTGGCAAGCTGGGGGTGTCTACCACGGAACGGCCCGACGGCCTCATCATCCACGGTAACGGAGGCGCCGGCCTCAAAGGGGGCCGGGTGGACAGCCGGGGGGATCACCGGATTGTGATGGCCCTGGCGGCGGGGGCGCTGGGCGCGGCGGGGCCGGTACACATTGAGGCTGCTGAAAGCGCCGCCGTTACCTATCCGGGCTTCCTGGAATTGCTCGGCGCTGATATAATAGAATAAACTATGCGTATTGTTATTGTCGGGGCGGGAATGGTGGGGACCCAACTGGCCCGGCATCTTATCCATGAAAAACACGATGTTTCCCTGATTGAGCCTAACGAAGAACGGGCGCGGCACGCCTCCAACCGGCTGGATTGTCTGGTCATCCACGATGAGGGAAACAGCCTTTCGGCCTTGGAAGAAGCGGGTATTGCCAAGGCGGACGCCCTGGTCTGCGTCACCGACTTCGACGAGGTGAATATGATCACCTGCGGTCTCGCCGCGTCCCGGTATCCTAAACTGTTGAAGATAGCCCGGGTGCGGAACGACGATTACCTCAAGCTCAATGCCGGGAAAAACCAGGAGAACGGCGCCATCCTGGGTATCGACTATTTTGTGCACCCCGACGTGGAGGCCGCCCGGTCCGTGCTGAACGCCGTTGAACATGGCGCTATGGGGGATATCCTGGTCTTTGCGGATACCCCCTACGAGCTGGGTTCCGTGGATGTCAATGGGGGCAGCGCCTTCGACGGCCTCCCCATGAAGGACTACCGCAATCTGGTACCGGAGGACAGCCTGGTGACCCTGGTGGAACGCCGGAACGAAACCCTCCTGCCCCGGGGCTCCACGGTCCTTAAAGCCGGGGACCGGGTCCACATCCTGGCCAAGGAAAAAGACCTGGACCATATCTTTACACTTGCGGGCCGCTCCGAACAGGCTCTGCGGAAAATCGGCATCGTGGGCGGCAGCCGGGTGGGGGCGCTCATTGCGGAAGAGCTCCTGGGGAAAAATCAAAAACAGCAGCCCACCAAGGGGAAACTTTTTTCCTTTTTCAAGGCCATGCTCCCCCGCTCCGGCAGGCGGGTAATCATCATCGAAAAGGATTACAATCTGTGCCGGGATCTGGCCGCCCGGTATCCCGAGGCGCTGGTTCTGAACGAAGATATTTCCGATGAGAGTTTTGTTATTGAGGAACGGATTGACGATTTGGATCTGATCATAACCGCCACGGAGGATCAGGAACTCAACATGATTGCGGCGATTTACCTGAAGTCACGGGGGGTCCGCCGGGCGATAGCAATGGTAACCGGTTCCGGGTATGCGGCCATCGCCCGGCAGCTTGGGGTGGATGTGGTGATCCCCATGAAGTCCGTGGTGGTGGACTCCATCCTGTCCCACCTCATGGGCGAGGGGGTTACCGGTGTTCATCGGCTCGGCAAC
>BNUX01000138.1 GCA_025997675.1 Spirochaetia bacterium | reverse complement strand
CAGATACAGCGTTTCTGCCCAATCATGATGGAGAAGTGCTTTGCTAAAATCGCAGAGATCCTCGAAGCCAACGGCATCGACCCTACCCAATAGTACAAAAAGCGTCTGCCCGGTCTGCCGGAACTTTTACGGAGTTCCCAGTTGCCCCCCCGTACCCGGTATTTGGCGTGGAAAGAACACTGGGGATGCTCCGCCCCGCCGGGGAGGAAATCCGCCGCCTTTATGTGCCCGCCGCTCTGCTCTTCCATCAGGGTAAGCAGGGCGCTCAGGGTGATCCGGTCCGCTACCGGGTCCCCTGTATAGCGGCCGAAGAAGCTCATGGGCTGGAAGTGGACGCCCCGCACGGTGGGCAGATGGGCTGCGGCAAAGTCGATGATAGCCCCGATTTCACTATCGTTTACACCCCGGCGCACCGTGGGGGTAAGTACCACCCCAAGCCCCGCATCGGCGCAGTTCTCTATGGCCTGTTTCTTCTCCGCAATGATACTGCGCCCCCGGAGCGCAGCGCAGGCTTCGGCGGTAAGGGAATCGAACTGGAGAAACACCGTATTGAGCCCCGCCTTTGCCAGGGCCTGCAAATATCCCGGGTCCCCGGCGATACGCAGACCGTTGGTGTTGAGCTGGAAAAAGCTAAAGCCCTTTTCCTTCCCCAGGCGGATGATCTCCGGCAGGTCGTCCCGCATGGTGGGTTCCCCCCCGGAGAGCTGTATGTTGAAGGGGCCGCCCTGGCCCTGGATGCGATCATACCAGCGGGCTATTGTCTCCAGTGAAGGATCGTCACCCGCAGTAGTGCTGTCCGATGATGCGAAACATACGGGGCAATGCAGGTCGCAGCGCCGGGTAAGTTCCAGGAGCACGCAACAACTTGCCTGCCGGTGGTTTTCGCAGAGCCCGCAGTCGTAGGGACAGCCCCGTTCCGCTTTGCGGGCGGGATTGACCGGCGCCTGGGCGGGGTTTTGATGAGCACGCCAGGCAAGAAAGTGCTCCACGCCCTCCCAGACCGGGGTTTCAAACGTACCGTGTTCGGGGCAGGTTTTTGTCAGCAGCACCGTATCACCGGAAACCCGGTATTGGGCGTCGATTCTGTTGAGGCAGACCGGGCAGACGCTTTTTGTACTATTGGGTAGGGTCGATGCCGTTGGCTTCGAGGATCTCTGCGATTTTAGCAAAGCACTTCTCCATCATGATTGGGCAGAAACGCTGTATCTGCCCCTGATCGTTTTCGACCAACTCCAGGCAGCTCAGGGCGCCGAATTGATCTTTGAACCAGCGTACGAATTCATTCACCGGGGCGCGGTAGGCCGTGGGTTCGCTCTCCCCTTCATCACGGGGGAAATAGCTGGACAGGACGCAAACCGCCCCGGTCAGGGTTCCGCAGGTCTTGGAGGAGAACATACCCAAGGCAAGGCCGCCCATGGCGCGGATCATCAGGGGGTCGCTTATACCCCGCAGTTCCAGGGATAGCCACATCATCACTTGGCTGCAATGGTAGCCCTTTTGCAGTGCCTCCGTAATCTTATCGCCAATGGTCATTTATCCTCCAGGGACTGTTCCACGCTGAGCATACGTCCAATGGCGAGCTCCTCGGGGATGTAGATAAAGCCGCAGGTGGGGCAGGCGGGGAGTTCCACCGGAAAGGTGGAGGTCATGTACCCCAGGGTTACCGGATGGAGCGTCAGGGGTACGCCGCATTTGGTGCAGAGTATCCTTCCGGTCAGTTTGATTCCGGTGTCGTAGGGTTTTTGTTTTTCATCAGCCATTGCCGCTCTTCCCTTCCTGTTCGATAGCCTGGCCTGAGATTACCGCGCTCATCCGGTGGCTATAGGCGTTGTATACATGAAAGCCCCCGTCCGCAGGCGCATATTCGACCCAGAAGGTGACGTTCGCCGGACGGTGGCTGGCAAGGAAATGACCGGTTTCCGGGTCCTGAAGTTTCGTCTGCTCCGCCTCCGCCTGAGCAATCACCGCCGCAATATCGCGGTGGAGTATGTGGGTCCCTTCTATTTTACGCTCCAGTTCCTCATCAATAATCAGTTCCATCAAAGGGGCCTCCTCAGTTTTCTCACCCCACAAATCCCGTAACATATCCCGCCGGAGCTTTGCACGGTTCTCCTGGCGTAGTGACCATGTGGGCGCCTTCCACGAAGGTTCACCCGGATGCGGTGGGTACAGTAATTCTAACAAATGCCGTGCGTCCCGTCCCTTAGCGCGGAAACGGTCCCGGCAGTTGACGCAGTAGGTTAAAAGGGTGGCATCCCTATCACTGGTAAGCTGTTCCAGGGCAACATCGGTAAAGCTCTCCGACGGAGGGGCGTGGGCAAAAGGCATGAGCCCCCCGTAGCCGCAGCAGGGGCTCTGCTCGTCCGGCGCGCCCTCCTCTATCGTAATACCCGCTTGAGCCGACAAATCCCGCACCCGGCTTTTTATCACCTCATTATGCCGCGCTCCGCAGGCGTGGTGTAACACCATCACCGCTTCTGTTCCCCTCGGTCCCCGCAGCCCTATCTCACCCAAAACCTCGAAGAGGCTCCGGGTTTTTATCCCCATAAGCTCCGTCAAGGTGGATGTACAAGTGGGGCAGGCGCTTATGATTTCGGGACTTCCCAGATCCTTCCAATGGTCGGTCAATTGCTTCTTTGCCGCATCGAACGTTGTAGTCTTTCCGCTCCAGTGGGCCATGACCCCGCAGCAGCCCAACAGCAATCCTACGCCGCCGTCAATGTGCTTTGAAAGGTCTGCGTAAACCCTCTGGACCAGGTCCGGTTCCGATGCGGGAAGCTGGCAGCCGGGGAAGAAGATGGCCGCAGAAACACTATGTCCGCTTTGATGCCGGGCGAGGAAGAAAACATCGGACATGCTGTA
>BNUX01000137.1 GCA_025997675.1 Spirochaetia bacterium | reverse complement strand
CGCAAACTCAAAGGTTCCGGGTAATAGCTGTTTATTGAGGTCCACATTGACGAATAACGTTCCTTGCCCTTTATGGGTGCTTTTGTATACTGCCATTATTCGGCTATTGTATCATACTTTCCTTATGCTTTACAGATGCTTTTTCTACAATCTCAACATACGCTATACGCTGCGCCCCTTCGGGGCTTGGCCTACGAAAAAACGCAGTCGGCCTTTGGCCTTAGTGCGTTTTTTCTCCGGCACATTTTTGCGGTTGCTGGAAACCTGCGGTTTCCTTTATCGCAACCGCAAAAACGTCGTATAGCTTTCACGTTATACGAAATTTCCGCCCAAATTATCGGTAAAAACCTATAGACATAAATATAAGTTTGTGTTATAATCTAAAATATGATGAAATTGACCATAGAGACATTAAAAGAAGAAGCCTCAAAATTCTCTGTTTTTGAGTCAAAACATGAAGAATCCTCCATTTTTGGCTCCACGGATGGTAAAGCTATAGGGACTTATTTAGAGCACAAGTTTCAACACCATCTTGAAAAAAAATATTCCTTTACGACAGGAAATTCGGCAAGCGGTATTGATTTTCCGGATAATGAAATATGTACTGATATAAAAACAACCAGTATTACACAGCCTCAGTCTTCCTGCCCTTTTAAATCAGCCCGTCAGAAAATATTTGGATTAGGCTATAATTTGCTAGTTTTTGTCTATAGTAAAGAAGATGACAATGTGAAAAAAGTAAGCAGGTTAAATATTCTCCATACTGTATTTGTTGAGAAAACCCGTACCGCTGATTATCAATTAACGACATCAATTCAATCAATACTAAAAAATAACGGTAATAAAGATGATTTACTTGCACTGTTTCTTGAAAAAAACTTGCCTGTAGATGAAATTGAAGCGGGTAAAATAGCTGATGATGTTATGGAACATGAGCCAAGCATAGGCTATCTTACAATTTCTAACGCACTGCAATGGAGGCTACAGTATAGTCGTATCATTGAAAAAGCCGGAAACATTCAGGGAATATTCAAATTAAAATGAATATACAATACTCAACCCAAAAAAAAGAATATGGTGATTTTCAAACTCCCCTTGAATTAGCAAACCTAATGATTGATATTTTGAAGGCAAAAAAAATAAATCCTGAAATTATTGTAGAACCAACATGTGGAATTGGAAATATTCTTATTGCAGCTTGTTCTGCATTTTTTTCTTGCAAGAGTATTGGTATAGAAATTAATAATGAATATTGTGATGTTTTAAATAAAACTTTTCAAAACAATTTATCTATAAATATTATTAATGCTGATATTTTTAATTCATTTGATTTTCTGAAAAACGAAATACTTAAAACATCAAATTGTCTGTTTATAGGAAATCCACCATGGATTACAAATTCTGGTCTTGCCGCAATTAATGGAACAAATATACCTATAAAGGAAAACTTTAAAGAATTACGTGGAATCGATGCAGTCACTGGAAAAAGTAATTTTGATATTAGTGAATATATTATTATAAAACTCATTGAAAACTTTTGTTCACAAAAAGCAATATTTGCTTTTTTATGCAAAACAATTGTCGCACGCAATATATTAAAATATATTTGGGATAAAAATATTCCATATAAAGAAGCGGAAATATATCCGATTGATTCAAAAAAGTATTTTAATGCGGCTGTTGATGCTTGTTTTTTTGTAATAGATTTCACACAAAAAACGAATTTTAAAGAATGTCATGTATTTGATTGTATTGAAAATAAGAACAAAAAAAACAATTTAGGTTTTTTTCAAGGCAAAATAATCGGTGATATTGATAAATTCAAATTATATAATTATTTAGGTAAAAGTGACTATGTCTGGCGGAATGGCATAAAACATGATTGCTCAAAAGTCATGGAATTAACTATTAAAAAAGGAATGTTAATAAATGGATACGGCGAAACTGTTGAAATTGAAGATGATTTGCTTTTTCCATTATTGAAAAGTTCTGATATTGCAAATGGGAATATTGAAATACGAAAGAAAGTAATTGTCCCACAACGATATATTGGAGAAAACACAATTCTTATTAAATCAAAATATCCAAAGACTTGGAAATACCTCAATTCACATATAAAAGATTTTATGAGTAGAAAAAGCTCAATTTATAAAAATAAACCATTATTCTCAATATTTTCCATAGGCGACTATAGTTTTTTTCCAATAAAAATAGCTATCTCTGGATTGTATAAGCATTTGTCCTTTCAATTACTTTTACCCGAGCAGAACAAGTGTATTATGGTTGATGATACATGCAATTATATAGCGTGTAAAACAGAAGCAGAAGCAGAGATTATTTATGCATTATTAACAAGTCCTGAAGCCATAAATTATCTCAATTCAATTATATTTTGGGATTCAAAACGCCCCATAACAACGGAAATACTAAATTCAATAAATTTGTTGAAAATAGCAGACAAACATCATTTTGGAACGCAATATAATGTTTTATCTAATTATAATAAATCAGTGAAAAAAGAAAATGTAATGCAAATGACATTGTTCTAAAATAATTGTAAAGGGGCGGAAACATCGTATAACGAGGCCGTAGGAAAACTGTTTATGAGCACACCGTTTTCCCCAAAAAATCAAAAACATCTTGATATTGCATGTTTCTGCCATGAAATACCGCCTTTTTGAGGGTAAATCCGGAAATGGTTTCCCCCATTTCCCCATTCTTTCCCCTACGAAGCATATTTTTTCTCCAATGCCGGCACACATTTTCCTATATTATGCACCGTGCAGAATAAAAGCCACTGGGCATTTACTTTTTGTTTTGTTCGCAGGGTAAAACGGTTCATTTTTTTGCAATAGGTAATATCA
>BNUX01000136.1 GCA_025997675.1 Spirochaetia bacterium | reverse complement strand
GCTTTCCGTCAAGGCTCATGATGGGGCTTGATTCAATCTTCCCTCCGCCGGGGGCGCTCTCCCGGGGAAACCCCGCATCGATCAGGTCCGCCGCCGTCCATTTCTTGTTCGGGCGGACCCAATTGCCCACAAATTCCTCAAGGGCGCTTATGAGGGCGGCCCGTGCCGCGTCCTTCACGGCTACATCGCCACTGCCAAAGTTACCATCCTCGGCCACCTTTAGGAAGGCAACCTTGTAGGGGGCAAAAATCGCCTGCAGAGCCTCTATCACCGGGGTCGGTATAGCGAGCCGGGGCCCATGCAGCATACAAAACACTATCATCCCCTCCACAAACAGCATTAACATGCTATCCGGTAAAGCTTGATAAAACGAAAACAACATACCTGTCCTCCTTGCACACAATGTGCGGCCTGTTTTAACCTTAGGACGCCGCGTCCGGATCACTGGATCACTGGAAGCCACGTCTTAACCACAAGACGTCACGTCTTAACCTTAAGACGCCACGTCTTGACCTTAAGATGCCACGTCTTGACCTCAAGACGTCACGTCTTGACCTCAAGATGCCACGTCTTGACCTCAAGACGTCACGTCTTGACCTTAAGACGCCACGTCTTGACCTTAAGATGCCGCGTCTTGACCTCAAGACGTGACGTCTTAACCTTAAGACGACTTTTCTCCACTGTTCTAAAGGATAAATTACGAAAGGAGGGTTCCAAGGACCTTCACGTAAGATATGGGTACCCCGGACTTCGTGTCGGGATAGGGGGCCGGTCCACCGGGGGGCTTTATGGGTCCTCCCGGCATCACCGCCTGCGCAGAGCCACGTGGCTGCCGCGTTTATACCGCAGGGTTAACAGGGCGGGAGCCTGCGCCCCCGCCCTGTTATTTCGTGCCGGCTATGAATACCGCCGGCGAGTAATGGTTACTCTGGTATCCAGTTTAAACTACTTGTTGTAGCTTTCCAAGCAACTGCAGTTGCTACAGAGCCTTTGGTTGGAACACCTGTATTAGTAATGGTACCTGTAGCACCAGTAGCATCACCATTAACTGCAATTTTGGCGCCTATTGCTACTTTTAATTTTCCTTTGGCTGACCCATCGCTGACAGGATTAATGGTTGAACCAGCACCTTTTGCAACGATTGTACCTTTTGCTCCAATGTTGATTTCTGCGGCTACACTTCCTGTGCCAACAGTAACAGCAGCAGCAGCAGTTGCCTGCGTACCATTATCTACTGTTAAAGTTGCAGAATCTGCAGCAGTTCCAGTAATCGTTATCTTACCATTGGTGCCACCAGCCGTGTAAGTGCCAGCCTTGAATACTACAGCGCCATTACCTGCATTGATTTCGGCGCCTGCAATAACAAGCGGTTTAGCATCGGTCACTGTAAGACTACCAAAACCATTGGCGTTCGCAACTGTTACCACAGTAGAGCTCGCACCTATTATAGTACCAGCCCCGCTAATAACGATTGCACCTGCGGTAATTTTACCTGTACCAACAATTGCAAGGAAATTACTTCCTGAGGATGTACCGCTTTCAAGAGTACCGCCTTTTTCGACGATAATCTCTTCAGCTGTACTAATTTTATAAGTACTACTGTTATCCGCTGCTAAGGTTACGCCGTTAGGAATAATAACAGTTAATCTAGCTGGTAAAATAACATCGGCACTAATGACATCAGAAACACGTAATTTAAGTGTAAAATTGCCAGTTCCAGGTAAAGTACCAGCACCCGATGTTGTTGCAAGTTCATCGGTTGATACCTTATTATGCACTGGATAACCGTCAGCTATATTGGCTGTCTTCACACCGAAGAATGTATCTGATGCGAAAGTAACTGTACCCTTATAGCCTGCTGTTTCACCAGTGGTGTTTTTGGTATGGTTGCCGATTTTGGTGGCTACAATACCTACACCCGGTGTAGTCTCAGAAGCACCATTAATTGTATCTTCAACAATTAAGTTGCCGTTTACTGTTACGGTTTTACCATCTGCAACCTTTAATGCATCACCAGTGGTAATATAAAGTGTTGTATTTTTTGGAACAGTAAGTGAACTGTTAACAATTATGTCACCCCCTCCCGTAGTGTAACTTGCACCTGTGTTAATTTTCAAAGTGCCGTTTATTATGGTATCAGCATCGGGAACAGCGTCACCTGCAATCTCCAAGGTTCTACCAGCCGGTATAGTCAGATCACCGCTAATGGCGGTTCCGGCAAATACGACGTACGGGTTTACATCAAGTGCCGCTTGGATACCGGTAGCTGATACTATAACCACGCCATTGAAATCCTTCCCGTTGTTACCGTTGTTACCGTTAGTACCATCCTTACCAGGCGCGCCTGGGAGGCCATCGGCGGCTTCGGGGTTTTCGCACCCAACGAAAGTTACTGCCGCCAAAAGGAGTACGGCAAGACCTACTATGAGACCATGATTAAATCGCTTCATGGTTTCTCCTTTATCTTGTGATTCCCACCGCTTCTACGCGGATCAGGAATCACGCTTTGAAATTACCTGCCCATACGGGCGGGTATTAACTCCCTCAGCCAACGGCTGTTGTTCGGAAGCGTATAAAAAAGCCGCTAACCGGCCTTTTTTCATTGATGAGACCCCCGGAGACCCAACCCCCAAGCAGCGTTCCTCCCGCCACTGGGCCAGGCGGCGGCGGTACATTACCCGGCGGTATTCAAAGACCGGTCTGCCAAAGTTGAGGATGAGTCCCAGAGGAATGTCTGCGGCGTACATACGCCGCCAGAGGTCGCGGCAGGCGCCTTCCGAAATGCTCTGTTTATAGAAGACAATCCGGACTAAGACGTGTCGGTTAAAAAAGGTAAAATCCGCCCTGATGCTTTGGGGCCGGGGGAAAACCGAGTTCCATTCGGCCTCCGGTATGACACAAGGCAGGGCTACATTCTGCTCACAGCCGTACCTGCCGCCGCTGAACCGTTTGGCCAGGGCCATCTCACAGTGTTTGCGTTTATAGTCGGAGCCGACAAGCTGGGCATGGATTTCCCCAGCGGCCCGGT
>BNUX01000135.1 GCA_025997675.1 Spirochaetia bacterium | reverse complement strand
ACGTAAGGTACGGGTACCCCGGACTTCGTGTCGGGATAGGGGGCCGGTCCACCGGGCCTCTTTATGGGTCCCGGCATCACCGCCTGCGCGAAGGGGCGGTGTGGACCAATCAGACCAAGGTCTGGGGTCCTCAGGCGCCCGTTCGTTTTTTAATCAGGATGGAAAGCCGCCCCCCATACAGGAGGCGGGTTTCGTTCACATTACGCGATTACTCTCGCGCGGGAGGAATTAGGACGCCGGGCCTTTGAAGGTCAAGGTTGTATCATCAGAGACACCTGAATATTTAGCTGTTATGGTCCCGGCTGCTGAAGTTCCGGCGGTGGTAGTTGTACCCGGTGTAGCAGTTATATAGTTTCCTTCTGCGATATTGACTTTACCCAAAATGGCGGGACCTTCTCCTCCTGCCCCGTCATCTGCTATAGCGGTAAAGTTGGTACCAGAAGCTTTAATAGCAATCTGGTCCTCGGCGACCCCGCCATTGGACGTTTCTGCAACCGCATATCTGATACCTGCACCGGCTGTGGTGCCGAAGACAAATCCTGCGCCGACATCAAGTGTTGAGCCGTCAACAAGAGCAAGACCGCCTGCGTTAGCAAAGGTGGTATTCACACCGAGTCGAATGTCACTTGTGCCGCGAACAGTAAGGGTACCTGTATAAGTGCCCCCCAGTGTGCCGTAACTCAGTAAACCACCGCCGCCAGAGCCTGCAGGAATATTGATGCCCGCGCTTGATAACACGACCGGGCCTGCACCGGTTCCGGTTGAGGCAGTTGGGGTGTAGGTTGCAGCGTTAGCAGTGGTGGCTGTCAGGGCAATGTAGTTAGCCGCACTGCTTCCGTTGTAAACTCTGACACCGTCACCGGCAGTACTTCCCGTCACGATAACCCCCGTAGCGGCTGTGAAGGTCGCGCCACCAGCAATTCCCTGATAGGTTCCCGGATCTAACTGGAGAGCGGCGGTTGAACCGAAGGTTATCTTTTTCGTTGCAGGAACAACCAGTCTGCCGCCGGTGGCAACCTTTATGCTATAACCGGGATTGGCGACATCAACACTGATGGTAACACCTTTGGTGTTGGTAATGCTGATAGTGGTCGCTGCCGTTGCAGCCGGAGCTGTGGCGAGGGTCACCGCGCCTGTACCGGCAATCGTAGAAAGTGCTCCGAGGTTGATAGTTCCGCCAATGTTTGTAGTACCGTTAAACGTGGCCTTGGGTGTCGAACCTGTAAGGGCAAACCCGCCCGGTATGCTTGTCGTGCCGTTTACGGTGAGACCACTTGCACCTACTGCGAGAGACAAAGCCCCGGTAGCAGTCAGGTTGCGGCCGACGGCGATTGCACCGGTACCGGCATTCGTTGTCGCAGCAGTGATGTTCAGGTTCCCACCAACGTTTAATGGAGTTGTGGAGGCAGTGAAGGGTACCCCTGTGGTGACGTTGCCCGAAACGTTCAGTGCGGTCGCAGTGACCGCAGTATCAAGCTGGGCATTGCCGATGACGTAGACAGTTTTGCTGGTAAGCCCCGCTACCGCGACTTCCCCGGCTGCCGTGCCGGCTGCCTTGACAGTGATGGGGCCGAGGATGGCCGCATCGTTATCGATTATTGCGTCCGCCGGAATGAGGCCGCCAGAGGGAGCCAAAGCCACCAGGTGGGTCGTGCCAGCGGCGAGGTATTTCGTGTCAAAGGCTGCTTTATGTATCACTTGAGTCGTGCCAGTATTCCCCCCGGCAATGTAGCCTTGGCCGTTTACAGTGCCCGCCACAACCAGAACCAAACCGCCGCCGGTAGCGGGTCGAATTGCAGGATTACCGACCAGAGTTACGGTCTTCCCTTCGGGGATGACGAGGAGGTTGTCAACGTCCACTCCGTCAAAGACAACCGGTGCGGCGGAATTAAGAGCAATCTGAACAGCTTCCGTAGTCAGAGCCCCGCTCAGATAGATGGAGCCCGAATTACCCGGCGTACCAGTACCCGGCGTACCAGCCGTGCCTGCAGGACCTGCGGGGCCTGTGACGACTTCGGCTTCTGTGGGGCTTTCGCACCCAATGAAAGATACTGCCGCCAAAAGGAGTACGGCAAGACCTACTATGAGACCATGATTAAATCGCTTCATGGTTTCTCCTTTATTTAGTGATTCCCGCCTTATATAGAACAGGAATCACACTTTGAAATTACCTGCCTATACAGGCGGGTATAAACTCCCTCCGGCCAACGGCCGGTTATCGGAAGCGTATAAAAAAGCCGTTATCCGGCCTTTTTGCGATGATGATGCCGCCGGAGACCCTACAAGGCCCCCCGAACGGCGTTCCGCCAGCCACTGGGTCATGCGGCGGCTATAGATGACCCGGCGGTGTTCAAAGACCGGGCTGCCAAAGTTGAGGATAAGGCCCAGGGGAATACCGGCGGCGTACATACGCCGCCACATATCACGGCAGACACTGTCCGGGATTTGCCATTGATATAGGGCCACCCGGACTAGGATGTGACGGTTTAAAAAGGTAAAGTCCGCGTTGATGTGCTCCGGGCGGGGGAAAACCGACTTCCACTGGGCCTCCGGAATGACGCAAGGCAGGGCTACATTCTGCTCACAGCCATAGGCGCCGCCGCTGAACCGTTGGGCCAGAGCTATCTCATAGTACTTGCGTTTATAGCCGGGACCCATCTCTGCATGGATCTCCCCTGCGGCCTGATAGATTTTGCGAAGGAACCCACAAGTATTGGACCGGCTCATGCACGGCCCCCAATGCGGTTACTTAGTAAGCGAAGGTCACTTGCTGGGGGGGGGGGGGGGGGGGGGGAATTTTGTTGTTAAAAAGGGAAGAAGAGGGAAGGAGAACAGGTGGGAACTCAAGTCCCCGCTAATAATCTGGTAGGCGGGCTTCTGCTGGAAAAAAAAAAATCCCTCACGACCATCTCCCTCTTTTCGAGTTTTTTCCCCTCCAGCATCTCGCTCCTCCCCTGCCTCATTTTCTTGACGATTTCAACCCGTTCCGTGGTCTCCACCTCGCTGTGGATGTACCCTACCTTGCGCCCCACCCCGAAACGTTACTCTGTGACCTCCTCCGCCTTCTTTTTGCTCA
>BNUX01000134.1 GCA_025997675.1 Spirochaetia bacterium | reverse complement strand
ACCGGTACATAGGCATTCCGGATTCCGTGGAGTACAAAGGAGCGGGGCGCTGAAAATCCCAGGGACCGGGAGGTGCGGATGTATCCGGAATCCAATATGTTGAGCACGCTCGCCCGTATGTACCGGGAGAGGGTAGCGGTCATTAAAAAGACAATGGTACACACCGGCAGTATCAGTGACTCAAGGGCTTTCTCCACATTCGCCCAGCCGTTATTCGGCCAGCCCCCGGAGGGGAGCAGGTGCAGGCGGAGGGCGAATATCCAGACAAAGATGATCCCCACCCAGAAGGAGGGTATTGCTATCAGCGCCTGGGTACAAAAGGTGAGGAGGTTCGCGTACCAGGTCCCGTTTTTGTACGCAGCGATGAAGCCTATCACACTGGCGGCGATCAATGAAAGGATGAACGCGATGAGGGTTAGGGGAAGGGTTATGCTGAACCGCCTGACCACCTCGGGGGCCACCGGCTGTCCGGAAATCAGGGAATTGCCGAAGTCGCCGCGAAGGATGCTGGTGAACCAATTACGGTATTGCTGCGCCAGGGGCAGGTTGGAGCCGACTTTTTCCCGTGCTGCGAGGATCTGTTCCGGTGTTGCGTCCGTAGGGGTGATCGCGTTTGCGGGGTCCCCGGGAAGGAGCCGCAGCAGAACAAAAATTACCAGGAGGGCGATAACAAAGGAGAGGAGCAGAAAAAATGACCGGTGCAGCAGATATTTGATCATATAACAAAGGAGGCCACGGGCCGACACGGCCGGTATACCGGTGTGTCGGCCCGGAGGCCGCTCTTAATTGGTCTTGACGATGTTGTAGGCGAAGAACTGGGAGTTAAGCCCGTTAAGGGGGTACCCGGAAACATTGGCCGCACTGATTACGATCTGCGGATAGAGGTAGAGCCATACGCTTGCCGCTTCCCGGGCGATGGTCCGGTTAACCTCAAGCAGTTTTTGTGTCTGCTCTTCCGGGGTGTTTACCGTTTCCGATTCCGCTATCAGCCGTATCACATCGGGATTGTTGTATCCCCAATAGAAATCGGGGTTCCCATAATACACAACGTCCCGGTCATTCACATGCTCCTGCAGGGTGACGGTGAAGTCATGGTTTCGGAGCACCTTTGAGTACCACTCATCGGCGGATATGGAGTTAATCGTTACCGTGATTCCCACCGCAGCCAGCTCGCTTTTTAAGAATTCCGCCACCGTGGGGTGGGGGTCATAGGTGGGGGTATCCACCGTCATGGCGAAGCCATTGGGAAAGCCCGCAGATGCAAGCAGCCGTTTCGCAAGACCTACATCGTAGGGATTCGCGTTTACCAGGGCCGCGTCATACCAGGGATCCGTGGGGGGGACCATGGAACCGATGAGGGAACCGTATTTTCCCCAGATAGAGCTGAGCAGCTTTTCCCGGTTAATGGCGGAATAAATGGCCTTGCGGACATTCATATTGTCATAGGGCGGTATCTTGTCATTAAACGCAAGCAATTCCTTGGTGCTGGACGCGCCGTTATTGATAATAAAGTTACGATTGTTTTCAAACTGCGCCAGTGCGTCGGGGCTTTGAACGGCGGTGATGATATCGATCTGTCCGCTCAAGAGGGCATTGCTTAAGGCGCTGGCATCGGTGAAGTAATTGAAAACCACGCCGGCGTTTTTCGCGGGGGCGCCCCAGTACCCGTCCCACTTCTTGAGGCTTAAGGAACTGCCCTGGTTCCACCGGTCCAGCATATAGGGACCGGTACCGTCCTCTGAGATTTTAAAGTCCCTGCCGTCGTCGTTGAGAATGAATACATAGGTAAGGTTGTAGAGGAAGGAGATTGCCGGTGTTTTGAGGGTAAACACCACCGTCCCCGGGTCCGGAGTTTCAATGTTTGTTACGACCTGATAGATGGAGCGCCGGGCGGATAGGGAACCCGGCGCGACAATCCGCTCATAACTGGTCTTGACATCCGCGGAAGTCAGGGTTTTTCCGGAGTGAAACGTTACGCCGGGGCGCAGGGTGATGGTATAGGTAAGCCCGTCGGCGCTTTTGGTGTAACGCTCCGCGAGCAGGTTTTCTACCTTTCCTTCATCGGTCAGCTTGAAAAGCCCCTCGTAGACATTGCCCATGAAGGCTTCGGTGATCCCCTGTCCGCCCCCTTCGGTATTTGACAGGTTGACCGGCTCGTAAAGGGAACCGATGTTGATTATGGCGGCAGCGGGACTTGTCCCGCCCCGGTCATTCTGCCCTTTGGCATAGCCGTTTTGTGCGAAGGCTGCCAATAGGATCAAACCCGCCGCCAGCCACCGTGGTTTCCGTGCATTGCTCTTAATCTTCATTATGAAACTCCTTTTAAAACCTAGTAATCTTCTAGGATACATGGTTTTATTATATGAATAGAATTATAATTTGGTCAAGTATTTTCTGAGGTTTGCCCCGGGATCATCGTATCCCCGGAGGATTCCCGGTTTGCGGCAGGTACACAGGGTGGTCACCCCCGGACCGTGCCCCATGAGGAGGGAATCGGAATGCACGATAACCCCGATGGAAACGCTTCCTTCCCGGTGGGTCCGTCCGTAGGTATTATCCTCATCTTCCAGGAGGACAAAATCCCCGAACTTCAAGGTGTCCAGACCCAGGCGCCGGCACTCATCCTTGTCGGTGGTCATGATATCGTAGTCCCCCCACTGGGCTATCAGGGGAGCGCCCTGGGCGGTAAAGCCCTTTCCGGAACCCAAAAGGCGGGAGGGTATGCGCGTAACCACCGGGAAGAGCAGACTGCCCATTTCCTCGCGGGTCTCTATTCTATCCAGCAAATCCGGGTCCAGGTTAAAGACCGCAATATCCGGGTAATCCGGCAGCTCCAGTCCCATGCCGAAGGACTTTACCAGGAAACGATCATCGTAGGACAGTTTGTTCAGGGTATCGGGATCGAAATAGAGCATCAGGTGGGAGTTTCCATGCTTACCGGTAACAAAACCGGTGCGTCCCTTGGCATCCCCGGTGATCACCTTTGCGGTATTGCCGATACATGAATATATCAGGTAGGCCCGCTCTTCCTCGGGGGTACGCAGGTTGCTGGTGGTCACCCCCGGTTCGATATGATCCCCCCGGATGTTCATACAGGGGTCCCCAATGTTGAAATTGTAGGTGATACCCCCCA
>BNUX01000133.1 GCA_025997675.1 Spirochaetia bacterium | reverse complement strand
CCCCAGCAGTTTTTCTAAATCCGTGCGGCGCACCGTTTTCTTGAACCCCCTTAGGGGGTTTTCTAAGGTCTCCGGACTCCCATCGTAGCCCTTCTCCACCGCGCTCCGGGCAATGCGGCGGATACACCGGGCGATTTCCCGTTCCAGGCTCCTCACCCCGGACTCCATGGTCCAGTGGCGGATGATTTCCCGGAGGGCGTCGTCCTTAAACCGGATCGGCGCCGTATCAAGGCCGTTCTCCGCAAGCTGCTTGGGAACCAGAAACTGTTTGGCGATGGCCAGCTTTTCCTGTTCCCCGTAGCCGGGAATCTCGATTATCTCCATCCGGTCCAAGAGGGGGTAGGGGATGGCGTGGAGGGAATTGGCGGTGGCGATGAAGAGCACCTTGGAAAGGTCGTAGGGAACTTCCATGTAGTGATCCATGAAGGTGGCGTTCTGCTCCGGGTCCAGCACCTCAAGGAGGGCCGAGGCGGGGTCACCGCGAAAGTCGTTGGAGAGCTTGTCGATCTCGTCCAGGAGGAACACCGGGTTCACCGAGGCCGCCTTCCGCAGGGACTGGATTATCTTCCCCGGCAGGGCCCCCACGTAGGTCTTCCGGTGGCCGCGAATCTCCGCCTCATCCCGGACGCCTCCCAGGGAAACCCGCACGAAATTACGGCCCAGGGCGCGGGCCACGGATTTGCCCAGGCTGGTTTTCCCCGTCCCCGGAGGTCCCACGAAACAGAGGATGGGCCCCTTGCCCCCCTTGTTTTCGGTGTCCCGGAGGCCCAGTTGGCGGACCGCGATAAACTCCAGGATCCGTTCCTTGGCCTTTTTCATATTAAAATGATCTTCGTTCAGAATCCGTTCCGCTTCCTTGAGGTTCCGGGAATCAACCGTGGTCTCGCTCCAGGGCAGGTCCCCCAGCCATTCCAGGTAGGCCCGTAACACCCCCGCTTCCGGGGAAAAGGGCTGGAGCTTTTGCAGGCGCTTGATTTCCTTCCGGGCCTTGAGCAGCACCTCCTCCCCGGGCTGCCGCTCCGCTATCACCCGTTCCATCTCGGCAAACTCATCTTCCTCCCCGTCCTTGCCCAGTTCCTTGTTAATCTCCCTGAGCTGTTCGTTGAGGTAAAAGTCGCGCTGGTTTTTATCCATCCGGCTTTTAACCTTGCCGTGGATATTCTTCTGGATGCCGAAGATCTCGTTTTCCGTCTCCAGGGCCTCCAGGATGGCCTCCATCCGTTCCCCGGTCCCCGGAATTGCCAAGAGCGCCACCTTTCGTTCCGGCTTAATCGCCAGGGAATTACAGATGAGGTTGCCCACCCGCTCCGGGCTTTCCGATTTCTCCACCGACAGGATTGTTTCGGTACTGATCTTCTTGGAATACTCCGCATACTGGGCGAAGGACCGCTGGACCGCCCGTATCAGGGCCTCTGCCGCCGAATCGTCGCTTTCCGGAGGGGCAGAGGGTACCATAGGTTCAATAGAAACCGTGGCAAAGCCGCCCTTCTTCTGTGTCGCGGCAATGATCCCCCGGTATTCCCCCTGGAGTACCACCCGGAAGGTATTGTCCGGGAGCTTCATGTGCTGCAATACCCGGACCACGGTCCCCGCCGCATGGGTTTCCCCGTCAAAGCCCAGGGGATATTTAGAGGGGATCCCGGCGGGGGCATTCTGCCCCTTGAGGCAGGCGGCGAAAAGGCGGCTGTCCCGTTTCAGGGCGTCTTCCAGAGCGGTGATGCCGCTTTTGTAGGTGATAAAAATCGGGATGACCGTATGGGGAAACAGGACCAGTTCCCGCAGGGGCAGCAGAGGAAAATCTTCGAGGGTTTTGTTACGCCGACATCTGCTCCGCATGAATCTCCGGGGGATCCGACTTCTCCACCACGTCCTGGGTGATCACTACCCGCTTGCTCCCCGCTATAGAAGGTAGTTCGAACATGACGTCCGTCATAAGCCGTTCCACGATGGCCCGCAGCCCCCGCGCCCCGGTTTTCTGCTTGATTGCCGTGTCCGCGATGGCGTCAATGGCGCCCTCGGTAAACTCCAGCTTCACCTCGTCAATGGCCATGGATGCCTGGAACTGCTTGACAATGGCGTTCCGCGGTTCGGTGATGATCCGCCGGAGTTCCTCCCGCTTGAGTTCGTCAAGGCTGACAACGATGGGCAGCCGCCCGATAAACTCGGGGATCATGCCGAAGCGGATGAGGTCGTCCGGGTGAAGGGCGTCGTAGAGTTCCTTGAGATTCCGGTTGGTCCGGTCACGGACCTCTGCGCCAAAGCCCATAGGATGTTCCACCACTCTTTGTTCGATGTATCTATCAAGCCCCACAAAGGCCCCGCCGCAGATGAAGAGGATGTTCGTGGTGTCGATGCGGATCATCTCCTGGTTTGGGTGCTTCCGCCCGCCCTGAGGGGGCACCGAGGCAATGGTCCCTTCGATGATCTTGAGGAGTGCCTGCTGGACTCCCTCACCGGATACATCCCGGGTGATGGAGATATTTTCCCCTTTCCGGGCGATCTTGTCGATTTCATCAATATAAACGATACCCCGTTCGGCGGCGGCGATGTTTCCCCCGGCGTTCTGGATCAGCTTGAGGAGGATGTTTTCCACATCCTCCCCCACATAGCCCGCCTCGGTGAGGGTGGTGGCGTCCACGATGGCAAAGGGAACCTTGAGTTTCTTCGCCAGGGTCTTTGCCAGCAGGGTCTTGCCGGTCCCGGTGGGGCCGATGAGCAGGACATTAGCCTTCTCGATCTCTACATCATCCGGTTCCTTGGAGGGATTGGCGATTCGCTTGTAATGGTTGTAGACCGCCACGGAGAGGGCCCGCTTGGTGGTATCCTGGCCGATGACGAATAAATCCAGGTAGGCCTTGATTTCCCTGGGGGTAGGGATGTCCCCGGTGAACTGGGTGGTGAGTTCGTGATCCTCATCGGTGAGGATCTTCCGGCACACCTCCACGCAATCGTCGCAGATAAACACATCATTGGGGCCGGCGATAAGTCTACGGGCCATATCGTTGCTTTTACCGCAAAAGGAACAAGACCGGTCATAGCTGCCGGAACCACTACCGTTACGAAGTCGCGCCATTTTTATCCCTCGTTAAAACCTTATCCACCACGCCGTAGGCTACCGCCTCCAGGGCGGGCATATAGAAATCCCGTTCCATATCCAGGGCAACCTGCCCCTGATCCTTCCCGGTATGCTTGGCAAAACACTCTATGATAAGTTTTTTCAGCCGGATTATTTCCTGGGCCTGGATGCCGATGTCCCGGGCCTGTCCCTGGGCGCCCCCCCAGGGCTGGTGTATCAGCACCCGGGCGGAGGGCAGCACAAAGCGTTTCCCTGCGGCCC
>BNUX01000132.1 GCA_025997675.1 Spirochaetia bacterium | reverse complement strand
CAATGTTTAAGGGCTCCCCGGTTTCCGCCCTGATAGGGAGAACGGTACAGGTAACAGCCATAACGGCCAATGAGCCGCCCGCCGACGACATACGTGACCGGAATATCCGTTTTGACATTGCCTGCAAGGCGGGCGGCTCATTGGCCGTTTTTTCACCGATGAGGTATTTCATCATATTTTTCAGTATTATGATGTAGCGCAGGGGATACCGCTTGGAGGGAGGAGCCGGATAATTACGGTTGAATTATCGAAGGTAGAGGCGGTGGCGGATAAACCGGTACCGGAATTGACCGATGGCGAACGGTGGGCGGTCTATTTTCGGTATTTGACCGACCGGAGCAAACGGGATACAATAAACAAGATACTGAAGTGTGAGGAGGGAATAGCGATGGCCAGCGAAGTGTTAATGACGATAAGCCGGGACGAAGTAGAGCGGGCACGCCTTACGAGTGAGTTCAAATACGAGATGGACCTTCAAAGTAAGATGGTAACCGCCAGGCGGGAAGGAGAGCAAAAAGGGTTACGGAAAGGAGAGCAGAAAAAAGCTGAAGATGTTGCCAGGGCTTTAATATTGATGGGAGATCCTGTTGAAAAAATTTCCCGCATTACCGGCTTATCACCGGAAGAAATCGCTAAACTATAAAGGGTGAGTGCGAAGGCGGTAGTTTCGGTTGAAGAAGTCCCTCCGGGACAGGCGAAAGAAGTAGAATTGCAAAATTCGTGCTTCAGATGAAGAATTGCCCCCAAAATTTGATGAAATAATCGCAAGAGTATCCACAAAACGACTATATGCTGATAACCCACAATAAAAAACATTTTAACTACTTACAGAAACGACCAATGAGCCGCCAAAAAACGTGCCTTAGATGGATCCAATCATGAAAGGAAAGTAGTAATCCTCGCCGGAGGACTCGGCGCCAGCCTTTCTGAAGAAACCAACCTGAAGCCCAAGCCAATGGTAGAAATTAATGCTGACTAATTTGTAGGTGTCGGGACAAGCGCCTTGGAAGTTGTGGCAGTAAAAATGAAATCGGATATAAGAAAACTGATTAAGTGCATTTTTTCGTTGAGAAAGATTGGATACGTGAATATATAGGGGGTTAACATGGAAAACAGAATATGGGCTAAAAGTATAAAAAGTTATAAAAAAGTATACGGATACTCGAACTCATTTTAAAAGAACCTACATATTGACAAAATCCTGAAATGTAGTTAAATTTTAGGTAGTATAGATTTTAGGGGGTAAATAATGCCTGTAATTAGGGCAAGTGTCGATTTACGCAATAATTATGGTGAAATTTCAGCTTTTTGTCACAAAAATAGAGAACCTGTTTTCATAACAGAAAATGGACAGGGGGATTTGGCGGTAATGAGTATTGAAATCTACGAAGAATTTATGGGAAAAATAGAATTATATCAATTGTTAGAAGCCGGATTAAATCAAATAAAAAATGGCGAGGTAATAACAGAAGAAGAAATGATGAATGAATTAAATCAATATATTGGAAAATGAATGTATTCATTAGCATATTCAAAAATAATACGTAACGATATTAGGTCATCATATACATATATTAAGGAAAAGCTTGAATCTCCAATGGCGGCTGAAAATTTGATCGTAGAATTAATAAATAAATTGTAAATCTAATTAGATTTTTATATAACAAACGGAACTGGATAAATATTTTAAAAGAAAATCGTTTAGAAGAATTAATGTAAAGTACGCCCCTACGTCGCACGGCTCACTATACCCACATTTTTTACAGCGCTGGTAATAATATATAAGTATGTTTGAGAAAGACTTGACAAGAGAATATATACCGTAGGAGTACCTTGTAGTGGAAAAGTCAAAAAATAATAGAAATGTAATTTTAATTTATCCTCCAAGTTATTTCCAAACGTTTTTTGCAACAAAAAGCGGGATGAGTGATATACCTTTATCACTGCTATATCTTTCAGGCGCTATCAGACATCTATGTGAGGAAATATTAATACTTGATTATAATACCCCCCCACCCCCCGGTATTAATACAGATAAATCAAAATATTTATATGCCCTGTTAGACGAAAAAGAACCCGTGATTGTCGGAATAAATTGCCTTTTTTCCGGAAATTTTCCGGATGTATTACGTATATCAAAGGAGGTGAAAGAGAGGTCTCCGGCAACGAAAGTAGTTATTGGCGGAATGCATCCGACTTTATGGGCAAAAGAAATCATGGAACATTGTGAGGTTATCGACGCGATAATGTTAGGCGAAGGTGACAATTCTTTCCCGCTTCTGGTAGAGCAATATTTCAAAAATCCTGACAACCCGGATATTGAAGCCCTGGAAAGCGTTGTTATACGGTGGAATTCCAGAATTATTACGAAAGAAAGAAAAAGGTATATAACAAACCTTGATTCCCTTCCAATGCCAGGGTATGAATATTTTGATATGCGGCAGTACGCCGCCCGGGAGGACACAACTAAATGGTTTAACCCCAATAAAGTGCCTATCAGTGCGGTACAATTTCCTTTATTAACCAGCAGAAGCTGCCCGAATCAATGTAATTTTTGCGCAATGCGTTTAGTGATGGGTGATATCTACAGATACCGCTCGCCCGAACATGTATTTAATGAGATTCAGTATTTATATGAAAAATATGGAATAACGTATTTTAAAATTATGGATGATAACTTTACCATCAATAAAAAACGTACAATAGAAATCTGTAATTTGATTATTAAAAATAATCTAAAAATTGCTTTTGATACCCCTAATGGATTAATGGCTGGAACACTTGATGATGAAGTTATTGATAATCTCTGTCGTGCAGGAATGATACGTTTTTCAATCGCAATCGAAAGCGCTTCTGATTTTATTAGAAATGATATATTGCATAAGAATATTTCGAAAGAAAAAATACATAATATTATTTATATTTTGAGAAAACATAATGTATTCGTTAGCACGCTATTTATGATAGGATTCCCTGAGGAAACAGAAGAAACACTTAAAGAAATGCTTTCTTTCATTAAAAGTCTTGATGTGGATGCAATAACCTTAGCGAAACTTATGCCATTTCCCGGAACAGCTTTATATGAACAATGTAAGAAAGATAATTTATTTACAAACTCTGTTGATGAGGATAATTTATGGCAAGGTAAGCAGGAATTTGTTTATGCAGGGCCAAAAGATTTTTCCATAAAACCATATAATTTGACTATGAATAAACTGGCAGACTATGATGAGGAAATACGTTCACTCATTACAAAAAAAAATGAACGCTGGGCAAACCATGTAAGAGTAATGTCTTATCAAAGTACAGTCATTGCAAATAAAAAGGAGAAATGATAATGTATAAGCATGAATTTGCAAATATATTTGACGATATTGGACAGGATATTGATTCCCTGCAACTAGTGCTCTATGGAGCCGGAACGCTTTTG
>BNUX01000131.1 GCA_025997675.1 Spirochaetia bacterium | reverse complement strand
TCCCTACCATGTCGGCGCGGTACTCGGACGGCACCGGCAACATACGGCCCAACCCGAACCTGCGTCCTGAAATGGCGTATCATTATGAACTGGGGTATAAGGGCAATGTGTTGAACCAGTTAAGTATTACCACAGCGCTCTACTACAGCGATATTACCGACTTTCTGGCGGAGAAGCTGGTGGACGGGGTAAAGGTGCGTGAAAACATAGACGCCCTTGCCTTTTACGGCTGGGAGCTTGGGCTGCAATGGAACTGGAAACGCTATCTGACGGTGGGCGGGGCCTTAAGTCTTAACCGATATGACGTGAAGCACAGCGAGGCGGGGTTAGAGGATGTGGGGAATTACCCGATGACTACATTTAATCTGTATACGGTTATCCGGCCCTTTCAGTTTTTCGCCAAGCATTTTAAGAACCCCGACATGCTTTCGATTATCCCCAGCGTTGAATATGTGGGGCCGCGCTATGCTTCTACGAATATGGTTAGCGTTAGTACCGCTACGGTGAATGACCGGTATGTGGTGGTTAATTTGAAGGTGGCGGCGGATATTAATGACTATGTGAGTGTGTCTGCGGGTATCGAAAATATGTTAGATGAGTACTATGCGTTCCAGGATGGTGCGTTACCGGCGGCGGGCCGGAGCTTTACCGTTGAAATGACGGTGAGGTATTAGTGCTACCGGGTCACTTCCCCGGTAAAATCAAACTGCGCTACAAACCCGCGATAAAATCTGAAAACGTTTTGATCAGCAGACACCCCACCACCGCGCCGGGGTCTATCTTGTCCCGGGATTTTTCCTGATAGTAGGCCGCCCTGCCGAACTGGGCCACCATGGCCTTGGATTTTTCCACACCCTCTTCAGCGGCGCCCAGGGCCGCCTTAAATCCTTCTGTCAGGGACTTACCCTCCGCCGCCGCTTTTTCCAGGGCCGCGGCGGCGGGGTCCAGGGAGTCGAGGACGGTCTTATCCCCGGGCTTGGCTTTACCCCGTTCCATAAGGCCCTCCACAAAACTCCGCCAAAAAACCGCCATGTCGGCAAGTTCAAGGGCCGTCTTTTCCTTAACCGCCTTACCGCCCCGCATAAAGCCCGTACCCATGAGGGTTCCCATGGTGGAGGGCGCCGCCTTAGCCATGGCCATGCCCCCCTTGATAAACACCTTCCCCGGATCCGGTTCTTCCAGGGCCGCCGTATCGGTGGCGGCGGCGCTAAAGGCATTGGACATGGTTAACCCCAGATCCCCATCCCCCATAACGCCGTCCAGTTCGATAAGATAATCCCTGTTCCGGACCATGGTATCCCGCATGGCGGCAAAGAGGCCCTTAAGATCCGGTAAGGTCAAGGTAAGGGCAGCCATTTAAACCTCCAGCGTAGCTTGTTCAAAGAAGGGCGTATTAGCCGGTTTGGCTAAGAGCCGTTTCAATTCCCCATCCAGGCGGAGCAGGGAGATTGACGCGCCAGCCATTTCCATGGAGGTGGCGTATTCCCCCACATAGACATGGAACACCTTGATCCCCCGGCCCTTCAGGATTTCCGCAGCCTTATTGTACATAACATAGAGTTCCTCCTTGGGAGTCGCCCCAAGGCCGTTAACCAGTACCGCCACTTCGTCCCCGGATTTGTAGGGCAGGTCTTCGAGGATCTTGTCCAGCATAACCTGAACAACCTCGTCGGCGGTCTTTAAGGGACCCCGTTCAATTCCCGGCTCGCCGTGAATTCCCATACCCAGTTCCATCTCATTCTCGCCGATAGTAAATGAAGGCTTACCCACTTCGGGAACAACGCAGGGGGAAAGGGCAACCCCCATGGTCCGTACATTGGCGCATACCTTGTCGGCCACACGCTTCACCTCCTCCAGGGAGGCGAGTTCCCCGGCGGCGGCGCCGGCGCATTTGTAGACAAAAAAGATTCCCGCCACGCCCCGGCGTTTTTTCTCCTGCCCCTTGGGGGAGGAAGCCACATCCTCACCGGCCACCACCGAGAGAACCTTAATATCCTCCGCATCGGCCATTTCGGCGGCCATGTCAAAGTTCATAATATCACCGCCGTAGTTGCCGTAAATATAGAGAACCCCCGCCCCCTGATTGATAGCCTTGGTTACCTCAAACATCTGATCTGCGGAGGGGGACTGAAAAACCCCGCCCACGGAACATCCGTCCAGGAGCCCCTCCCCGACATAGCCCAAAAAGAGGGGAAGATGCCCCGAACCGCCGCCGGTGGCAATCCCCACCTTGCCCTTTGTTGACTTGGCATTGACCAGACACCGGTAATCATTGTTCACGATCTTTACCTTGTCGGGATGTGCCGCCAGAATCCCCCGGATCATCTCATCCACAAAATCCACGGGTTTGTTAATAAACTTTTTCATACTCCGCTCCTCTTATAAAAATATATTCAAGTGGATTCCCGCATAGCGCGGATCCGTTTTTTCTCGTTGTATTTGACAATGAGAAAGTTGATTACCATGATGAGCAAAAGCGCCAGCCCCCAGATAAACTTTTTCATGTGCGGCGAAAAGGACATGATGTTTAAGCCGCTCTGGGTAAACTGGAGGATCATGATGGCCATCACGAGACCGGTCATACTGGCAATGCCGCCCTTGGGATCTGTCCCGCCCAGTACCGCCACCAGGATTGCCTGGAGCAGGTAATCGGTACCGTAACCGGGCCGCATGGAATTGGTCCGGGAGATCATGATGAGCGCGGCGATACCCGCCAGGATACCGGAGAGCATGTAGGTTCGGATTAGGACCATGGTATTGTTCACCCCGGAAAACCGGGAAACCACGGGATTGGCGCCGTACATATACATAGTAAAACCCAGCCGGGTCCGGCGCAGGATAAAGGCCGTAAGGAGCGCCATAACCACAAAGATCAAAAAAGGAACCGGCAGGCCCAGGAAAAACGCATTGCCTATCACATCGATCTCCGGGGGAAAGCCGGTGATGCCATGACCCTTGGTAAAGATGATCGCCATGCCCATGAACAGCCCCTGGGTTCCCAGGGTAGCCAGAATGGGTGGCACCCCGGCCACCGCGATGAGGGAACCGTTTATGGTCCCGCAGATTGCCGCCACCGCGAGGACCGTGACGGCGGCCAACAAGACCAGGGTTCCCCCGGACAAGACCCCGGCGGAAACGCCGTTGGACAAAATAATTGCCGCCAAAACCCCCGAAAGGTTCGCCACCGCCACCACCGAAAGGTCTATCCCGCCGACAACCATGGAGAGCATCATTGCTATCGTTAAAAGGCCGAACTCGGGGAACTGGGCCAGCATGGAGCGGAAGTTCCTGATCGTGGGAAACCGCGTGGGCCGCAGCGCCGAAAACAGAACCAGCAGGCCGACCAAGAGGATAAGCAGGATAATAGTCTTTGTATGACTGACCCGGTAGGCGCCCGGGACTTTTGGGAAAGGGATTATAAAACGTTTTTTTTGTTCCAGCCTGTCCGCCATAGTGTACCCCCCCCCGATCTTAATTTTATTCTGTACGTTAGTTATGGTAACACCGATAACGATAATCAGGCCGACCAAAAAGTCCTGCCAATACGAAGAAAGGCCGCTGAGGAT
>BNUX01000130.1 GCA_025997675.1 Spirochaetia bacterium | reverse complement strand
AGATGATGAGATTAAGTGGTTCAATAATTCGGTATTGCCCTATTTTAACAAAATCGAGTATAATCAAAGACAGATTTTTACGCTTGTGAAAATAAGGGATACGCTGTTGCCAAAGTTGATAGGCGGGGAAGTTGAGGTAGGCGTCCAAAATAGACTTATAGATGAAGCTTTTACGGAACTTTAACGCCCTGAAAAGCCTCGTCTAACTCTACGAAAGGATGAGAATTTGGATATTGACATTCCTCCATAGTATATGATACAATCTTTCGAGGTGATAGCAAAGCCCATAAACGATAAAATCATAGCGAATTGTGGGTAAATTGGGCGGCTTGAGGGGTTGCGGGATATGTTGTTGCCGAACTTGATGAGAGGGGAAGTAAATGTTGAATATTTATGACAATTATAATAGAATGAGGTCATTGTGAATAGCAAACTTTGTTTTTTACACTTGTCGGATATCCACTTTAAGAAGTATAATCAGGAATATGCTGATGTTGATGATGATCTGCGACATGAACTTTTAAATGATATTCGAAATCATGCAATAAAAGAACTCCACAACATATCGGGTATCCTTGTGTGTGGTGATATAGCGCACAGTGGTAAAGCAAATGAATATGAGCAAGCTTCTTCATTTTTAAATAAAATTTGTGAGATATTCAAGTTAGAAGAATCAAAGGTATATTGTGTTCCAGGAAACCATGATGTTGATCAAGAGGGTTGTAAGAATGATCCTATTTTATTAAATACGCAAAGCAAACTTGAATCAACTACATCGCATATTGAAGTAAATGCTACAATAACTGAATATTTATCATCTTCGAGTGGAAGTGGTCAAATACTCTTTAATCATTTAAATAATTATAATACTTGTTTTGCTGAAAAATATGGGTGTAAAATAGACGCTAAAAAACCATATTGGACATACCAATTAAAATTAGATGATACATATAGTTTAAATATAAGAGGAATAAATTCTGTTATTATTTCCAGCCATCTCGATCATATTTTTGCCGGAAATGAACGGAAGATGGTCATTGGGGAATATCAAGTTCCTATAAAGGATGATAATATTATCAATATGACGCTTTGTCATCATCCCCCTGACTGCTGGAAAGATCCTGAAAATAAACTAGTAAAATTTATTAATGACAGAGTTCATATACAGTTGTATGGACATAAGCATATTCAAACAATTTACCAAAATGATAATACATTAGTAGTCGGTTCTGGTTCCATGCAACCATCCCGAGCTGAGGATAAATGGTTCCCCTGTTATAATTGGATAACGCTGGAATTGATTTCATCTGATGAGGAAAATGAGTATATTGAATTTAAATTATATCCAAGGAAATATAATTTACTAAACAACAGATTTGGGGCCGATTTAGAGAATTGCCATGAAGGTAAACTATATAATCAATATAAAATCAATATTAATGATAATTCCAGCGAGGTACATATTATGACCACAGATGGGTCTGAAAAAAAATTAACTATTTTTTCCATAGATGATGTTAATGACAAAGATCTAATTTATCATTTTATGAGTTTGCCTTATATAAAGCGTTCTAAATTATTGGATAAATATAATGTCATTAATGAATTGGACGAAGGAAAAAAGCATATTGATATTCTCTATAAAGTTTTAAATGAAATTAAAGTAAGAAATTGTAAACAAGAATTCTGGGATGATATAATGATAACGGAGAGGGGGAGGAATTAATTATGGATAACAATTGGGGTAATTGGTATAGGAGTGCAGGCGTAAATCCAACAAATGATCTATTGCAAAACAGAGATAACGGTATTATTTCATATTTAAAAAATGACATTACCGTCGAAGATGCAATATCTCTATTGCGTCTATTTTATAATATTCCTGTTTCAGATGAAGATGTAGAGTCGTTTTATAATGCAATTTATGAAAACGATAAGGCATTTGATAGGTCAAATAAAAATGAAATATCTGTCCTTGCCGGCATTGTATTGTTTGAAATTTGCACAAAAAACAAAAATGGTTTAAATAATTTTGTTTTTTCCTCCATGCATACTATAGGATTTAATAATGTGTTGATAACGGTTCCTGATATTCAAAAAAAAATATTAGAATCGGCATATCAATCTCAATTAGAACTCAGAAAAAATATTTTAACAGATCATTGTCAATTCACTTTTCCGTCTTATAAGAATGTTGAAAAAGCATATAAGGATCCGGCAAACGCTAATGTTTGGAATCCTGCCTTGGCAACTGCATCACTAACATATTTTAATGAAATCCAAAAATCATTTTCTGAAGTATTTAATCACTTAAGTACTTCATATAAGGACAATTCAATTTTATTTGAGGATTCTCAAATATTATGGTGGATAACAGGAAAATGGAGTAATGATTTCAAAAAACCATTTGCAGCGATCGATTATAAGGCGTTATCCATTTATTCTGGCAAAGAATTAGCGGATTTAGTTAGTGTTTTACCTGGTCCTTATTCAGCAAAGGCAGTGTTGGATGTTGTTTTACAAGAAAACAAAGAAAAAACTGTAAATATATTTGATACAGTGTTTTCTCTGGATGAAAGTTGGAAGATAGATGTATTGAAAGCATATAATGCAGAAAATTTAATAGAGATTACGCCTATGTTATATACTATTTATAAATCTTGCGAATTAGATGACAGGACTGTATTGCTCAATTCTCTTAACAAAAAACTTCCCCAAGCAGATATTTTTCAAAAAGAATATTCGTTGTTGGATGTAGCATTTCAAATATACAATGAATGTCTAGTAATAAAAGCTAGAGGGGAGCATAGATGAGTGATTCAAATGATGATACGGATATTCAAAGTGAAGCTTCCGATGAAGAAAAGATAAATAGTGGATCTGTTATAAATAATAAAACAGATCTCCCTTTGGGCAGAGCTTTGACCAAAGAAACTTCTTATTCTATTACCGCAAAAGAAAAATCTATACGCGTCATGATTGTAGGTCCTGTTGGTTGTGGTAAAACAACCTTAATAACAGCTATTTATCATTTATTTCAAGAATCCCCCGTAGATAATAGATATTATTTTGCAGGTTCCCAGACATTGTGGTCATTTGAACAACGTGCTTTTCATGCAAGATTAAGTTCCAATAAAACCTCAGCCCAAATGCCAAAAACCAGAGTGGGTAATGATGAAGTATTGCATTTAAAGATATGGGATTCAAAAGAGAAATCGTATTATAATTTATTAATTTCCGATATTTCAGGTGAAGATATATCTGCTGCTATTGCAAATGTTGCCATTATGAAGGATGATTTTGACATAATTAGTTCCGCGAACTACTTTGCTATTGTCTTGGATGGTGAGAAAATTGTTAATATAGAAAACATGCATAGTACAATAACGGTTGGATGTGAGTTATTTAGAACCGTTAATGACGCAAAATTAATAACTGATAGTACAAATATACAGATACTAGTTAGTAAGAATGATATTATTAGGGAAAAGATGAGTGAAGGTGTTGAATTCGATGGAATAGAGCAATTAGAATCAAAATTTAATTCTTTGGCTGTAGAATTGAATAAGACTATATCAATAA
>BNUX01000129.1 GCA_025997675.1 Spirochaetia bacterium | reverse complement strand
GGGGATTGGCAAACAGATGAAACGCATCGGCGTGGAAGTGGCCGTTGGACGGGGGGAAATTATCGCTCCGCCACGGAACACCACACCGGGAAAGGTGAAGGTAACCCTAAGCGCCGGCGGTACCGCTGAGCATGAGGCGCGGACCATCCTGGTTTCCACAGGCTCCGTTCCGGCTATCCCGCCGATACCGGGGGCAAAGGACAATCAGCACGTGGTGGATTCCACCGGGCTCCTCAGCATAGGTGCTGTTCCCCAGCGGCTCACCGTTATTGGCGGCGGGGTTATCGGGGTGGAGTTTGCCGGGCTCTTTTCCAGCCTGGGGTCAAATGTTACGGTCATCGAAATGATGGAGGAGATCATCCCCTTTATGGACAAGGAGCAGGCTCCCCTACTCCGCGGGGCCATGAAAGGCGTCACCTTTAAGCTGGGCTGCAAGGTTGAAAAGATCGAAGGCGCTGCGGTTCACTTTACTACCAAAACAGGGGCCGCCGAGAAAGCCGAGGCGAACCTGGTGCTTGTAGCGGTGGGCCGCCGTCCTGTCCTCAACACCTGGGGCGCCGAGGCGGCGGGGCTGGACATTACGCCCAAGGGGGTTAACGTGGATGACCGGATGCGGACCAACGTGCCGGGTATCTGGGCCGCCGGGGACGTAACCGGGAAGAGCCTCCTGGCACATTCGGCCTACCGTATGGCGGAAGTGGCGGTGGCAGATATACTAACGAGCCTGGACGGGACCGGCAGTATCACTAACCGGATGCGGTACAACGCCGTACCCTGGGCGGTCTACGGGGTCACCGAAGCCGCCGGTGTGGGGATGACCGAGCAGGAAGCGGCATCAAAGGGAATTGCCATCCTCAAGGCATCGGCGCCTATGTGGGCCTCCGGCCGTTTCGTTGCGGAAAACACCTTCACCGGGCCGGGGGAAGTAAAGGTAATCGCCGATGCGGCCACCCGGTGTATCCTGGGGGTCCATGCCGTTGGGGCCTACGCTTCGGAGTTTATCTGGGGCGGGGCCGTATTAATAGAACAGGAACTGCGGATCGAAGACGTGAAGCAGCTCATCTTCCCCCACCCCACGGTCAGCGAACTGATCCGTGAAGCGGTGTGGAGCATAGAATAGTAACCTTAAGGAGAACAAGAAATGCCTAAATCACAGTTGGTGGATCCAAAACTGGTACGGAAACCGGAAGTGCTCAAGCTCAAGGACATCCCGGTTAATCAATACAAGAGCGACATCAAAAAGGAAACCGACCTTTACGGCGCGGACAGGCTCAAGCGGATCTGGTACGACATGGTGACCATCCGGGAATTTGAAACCATGATCAACACCTTTAAGACCCAGGGGACCTGGAACGGGATTGAGTACAACCATAAGGGACCGGCCCACCTGAGTATGGGACAGGAAGCGTCCTCGGTGGGGCAGTGCGTTAATCTTACTATCGATGACTTCACCTTCGGCAGCCACCGGAGCCACGGGGAAATCCTGGCCAAGTGTTATTCCGCCATTTGGCAGTTAGACGAAAAGAAACTGGAAGGGATTATGAAGGGTTTCCTTGGCGGGGAGACCCTGGCGGCGGCGGAAAAGGCGGCCTACAAGGGCGTGAAGGACCTGGCGGAAAACTTCGTCCTCTACGGCACCCTGGCGGAAATCTTCGCCCGGAAAGCGGGGTTTACCCGCGGCCTTGGCGGTTCCATGCACGCCTTCTTTACCCCCTTCGGCTCCATGCCCAACAACGCTATCGTGGGCGGCTCTGCGGATATTGCCACCGGGTCTGCGCTGTACAAGCGGATCAACAAGAAGCCCGGCATCGTCATCGCCAACATCGGGGATGCCTCCATGGGCTGCGGCCCGGTTTGGGAAGCAATGATGATGGCCGCTATGGATCAGTACCACACCCTCTGGCCGAAAGGCGCCGGGGGTGCGCCGCCTATCCTGTTCAACTTCTTCGACAACTTCTACGGCATGGGGGGCCAGACCGCCGGGGAAACTATGGGCTACGGATTCATGGCACGGGTCGGCGCGGGGGTCAACCCCGATAACATGCACTCGGAGCGGGTGGACGGCTACAACCCGCTGGCGGTGGCGGACGCCATCGCCCGGAAAAAGAAACTGCTCCTGGCGGGCAAGGGGCCGGTACTCCTGGACACCCTCACCTACCGCATCTCCGGCCATTCCCCCTCGGACGCCTCCAGTTACCGCACCCCCGAGGAGGTCAAACTCTGGCAGGAGGCGGACTCCATCGATGCCTACGGCGCCTACCTTATTGAAAACAAGATCGCAGGCCAGGCGGAACTGGATGCCCTCCACGCCCGGATAAACGCCAAGCTCCTGGAAGTAGTAAAACTGTCGGTGAATGACGAGGTCTCCCCCCGGCTGGGCGGCGCCTTTATCGAATCGGTGATGTTCTCCAACGGCAACGTAGAAAAGCTGGATGACCGCAAGCCCGAACTTTCCGAACCCCTGGCGGAAAATGCACGGGTCAAGGCCCTGGCAGGCAAGTCCCGTTACGGCTTTGACGCCGAGGGCAAACCGGTTTCCAAGAACAAGGCCTTCCAGTACCGGGACGCCCTCTTCGAAGCTATGGCCCACCGTTTTACTATCGACCCCACCATGGCGGCCTGGGGCGAGGAAAACCGGGACTGGGGCGGGGCCTTCGCGGTGTACCGGGGGCTCACCGAATTACTGCCCTACAACCGGCTCTTCAACAGCCCCATCTCCGAAGGGGCCATCGTGGGCGCCGGGGTTGGCTACGCGCTTTCCGGCGGCCGGGCGGTGGTAGAACTTATGTACTGCGACTTCCTGGGCCGTGCGGGTGACGAAATCTTTAACCAGGCCTCCAAGTGGCAGTCCATGTCCGCCGGCCTCCTCAAGATGCCCCTGGTAGTCCGGGTTTCGGTGGGCAACAAGTACGGCGCGCAGCACAGCCAGGACTGGGCGGCCCTGGTGGCCCACATTCCGGGACTCAAGGCCTACTTCCCCGCCACCCCCTACGACGCCAAGGGGATGCTCAACCTGGCGCTCCGGGGAACCGACCCGGTGATCTTCTTTGAAAGTCAGCTTCTCTACGATATGAGCGAACAGTTCGAGAAAGACGGCGTCCCCGAGGGCTACTACGAAGTGAGCGAAGGGGAGCCCGCCATACGCCGGCAGGGGAAGGACATCACCATCGTTACCCTGGGGGCGACCCTGTATAAGGCTATGGACGCGGCAAAAAAACTGCAAGCCGAACAGGGCCTTGAAACCGAGGTCATCGACCTTCGCTTTATCAACCCATTGAACTACGAAAAGATCATTGAGTCTGTCAAAAAAACAGGAAAACTACTGCTCACCAGTGATGCTGCGGAACGGGGGTCCTATCTCCATACGGTGGCAAGCAACATCCAGACCATGGCCTTTGATTACCTGGACGCGCCGGTGGCGGTGGTGGGAAGCAGGAACTGGATTACCCCGGCGGCGGAAATGGAGGAACTCTACTTCCCCCAGGTAAGCTGGATCATCGACGCTATTCATGAACGGATACTGCCGCTAAAGGGATATCAAAGTGCAACGGTGCAGACCACACTGGACCTAGTCCGGCGGAACAGGCAGGGGGTGTAAGCAAAGGGGCAGGGAAAAGGCCGGCCCCCAATAGGACTGGGCCTTTCCCCCAAAAACAAGCTAAGTAATAATAATTACCACAATCGCGCAGAAGTCCCCCGGCTTGCCGCTGTGATTGAGGAAGCGGCCCGACACATACA
>BNUX01000128.1 GCA_025997675.1 Spirochaetia bacterium | reverse complement strand
GGGGAAACCATTTCCGGATTTACCCTCAAAAAGGCGGTATTTCATGGTCGAAACATGCAAAATCAAGATGTTTTTTATTTTTGGGGGAAAACGGTGTGCTCATAAACAGTTTTCCTACGGCCTCGTTATGTGCCGTTTGCCCGTATTTTATATTTTTTCGATATTTTTTTATAAAAGTACTTTACATTCCTGTATTTATATGATATAGTCTAAAAATAGAGGGGTTTTATGGAAAATTTGATGTTTGATTATATATCTCTTGGGGAAAATTTGGATGTTCCTATGGAAATTGTCCAGAAATTTGAGAAAGAAGCTCGTAATGAATTCCCTTTTGATAATATGTTGATGGAAATTCATGTTTTACGGGCGGTAAAAGCCTATGCCAAAATAAATACACGGATGATAGCAATTGAGAACTAATATCTATTTGGATACTACTATTGTGAGCGCATTATTTGATAAAAGAACACCAGAAAGAAAAGCACAGACGGAACAATTTTGGGAACATATTAATGATTATAATGTTTTTATTTCAGAATTAGTCATTGATGAAATCAAAGGGGCATCCCAACCATTACAGGATAAAATGTTAGAAAAAGTTTCAAATTTTATATTATTACCTATAACAGATGACGCACAATTCATTGCTGATACTTATATGAAAAACAAAATATTTCCAGAGAATTATTCAGATGATGCTTTACATACCGCAATAACATCTACTAACCGAATAGGAATATTATTAAGTTGGAATTTCAGCCATTTAGTAAAAGTTAAAACACGCCGAATGGTTGCATTAATAAATGCAATACATGATTATAACCCTGTTGAGATAATAACACCACCAGAATTATAAATATTTTACATTATATATTTCAACAAATTTTAGGGCAAATGGCACATAACGTGAAAGCTATACGACGTTTTTGCGGTTGCGATAAAGGAAACCGAAGGTTTCCAGGGCCACAAAAATGTACCGGAGAAAAACCCCACTAAGGCGTTTCGTTCCATATCAGCATGATACTACCGTTTTAACGAAAGTTCAATCCTTTTTCGTGCATTTTTTCACGTTTTACGTACGTAATTCGTGCATTTTGCCACGTTATTGGATGGAAAATAAAAAATAACCACAGGGGTCCCAAAGAAAAGACCCCGGGTCCGGAAGTTTCGCCCCAGGGGCCTGAGTGTAAATTCCCTTAAAGCACGAAACGTTAACCTGTTGTTTTGGCGTTCAAAAGATATGCGTATTGCTATACAAGTTTATCCTGTTCATACTTCAAAAACCGTTCCTCGTAACCGTCTATTTTTTTGTCCAGCCGGGCGAGCGTGTCTAAAATCTCCTGTGAACGTTTGGCAAGTACCGCACGCTGTTCAACCAGCAGGGCTTTTCGTGCCGGAATGGTTGATACACCTTGCCCCGACAATGACACGTATTCTGTCAATGCTTCTATGGTAATACCAGCATTACGCATACATTTTATGAAGTAAACCCAATTACACTCTTCTTCGCCGTAATCACGGAAACCGCCGCTGTTGCGTTTAACTGGCGGCAATAGCCCTATCCGCTCATAATAACGGAGCGTATCAACGGAAAGGTCATATTTTTTGCCGACCTCTGCAATGGTCATAATAACTGCCTCCTATTCGGGTGTAGTGTTGCACCGTTCAATTATAGTTTGTCATGTGCCTTTCTCAAAACTGCACAGCATTACGAACCCAACCTTCTGCGGAAGTACCAACACCAAGGCCGAAACCATGGGGCGCGTTGGGGAACACATGAAATTCAACGTCAATTCCGGCGGCTTTCATGGCGTTTACACGCCGTTCCATTGTCCGGGGAGGAGCAATACCGTCCCGCTCTCCCGCAACGGTGAAAGTCGGCGGATCGTTATTGGTATAATCACTGTGGGCGGTATAGGCTATGACCGCCGTTACGGACGCAGGATAAGCCTTCTCCCCATAAGCCGCCGTTCCATAAGACGAAAGACGAGCGGCCATTCGCGCTCCTGCCGATTCGCCCCATAGGGAATAGTCTTTTGTGTTGACTTTCAGTGTGTCCGCGTTTTCAAAAATATAAGCAATAGCCGCCGCCAAATCCTCACAGGCGATCCGCTCCCCGCCGATGCGGTATCGGATAACAAAAACATTGTATCCCTGTTCGCTTATATCAATGGCGACGGGAAAGCCTTCATGAAGGGAACCGACAATAGTCCATGCTCCTCCCGGACATATTACCGCAAAAGGAGCGTTGGGCTTACCTCTGAAAAAGAAAAGCCCGGTGTTTTCTTTAGAGGGATCGTTCCGTTTTTGCTCCGGGGTGTAAAAATCGTAGAAGATGGTTTTGCCGCCGTTTACTTCGTCAATCATACGGTTAAGCGCGTCGACCACAAGCGTAGGGCTAATATTGGGATACGGCATAGCCCCGTAGACATTGTTAATCTGGGTAGTATAATAAGCGGTGTTATTATCCCGTGGGAGCAAGCGTTCCCCAAAGCCCTTAAACGCCGGATGGTTTACTATGTCAAGCATCGTGTTATCGGTGGTGAGGTGGGTATTCACGTTCATGATTTTTTCACTTCCCTTGTTTGAGGTTTCTGCCTTGCCGTTACAGGCTGCGTTAAAACTTAATCCAAACGCAAGCAACAAAAATAGGTGTCTTTTCATTGTTTTCCCTACCTCACCATTCCAAGTCTCTGAAGCCAGGCGGTTACGTCCCGTTCTGATCTTGCAACGGTATTTCTTGAAACAGTAAATCCGTCTTTTATCATTGCCTGCGGCACCAATTTTGTAATTATTTCAATGGTGTTGGCCCAGCCGCTGCCGCCGTGAACACAAAAAGGAATGATTGTTTTCCCTGAAAGGTTGTATTCTTCCAAAAAACTCGACACCGCTAAAGGCAACGTATACCACCATATTGGATAGCCCAAGAAAATAGTGTCATACTCCGCCATGTTTCTGACGTGTGTTGAAAGAATAGGGCGGGTGTTGGTTTCTTTTTCCCGTTCGGCATAATCAAGTAATTCCTTGTGCGTTTTAGGATAGGGATTTTGCGTTTGAATCGGGAATAAATCCCCGCCGGTTGTCCGTTGGATTATCTCGGCAACCATTTGTACATTCCCAACTTTTCTGCCGCTGACGATTTGAACGCTCGCACCGGAAACCGCGTCTGTACCGTCCGTGTTTTCAGCATTGCTAAAATACACGATAAGGATTTTCCTTGTTGTATTTTGCCCCTGTGCAAATACCGTGGCACCAGCGAAAAGCACCAATACCACTGCCATAATAAAACCATTCACCATCGTGAAAGAGTATTGTTTAACCATGTAAACCTCCATAAAATTTTTATTGATTAACAATCAATATTATAATATACAGTCTGGAGTTCACTCCAGGTCAAGTGTTTTTTGCATTTTTATGAAAATATTTTACTTTTTTATGGAAAAAATGTTTTATTACATTAGCGGCGGCACGGTTCTTGCAACGAAGTTTCCAGCATGCCGCCGCTTCTTCATATATTTCAGGTTTTTTATTGCTTCTTTATAATTCTTTTTTCAATATATTTGGGGCATTTCAAATTTCGCTTAACTACCTATATACGCAACTTCCTCCACCTAGCCCCACCCAATAAAACTCTCGCACCAAAAAAAGCTGTCCGGGGGAGTGCCTCCGGACAGCTTTTTTTGGTGCGAGAGTTTTATTGGGTGGGGCTAGGTGGAGGAAGTTGCGTATATAGGTAGTTAAGCGAACTTTGAAATGC
>BNUX01000127.1 GCA_025997675.1 Spirochaetia bacterium | reverse complement strand
TTCAAGTTTTTTGAAAATGAACCTTGTCCTGTTATTAGCGGCAAGCCCTTTATTATGCACCGGGGCGAAAAAGAACTGGTACACGAAATAATAACTATTCTGAAGGCCCCCTCCGACACCACGGCCCGGGCGGCTTCCAGTTTCGCCCTGACCGCCCGTGCCTCCGGGTAGAGCGCGGAAGGGTTGTAGTAGGCTTCGCCCAGAAATGGAAGCATCGCCTCCAGAACCTGGGGATCAAGGGGTGTTGTCGCCGCATGATCTGCGTATACCTTAGTACCACCACCCATCACGCTCCCCCAATGCCGGAGGGGGCCTTCAGAATAGTTATTATTTCGTGTACCAGTTCTTTTTCGCCCCGGTGCATAATAAAGGGCTTGCCGCTAATAACAGGACAAGGTTCATTTTCAAAAAACTTGAACATTTCGATGATCACATCAAAGCCTTCCCCCGGATAGTGGGACTCCCAAAGATTATGTACTTTTACATGTACCCGTATCTTACCTTCAGAGCAGGCGTCTTCTATTTTCTCCGCCGCCATGAGCATGGTAGCGCCGCAGAGACCGCCCGCGATGAGTACCTTTTTCACCGGGAGTCCCCTAAGGGTTCGCTCATTATCGCTGCAACTTCACTCCCGCTTTTAGCGGCGTAGATCCTGGCGAGCAGATCCCCATCGGAAAACACCCCCATCACTTTCTGCATATCATCGCTATGGGCGTCTTCACCGGTCAGGGCAAAGAGGAACACGAGCTTAACCGGCAGTTCCTCATCTTTGGCGACCATGTTATGGAACACAACAGGACGGGTAAGGGTTGCAATTCCTACGGTGGGCTTTAATACGCAGTCCGTTGAAAAACCGTGGGGAATTGCTACCCTTACGCCTTCGGTGGGAAGGCCGGTGGGATATTGTTCTTCCCGCGCACGGACAATTTCGTAGTACTCCGGCTTTATGCAGCCGTTTTTTACGAGGAGGTCCGTCAGTATACGAAGAACCTCCTCTTTACTGTCTGCGTCAACGTTTATAAGAACATTTTCCTCTGCTACCGCAAGCATTTTACTCCCTACTTAACAAATATAGCTTTAAAGGCTTGTACGATGACCGCCCCTAAGGGGTCCCCGCCTACGTCCATAGCGCCGCTCACCACACCGGGTTCGGAAAGGCCCATGGTGATCATGGCCGCAGAATGTACGTCGGATTGATAGGTGGCAAAGTACAGTACCGGAACTGCCCAGATGAGGGTGAAGAGTACCATACGGAACACATTGGCTTTGAAATAGGGGGCGATTGCGCCTTCCCAGTAGGGTACGATCGCAAGGCTCGCTATGGGCAGCATGCCGTTTCCGGGCAGCAGGACTGCCAGGACGATCAACAGCGGATAGAGAAGGACCGCGCTCGCCATAACGGAAGGATTGCCAAGCAGGGCGGCGCAGTCTACGGCGACGTAGATCTCGCGGCGGTTACCGAACTTTTCATGCACAAATTCGATAACAGAGTTGGTGATCGGGATAACGCCTTCGCATAGTACGGATACACATTTGGGAAGGAAGACCATGAGGACGCCGACCTGAACCGCTAAGTTCAACGCGGCGGGAATGGTCCCCTGACCGCCGAGGAAAACGACAAAACCGATTACGAAACCTATGACAAATCCCATGACCCCCAGTTCGCCGAAGACACCGGTGGTCTCTTTGATTTTTTCGGGGGACATATCAATTTTGTTAATTCCCGGGATGGCCTCGAAAATGGTGTTAAACGGCCGGGCGAATATGCCGAGCAGGGTTACCGTACAGGGTACGGCAATACCGGGCATACCGTTGAACTCCTGGTATTTTTTGGCGGTAGCGTCCGCGATAAAGGAGTTGGCCGTCAAAAAGAGGGTCGCCCCGATAATGCCATAGAACAAGTTCCCCGTCATGACCCATACAAAGCAGCCGATGACCTGGCCGTGCCAGTAGCTCCACATGTCGGTCCACATCGTCTTAACAATACGGAGCATGATCAGAAGGACGTTAACCGCGAGAACTGCGATGATGGTAAACGCCGCCCCGGGCCAGGAGAAGGCCAGCCCCGCGTTGCCCCAACCCAGGTCAACAACCGTTTGGGACATGCCCAGGATCTTGGACAGGGCGGTAACCGCCGGGGTAAGCGCGGCGGTGGCCGCGTTCGTGATGATCATAAGGCCGGCGAGTCCGATACCGGCGTAAATACTTCCCCGAAGACTCTTTTTGAATCCCGCCCCGAAACAAATGCCGAGGATAAACATGACGATGGTGACGAGGACCTGTCCGCCGAGATTCAGCAGGATACTGTTCACCACATTGTTAAAAGCTTCCATAAAACATCAACCTCCTAAAAATAATGTGCTTTCTGAAGGAGTGTACATCGGGATTCCAGAGCTGTCAACAAAAATTTCACAAAAATAAAAATCTATCGAATGTGTTTGACAAATGTGAAAAAATACCTAATACTGACTCCGGTAAAACCACAAAGAGGAGGAAGAATAGGGATGAAGGTTTTTTCGGGCTTAACCGCTTCCCCCGGGATTGCTTCCGGGAAGGTCTATCTGTTTACCGCCCCGGTCCTTGAGTACGATCCTTGCAGGAAGAGCCCTCCGGCGGAGGAAGAACGCCGCCTGGAAGAGGCCTTCGCCGCCGCTTGGCGGGAGCTTGAGCATATTAAAAATACCCTTACCAAAAGCCTGGGGGAAGAGTTCGGCCATATTTTCCGGGCCCAGATGACTATGCTGGATGATGAGGATTTTAAACAGGAAATTAAGGATGCGCTGAAGGAAAATGACTCCTGTGCCGAAGCGGCGGTGGAGGAAATCTACAAAAACTACGGCGTGCTTTTTGCCGAAATGGAGGAGGACTCCTATAATATTCAGCGCCTGGCCGACTTAAATGATATCTGTAAACGGATTGTGCGGAACCTTTTGGGGGTGGAAGAGGTGAGCCTTTCGGCGCTTCCCCCGGGGAGTATTGTCGCGGCGGAGGAGTTGTATCCCTCGGATACCGCCATGATGGATCGGAAGAATATCCGGGGGTTTGTTACCGAAAAAGGGGGCCTTACCTCCCATGTGGCAATTTTGGCCAAAAGCCTCTCCCTCCCTGCGGCGGTGGGGGTGCCCGGGATTCTGGCGGAGCTTAAAAAAGACGATGCCATAACCCTGGATGTTCGGGATTTTGAAAAGGCATTGATCTATGTAAACCCGGACGCAAAAAAGCAGGAAGAGTTTATCGCCCAGGAAACGGCATACAACAGGCAGCGGGAAGAGTTCATGGTCATGAAGGACCTGGAAGCGGTGACCACGGATGGGAAAAAAATCGCCCTCTCCGCCAATATCGGTTCCCTTGAAGACCTGGTAACTGCCCAGAGCTTCGGCGCAAAGGGGGTCGGGCTTTTCCGTACGGAATTTCTCTTTTTAAGGTCCGCATCCCTTCCTAACGAGGAGGAGCAGTACCAGGTCTATGCGGAGGCGGCGAAAAAGCTGAAGGGTGGGATGCTTATTATCCGTACCCTGGATATCGGCGGTGATAAGGAGGTTAAGGCCCTCTCCCTGCCCAGGGAGGAAAATCCCTTTTTAGGGCTCCGGGGTATCCGGCTCTGCCTGAAACACGAAGAGCTTTTTCTTACCCAGCTCCGGGCGCTCCTGAGGGCGGCGGTTCACGGGGATATCCGGATCATGTTCCCTATGGTTTCCGCGGTGGCGGAGTTCCGGCAAGCCAAGGCGCTTATCGCCCGGGCGGCGGCGGACCTCCAAGGCCGGGGTATTCCCCATAGGCCGGACCCGCCCCTGGGGGTGATGGTGGAAACACCGGCGGCGGTTTTTTTAGCCGACGAGTTTACCCGTGAAGGCAGCTTTGTGAGTATGGGTACCAATGACCTGACCCAGTATATTCTTTCGGTGGACCGGGG
>BNUX01000126.1 GCA_025997675.1 Spirochaetia bacterium | reverse complement strand
ATCAATGCAGGTCAAAAAAACCGGCCTGAACACCGCCCTCGCCCCATAAGGCAGGACTGTTCCAGGCCGGTTTCCGCAGTTTAACCCACCACGGCGGCGTTGGCGGCGTTCTTCCGCTTATCCACCAGGCTATCGTTTATGGCTTCTTCGGTCACCACCTTCAACGCTTCCGTGGGACAGACCTTCACGCAGGACGGGCTGTCCGCCACCCCAATGCAGAGGTCGCACTTGTTGGCAATCTTCTTGGCCGTACCATCGGTGTTGACCTCGGCGGTCTCCACAATTTCCACCGCGCCAAAAGGACAGGCTACCACACAGTTCTTGCAACCAATACATTTCTTCGGGTCGACAACCACCACATTGTCCTTCACCGAGATAGCCCCGGAGGTACAGGACGTCCTGCAAGCAGCATTTTCACAGTGCCGGCACTGGACCGGCGAGCTGACCCGTGCGGTCTTTACCATAAAGAGCCGGGGGTTGAAATCGTAGGCATCGGGATCAATTTCGAATATCCGCTTGCCTTCGTGGGCAACCACGCAGCTTATCAAACAGGTTCTGCAGCCGATACAGCGAATCGGCGTCGCTTGTACAAATGAGTTCATGCTCCTACCCCCTCACGGACTGCGTCGACGCGCATATTAGTGCGAATATCGGACAAGGTTTTATTGACCGCTTCCCAAGCCGCTTTCTGGTCGGAAAGTTTTTCTACCTTGCACGCGCAGTACTTGTATTCCGGCGTCTTGCTGCTGGGATCCAATACGGAAATCGTCAGCTCGTTACACGCGCCGACCCACCACTGGTAGGTCATGTACACGGCGCCTTTTTTGACACGCTCGGTGACGTTAGCCCGTGTTATGACACTGCCGCGTTTTGATGAAACCCGCACCAGTTCCTCGTGTTTGATGCCCAGATCCGCTGCGTCTTCCGGTGAAATCTCCACCCAGCCCGGCTCGTCTTCCAGGTTCCTGAGGGTCCGGCAGTTTCCGGACATGGTCCGCACCGAGTAATGGCCTACCTCACGGACCGTGCAGAGGGTAATGGGGTATTCCTTGCTTTCAACTTCGGCAGGCGGATGATAGGGGGATGTTTTGAGTATCCCAATGCCGTCCGGGGTGGCGAAAACGCCATCCTTGTGGAGGAACATGGTGCCCTTGTCCTCCATGCTCTTGTCCCAGCACGGCCACTGGATACTGCCAAGTTTTTCCAGTTTCTCGTAGGTAACCCCGGCAAATTTCGGTGAAAGGCTGGCCATCTCGTTCCAGATTTCCTCGGTGTTCTTGTATTCAGGCATGGGGTAACCCATTGCGCGGGCGATGCGGCAGGTGATATCCCAATCCGTCAGGAGGTTGCCCGTGGGCTCAATCACCTTGCGGATTCTTTGGAAGCCCCGGTCGGAACTGGTGTAGCAGCCGTCATGCTCACCCCAGGCAGTGGCGGGCAGAATAGCGTCGGCGTGCTGGCAGGTCTTGTTCCAGAAAATATCCTGGCAGACCACAAAGTCGATGGCGTCCAGGCTTTCCCGCAGTTCTTCCAAATCCGGATCGGACTGGGCGGGATCTTCACCGGTAATATAGTAGGCATGGATACGCTTTGCCGGATCCTTTTCGTGGATAACGAATTCGGGGATACGGGTAAGCTGAATACCCACTTTGTTATCGAGCTTAACCCCCCAAGCTTTCTCGAACTTCGCCTGAACGGCGGGGTCGGTAACACTCTGATAGCCCGGATACACATTCGGCAGGTCGCCCATATCGCAGGTCCCCTGCACATTGTTCTGCCCCCGCACCGGACCGGTGCCGCAGGCATAGTGCCCGAAGTTGCCCGTAAGCATGGCCAGCGAACAGCAACATTTGACCGTTTCCACCCCCTGGCTGAACTGGGTGATGCCCATTCCCCAGGTGATAACCGAATGTTTGCTTCCCGCGTATTTGCGGGCGGCCAGGCGGATATTTTCCGGGGAGAGTCCGCAGATTTTCGCATTGCGCTCCGGGGTATCCTCTTTTACGATGGCCCAGAATTCATCAAACCCCTTTGTGTGGGCCTTTACAAATTCGTTGTCCATCAAGTTTTCGGTGATAATGACATTGGCCATTGCGTTCACCAGGGCCACGTTGGTGCCGCCCTTTAACTGGAGGTGCAAATCGGAAATGCGGGCGGTCTCGGTAATCCGGGGATCGGCGCAGATGATAAAGGCGCCTTTTTCCTTGGCCCTGACGATCCGGCGGGCCACGATGGGGTGGGAAGCCGCCGCATTATACCCAATATTGAAGATAACTTCACAATCCTCAATTTCCGGGATAGAAAGGGACATGGCCCCTTCACCGATGGTCTGCATGGAACCCACAACAGACGCCGCATGGCAAATACGCGCGCAGTGGTCGATGTTGTTGGTTCCTATAACGGCCCGGGCAAATTTCTGGGTGATGTAGCCCGCCTCATTTCCCGGCCCCCGTGCAGAAGCGGCAACCAGGACTGAATCCGGCCCCCATTTCTCTTTTATTTTCTTAAAATTGTCCGCGACGAACGTAATCGCCTCGTCCCAACTGACCACCTCCAGGGGTGATGTTCTCCCGTTCTTGCGGATCATGGGTTCCCGCAGCCGTTTGGTAAGAATCTGGGGATCATTCAAATAATCCCAGCCGTACCAGCCCTTCAAACAGGCCTTGCCGTCGTTCGTTCTGCCCTGAACCGGGTGCACATCCAGAATCTTGTTGGCGGCCTGATCCACCGTAAACAAGAGCTGACAGCCCGATCCGCAGTAACAGCAAGTGGTCTGTATTTCTTTTACTGAACCTGCCATATAATGCCTCCTCGAAAAAATATTTTCAGCGCCGGGTTCTGAAACCCCGGTGCATAACGCCCGTGAGATGTTTCATGATTTGGTCTCAATGGAAAACGGGGAGGGACTCGAAAGGGTAGGTTCAATAATCGGAACTCATTTACATACTTACAATCCAAGACCCTCCAGGCCTTTATCTGATTGGCCATTCAGGGTACCCCTTTGGGGGAAGCGGCGATTCCGCCGTTAAACATACGTGTCACAATACACCTCCAACTCACTAATTACAGAATTATATCACCGGGAAACGGGAACGGTCAAGAGAAATCGATAAATATTTATCGAATAAGTTTTTAAAATAAGTCGATGGGTACGGCACTTTACATTTCCATCCCAATTGGCTACTTTAGAAAAGACTCCTACCGAAATATACGTTGTTTGTTCCGGTGGAATAGATGATGCGCCGCATGAAGCGGTGTGCTTTCGGACTGAAACGCCGGAACGATTCTTTTTTTAGGATACTTATATGTTTTTCTCTTCCAATCTACGGAAAGCGTTCTGTGGCGTTTTTGTCTTTTTAGCGGCGGGCTCCCTGCTCTTTGTCGGGTGTAAAACCGACCGGGGGGCGGCGGGCAAACAGGAGCTTGTCATCGGCGACCAATTCGACCTGCAAAGTATTGATCCGGCTGATGGGATGCTGGATGATACCCAAATCCTCGTGTATAACGGCCTTGTGGAGATTGATTCCAACTTCCGGCAGGCGCCGGGCCTGGCGGAATCCTGGGATATGAGCGCCGACGGCCTTACCTGGACCTTCCGCCTCCGCCGGAATGTCCGCTTCCACGACGGACAGCCCTGGAACGCCCAGGCAGCCCTGGCGAACTTCAAGCGCCTTGACGGGTATCCGGGTCTGTCCGATACGGAAAAGGTTGAGACCCCGGACGACTATACCCTGGTGTTCCGCATGAAACAGCCCACCTACAACCTCTCCTCTAATCTCGCCCGGACCATGATGAGCATGGTAAGCCCTGCGGTGATCCGCGCCGATGGCAGCATTTCAAAAGCGGTAGGGTCAGGGCCTTACAAGCTCGCTAAATGGGACCGGGACATCGAATATGTATTCGAGGCGAATGACGAGTTTTGGGGCGGTAAACCGGCGCTCAGAAAAATAACCTTTAAGGTTATCACCGATCCCCAGTCACGGGCCGCCGCGCTGGAGTCCGGGGAAATCGACATGATGAGCGGCTACCAATCCCTCGCGGCGGTACTGCGGCTTGCGAATGAC
>BNUX01000125.1 GCA_025997675.1 Spirochaetia bacterium | reverse complement strand
CAGCTTTAAGGTCGTGGCCGTTTCCGCTTCCGCAAAAGAGAAGATCGAGAAGGCCGGTGGTTCTGTCGAGTCTGCGGGGAACGGTAATGGCTAATCCGCTGGTTGGTATTTTCAGGGTTAAGGAACTCCGGGAACGCATTTTCTTTACCCTGGGGATGTTGGTCGTGTTCCGTCTTGGGGCGGTGCTTCCCATACCGGGGATCAATGTCCGGGAATTGAACGCATATTTCCTTTCCCAGCAGAATTCAGGGAACGCCATCGTAGACTACCTCGACTTCTTTGCCGGCGGTGCGTTCTCCAATTTTTCGGTGTTCATGCTGGGGATCATGCCCTATATCTCCATGTCTATCATTATGCAGCTTCTCCTTATCGTCTTCCCCAGTTTGAAGAAGATTTCCCAGGAAGAGGGGGGGAAAAAGAAGATACAGGCTTACCAGCGGTACGGTACGGTGGCGATCTGCCTTATCCAGTCCTTCGCGGTTACCCAGTATGCCCAGAGCATTTCCCGGAGCGTGGACAACCTGCTCACCCTGAATATGTTGCCCTTTACCCTCCTGGCCATGCTTACCGTCACCACGGGAACTATGTTCCTCATGTGGATGGGGGAGCAGATTACCAAGCGGGGTATCGGAAACGGTATTTCTCTGTTGATCTTCGCCGGTATCGTGGCCCGGCTCCCCAATGCCGTGTGGGAGTTGGGCGGAAGGGTACGGAGTGGGGACCTGAATCTGGTCTTTGTAATTGTGGTCTTTGTGATGTTTGTTGCCGTGGTAGCCCTGGTTGTTTTTGAACAGCAGGGGCAGCGGAAAATACCGGTCCATTATGCCAAGCGGGTGGTTGGTCGGAAGATGTACGGCTCTCAGAATACCTACATTCCCTTTAAGATTAACCCTTCCGGGGTTATTCCGGTAATCTTTGCCTCATCGATCCTCACCTTCCCCCTCCAGATAGCCTCTACCATTGGGGGTAATGTGGCTTGGCTCGCGGCAGTTTCCCGGGCATTGAGTCCCCGGGGCCCCTTGTACACGGTACTGTACGTATTGCTCATCATATTCTTTGCCTATTTCTATACCCAGGTTAGCCTGAACCCCATGGAGATTGCCAAGAATATCCGGGAAAACGGCGGGTCCATACCGGGGATCAGGACTGAAAATATTGAGATGTACCTTACCAGGATATTGAATAGGATTGTGCTCCCCGGTTCCCTGTATCTGGCGGTAATCGCGGTGCTTCCTACCATTATACAGCATCTGTTCAATTTCCCCTCCTCAATTTCGTACTTGATGGGGGGTACTTCCCTGTTGATCCTGGTAGGGGTTGACTTGGATACCATGAGCCAGGTGGAGGCGCTTTTGAAGATGCACCACCATGATGGCTTGACCAAGCGGGGCCGTCTTCGGGGCCGGAATTTGTAGTTGGGTTGACGAGTTCTAAGCAATTCGTTACAATAGATAGTTACCCTATGGCGATGTCCGGGGGTTTTAAGGGAGTATATGGGATGAAAGTCCGAACCAGTGTTAAACCGATTTGCGATAAGTGCAAGGATATTAAGCGCAATGGTATTAGTCGTATCATTTGTCAAAACCCCAAGCATAAACAGAAGCAAGGCTAGGAGCGTTTATGGCACGTATAGCGGGGGTCGACCTCCCCAATAAGCACGTTAATATTGCGTTGACCTATGTCTTTGGGATTGGCCGGTCCAGCGCCGATGCAATCTGCGCTGCGGCGAAGATCGATCCGTTGCGGAAAATCAACGACCTGTCCCAGGAAGAACTGAACGAACTGCGGCAGCTCATTGAGAATGACTATAAGGTAGAGGGGCGGCTGCGTACCGAAATTGCCCTGAATATCAAGCGGCTTATGGATATCGGCTGTTACCGGGGCCTGCGGCACCGCAAGGGTCTGCCCCTGCGGGGTCAAAGAACCAGGACCAATGCCCGTACCCGGAAGGGGAAGAAGAAGACCGTGGCCGGGAAGAAGAAGTAATGTTGTACAAATATAGCGGAGGAAAGAGTGGCTGCTAATACGAAAAAGCGGAAAGAGAAAAAGTCCGTCTATGAGGGAAACGTATATATTCAGGCTACGTTTAATAATACCATTGTGACCATCACCGACCTGATGGGGAACACAATTTCCTGGGCGAGTTCCGGGGGCTTGTCATTCAGGGGCGCCAAAAAATCGACCCCCTTTGCCGCGCAGACCGTTACGGAAACTGCGGCGCAGAAGGCCCTCCAGGTGGGACTCCGGGAAGTGCATGTGTACGTAAAGGGACCCGGGATTGGACGGGAATCGGCGATTCGCCAGCTTGGTGCCCTGGGTATTAAGGTAAGGTCCATTAACGACGTTACTCCGATTCCGCATAACGGCTGCCGGCCGCGTAAAACCCGCCGTATTTAACGGCACGCATCTGAGGGAGGATAAGGAATCATGGCAAGATATACCGGGCCTGTTTGCCGGCTCTGCCGGGCGGAACAGAAAAAATTGATGCTTAAGGGAGCCCGCTGTAAGAGCGATAGGTGCCCTATCAATAAAAAACGGCCTGCTCCGGGGAAGGACCCCAAGGCGCGGTCGGGGAAACGTTCCGATTACGGCGTTCAGCTAAGAGAAAAACAGAAGCTTAAGAGGATTTATGGTATGCAGGAAAAGCAGTTCAGCCTTTTCTTTGAACGGGCGCTCCGTATGCCCGGCATCACCGGTGAAAATTTGTTTGTATTGTTGGAACGCAGGCTGGACAATGTGGTGTACCGGCTGCGCTTTGCGGTAAGCCGGAGTCAGGCCCGTCAGATTGTATTGCATGGACACGTGGCGGTGAACGGCAAACGGGTTAATGTGCCGTCTTTCCTGGTAAAGCCTGAGGATGTGATTGAGATTAAGGGATCCAGCAGGAATCTGGTGGTTGTTAAGGAAGCTCTTAAGGAATTCGGTAAGGCCGGGGTGATGCCCTGGCTGCAGCTTGATCCCGATGAAATGAAAGGAAAGTTCCTTGCTTCTCCGCGCCGCAGTGATATTACCGACTTGGCGGACATCAAAGAGCAGATGATCGTCGAATTGTATTCGAAATAAGGAGTTCCAATGGCTCGTAAGAACCTGCTTAAAGGTTTTAAACGCCCGAAAGGTATCACCTTTGAACATGGTGAGCTTAAGCCGAATTACGGCAAGTTCACCGCCGCCCCCTTCTCACTACCCTTCTTAGCATCCGCCTTTTTTTCCTTGGCATCCTCGGCAGCGTCTTTCTTCTTATCGGCTTTCTTGGCCTTTTTATCCGTGGCACCCTCGGTATCCAGCTTATAGTCCACCAGTTCCAGGATAACCACTTCCGCAGCGTCCCCAAGGCGTTCACCCAGCTTGATGATCCGGGTATAACCGCCGGGCCGTTCCTTCATCCGCAGGGCGATATCGGTAAAGAGCTTTGCCACAATCCCCTCATCATACAAACGGGCGGAAACAAGCCGCCGGTTATGGACCGAATCAACCTTAGCCCGGGTAATAAGTTTCTCCGCGCTCCGGCGAATTGCCAGGGCCTTCGCCTTGGTGGTCCTGATCCGTTCGTAGCGGAAAAGGGAGGTCACCATACTGCGGTGCAGCGCCTTCCGGCTGGCCGCCATCCGCTCAAGGGGATTAAAGCCGCTTCTATGATTCATCTTCTTCTTCCTTTGGGGCGGTGTTTATTTTAACCGCATTCTTCAAAATATTGACATCGGTTATACCGAAATTCAGATTCCACTCCTTAAGCTTTTCCTTGATCTCAAGGAGAGACTTCTTGCCGAAATTCCGGGTCTTGGCGATATCATCTTCGGTTTTCCGGGTCAATTCCCCGATAGTTTTAATGTTCGCATTCTTAAGACAGTTGGAACTACGCACGGAAAGCTCCAGTTCCTCCACCGGCGTATTGAGAAGCTGCCGAATCCGTTCATCGTCCTCATCATAATCCTCATCAAGCCCCAGGTTGTTTTCATCAAAGTTGATAAACACTGAAAAATGATCCTTGGCTATCTTCGCAGCTTCCGCTAGGGCGTCATCGGCTTTGATGGTTCCGTCGGTCCATATCTCAAGAACCAGTTTGTCATAATCGCTGCGCTGCCCCACCCGGGTGGGCTCCACCGCAAACTTAACCTTTTTCACCGGCGAGAAAATCGCGTCCATGGGAATAGTGCCAATCACCTCCACATACCGCTCATTCACTTCCGAGGGAACATAGCCCCGGCCAAGATCGATCTGTACCTCAAACTCAAGCCGGGCATCTTCCATGAGGGTC
>BNUX01000124.1 GCA_025997675.1 Spirochaetia bacterium | reverse complement strand
GGGGGATATAAGCGAATTAATTATAATCACGAATTCAATTTTACACCTGGTAAGGGTAATGGAGGAATATGCAGACGATCATGAAGGTGATACGTCCACCTGCAGCATAGCCTTTTCTTTGATTTCGATCCTCATGGACCCCGTTGATGATTTTGTGAATAAAAGCTTTTCCTTGAACCAAAAAAATGGAGGAGAAAACGGTGAAACGTGAAAATCAAATTGGTTGCCGGGTGTCCTTCCCCTCGTCTTACTTCATGGAGCTTGAGGACATATGGAAACACGCTGAGGGCGGCTGTCATCGGGCCCAGCCCTTCCAGGACTTTCTCAATATGCTGGTGGGCCTCGGCCTGGAAGCCTACCGGAATAAGTTACTCCCCCGGCAAGAGGAGGTGCCGGCGGATGAACGCACCGATCCGGCGGATGTAGAGCTTGAGGAGTGGGGTCTTGGTCACGGCCAGGAAAACAATGTGCTGCGGTATAGGGTGTAGGAGGAAGTATGAAAAGCCCTGTTTTTATCACTACACGGGAATTTGAAGATTTTGAAACGCATATCCTGAACCAGATAGAAGCGCAATTTGTACGGTTAAAGGCGGATCTGCTTGAAGCTCTTGGTCCGTCTTATCTGGAAGACAAGGATCCTGAACCTGATCCGCCATGGGTGCCGCCCATGAGCGATGCCCCGGAAGCGCCCCGTGAATGGCTCCGTTATGCGGAATTCGCCGCAGAGATGGGGGGCTGCACCATAACCGTGGGCCGGTGGGTGAAGGCCGGAAAAATCAAGGTTTCCCGGTTCTCCAAGAAGGCGGTATACATCCACCGGGATGAGCTGGAGCGGTTTAGTACGGGGGTGGTAAAGTGAATCATTGCGGCCCCGGTGTACGTCGGTTTCTATCCCGTATTCAGATAGCCCTTATAAATGCCCGCCGGAACAAGGCAAAGAGAAAAGCGGAAAGGGCGGGGCTTGTTTGGTTCCCTTACTATGAATCCGGGAAACTGCTTTACCTGGGGAAGTGTAAGATACTCCCGATATGGCGGGGGAAGGGATACAACCCGGCGGGTCTATGCTCGGGTGTTGCGGTGGCCATGCGGGGCAATCCTTTATAGTCCAGCTCTCACTGTGCCAAAAACGTCAACTTCGCCCATCTGGCCGTATGCAAAGCCGGGGGCCCCGCTTCTGGCCTTGGAGGTTGCTGTGTTATCCGCTGTTTCCCCGGTGTTATTCGCTATCCGGTTAAGCGCATCCAGTAATTCCGGGTCGGTGGCGGCTCCCGTGATCTCCCGCTTTGCTTCCTGACGTGCAAGTTCCGCATCCCGTGCATCGTTATACGGTTTTGCCAATTCTGAAAACTTTTTGCTTATAATCGGCGTATCGTCTTTAGCAAATACCGTATCAGCTCTTCCCTGAAAAGACCTGATACTGCCGATTGCTTCTGTAGCAAAACCGCCTATTTTTGGTATTTTAGAAACAGTTGACAACAGTTTTACTATTCCGTCTAAAGCGGCATTGACGGGTGTCATGATTGCCCGCATAACCGTCTTTCCAATACTGATAGCAAAGTTTGTTATAGTTTCCCATATCGCGCTAAAGAACGTTGCTATTGTTTCACCTATGACCTTAAAAGCGTTTCCAAGTCCTCCTACCTTTGCGGACAACAGGGCAATTCCGGCGATAAGGGAAACTACGGCAACAACTATCAGCCCTATTGGATTTGCGGAAGCGGTAATGTTAAAGGCCAGCATCACGGCCTTGGCAATCGTAACTGTTGTATTAAAAAGTTTCCATGCGGCAACTACGGTTATTATTGCCGGACCGAATTTTTCAAGAAAACCAATAATATTTTTAATGGTCGGTAGCCAATCCTGAAATGTTTGCCACGCTTCTTTTATTCCGGGAACAAGTTTATTTTGTATAAAATCAGCTACCTTCGTAACAAAATCCTGTATTTTTGTAGCAATCAGTTCCCTGTTCCGGGCGGCCCATTCCTGCAACTGCGTCAAAAGCGGCGTGACATACTGTATCACGGAGGAACGGATCACGTCCCCGAATCCCTGCCACATTGATTTTAATCGGGATACCGTATCGTTAAATTGTTCCGCCCGTGCAAGCTGTGCGGGAGTTATGATATTTCCGTACTTTTCCGCCGCCGCCAATTGATTGTCTAAGTCGCCTAACATGTTGGTAAGCGCCGCCCCCTGTTTTCCAAATGCCGCCATGAGTGCGGCGGTACGGGTAGCGGAATTACCTTCGTCTTTCATGGCGCTTGCAATTGCCTTAAATGCGGCCTCTGCATTAGGGGCGGCTTTTACCTGGGACGCAAGACCCATATCTATCTTTTCAAGTGCTGTTACAAGCGTACCATTTCCAAGCCCCTTATTAAGCGTTTGAAAAGCAAGTTTGAACTGATCGCTTGCAACACCGGCTTTATCGGCGGCATAGACAAACTTCTGGAAAGAATCAGAGGCAAGCCCCAGAGAACGGGATGTTTTCGCAATGCTATCAGCACGGGCGGCGTATTCCGGCAGCGTGTTTGCCAGATTTTTGATACCGTTGGTCAGAGCGGTTACTCCCTTGAGTGCAATCCCGGCGGCAAATGCCCCGGAAAAAACGTCATTAAGTACCCGGCCCGATTTACCCATTGAAGTAAACGCCGCAGATACAGCTGTTTTCATCCTGCCCACCGGTCCCGTTACCTGGTCTTTGAGGGCGAAAATCGTTGAAACGCTAAATTGCTTTGCCATTTACTTTACCTTACTCCACGATTCCCAATGCGGCCCCCAGGACTTTTCAATATGCCGGAGGTCGGAATAGCTCATTTGCAGTACATCTGCGGGATTGCCGTTATAGGCCAGACTACACGCCCGGCCATCGGCCCTCCCTACGCCATAAAAAAAAGGATCGAAAGCCCCACCGCATTGGTTTTATCCTGCCCTTTCAGGACGCGTATAGCGTCGTCTCCGATACCGGACAGCCGCCCCAAAATCGCAAAGCTTGCTGCCTGCGCTTCCTTTTGGCGGTCGAACCTTTCAAGTACTTTCGCATCGGCGGCTTTCAGTTCCCGGTAGGTGATAGACTGCCCGTTGCTCAAATGCTGGATTATTTTGAACCCCTGCTCACCATCTTCCAATTCAAGCTCACCCCAACGGAAGGCCATGACCAGTTCGTCAAACGTGTCTTCAAGTGTTTTTTTTGCATCGGCGTTTGTTGCGTCATCAATGCCCACCTCATAGAATTTCAATATTTTCTGAAACTCCGCCAGCGCCGCTTCTTCTCCAATCTTCGGTTCACCAACCCTGTGTGAAACCCGGTCATACTTTCCCATAATATTCTCCTATACTCCCACCGTGCGCCCTGAATTTGCTAAGGTCAATACCAGATTTTCCGATCTTGTTGTAATTGCAAAGGCGAGGGAAAATAAAACATCCCGCGTGATCGGCGGACACCGTATGCGCGGGATGTTGCGGCTGTCAGGAGTGATACAAGGCCGCGTATAAATAGGATTAAATACCAAAATGCTAAGGTCAAGCCCGGTACCGTCCGGGGCGTTCATTCATTGCCCCGTTCCGCTTCCACGGTGTCACGGTACGAAAAGGGATCGCGCACGCATCGGGAGAATTCACCGGATATGTCGAATATCTCCAGGACGGCTTCTTTTCGGGTTTTAGTATCGGCCAGCCTTTCGGCATAGTGCCCGCTCTGGATCAATGCGGATATAAAGACGGCGCGGGTTTCGGATACGCTCACGGCTTGCCCTTCCCGGCTTGTTTCATCATTTTGTCAACGTGCTCCTTTTCCGCTGCCTGTAGCTTTTCAAAAAATACGGCGGGATCATCCATGCAGTCGGCCAGTTCCCCGGCAAGTGAATACACGCGCCAGGCGGCCCACTTTGCATCAAGGCCGCCGGGATATGCCGTCCTCTTGCCCGCATATCCCGGCGGATAAGGCAAGCATAAACTTTTCACATAATTGGTTATTTTTAGGCTTGCGGTATAATTCGTTTGGGTTTAAGTTTTCGTTTCCGGTGTGGGGATCAGCCCCTTCAATATCGCGGTTCATTTTTCCCTTATGGGTGGGTATACTATACCGACCCTTTATATTAAATATACCGTAAACAGTACGGCTATTCAATATCTGCATCGGTTAATGTTTCAATCCATGTGCCCATATCGTCTTTAATTTTTCCCATTGTTGCATATCCGGCATCATTGACAATTTCTGCTATTTTTATAACGGCGCTTGCTTGCGTGTAGGGATTCCCCTCTCGGTCTTTTTTCTTCCCCGCTGCTGCGGCGGCCTTTGCAAGCGATTGACCATAAGAGCTAGGCAGCGTTTCGGATAATACCAAAAATTGACTTTGAAAAACGCCGTTTATTTTTCCGTTTAACCGGCTTAATAAATTATGATGCAAGAGG
>BNUX01000123.1 GCA_025997675.1 Spirochaetia bacterium | reverse complement strand
ACGTCCTTAACGGCAAAAGAGTCCAATTGGGTAAATTGGGGGAAATCTTCAGGCTTGTTTGCCATACTCAGAGCTCCCGTATGAGTGCCAGCAACCGCTGCCCATCAGGTGTTGGATCCATTATTCTTTGCTCTTCGATAAGAAAATCCATAAAGGAAACATTATCAGGACGATTCCGGGAATTGGAAGGATATTCCCGTTTTTTGAGAAATTCCTGATATGTATACTCGTCAAACTCAAGGTTTATCATAGATCTACTATACCGGTAAAATAGCGGGGTTACAAGTCTAAGTGAACCGTGACCTCTTTGACTCCCGCCCCTTCTTTTTATATACTTTCCCTATGAAGCCCCGGTCTTTCCTTTTTATGGTCCTTTTTCTTGCGGCGTTTTCCGTTCTGCCGGGACAGGATACCGCCCCGGACCAATCCGGTTCCGGTCTTTTCCCCCTAAACCTCCTCCTGGACGCCGCCCTCTCAGGCAATATCCCCTGGCAGCCCGACTGGCCGGTAGCCATGCCCCCGGACGGCTTTACCCTTAACGCGGGACAGGCCCATTCCCTCACCCTCACCCTGCCCGAAGATACCGCCCTGGAATACCGTATCACCCGGGACGCCGGGGGCCGTTTTCTGGAATTCCCCTTCTTCCGGGGAGGAACCTTCTACCAGGCGATGGTGGTTTACGACGATACCTCTCCGGGACGTGTCAGCAAAATCACCCTGGACAACCCGGTGGTTCCGGACCCGTGGGAGTTTGAGTTCCTCGAATACACGCCGGACCATCCTTCCCTGGTACGGATCAATGCCGGCGGTTCCTGGTACTTTGCCGTTCCGGAATATCTGAGCCGGCGGACGAATGAGACCTGGTACGATCCCGAGGGTCTGGTCCAGGCGTTCTTTTCCCTGAGCTTCGCCGGTGAAAAACAACTCGTTTCTATAGAGAGCCGTTCCGGAGAGGGGGAAGCAATCCTGGTATACGATTATAACAGCGCCGGGTGTATAAGCGGCACGCCGGTCGGCGCCGCCCTCTATACCGCCGCAGCCCGGCCCCGGTACTGGGAGCGACCCGAGGCCCACTATACCCTGCAATGGGATGAACAGGGCCTCCTGGCCCGGCAGATGTCGAGCCAGGACCTGGACATACGGTATGAATATACCCTGGATGAACGCTTAAATTGGACGGAACGGCGTGAAATCTCCCTGACCCGCCATTTGGGGCTCCTGATACCGGGCGCCGAAGTGGTGATACGGCGGAGCATTCGCTATGGGGATGCGGACAATGACTGAAAGCGAAACCTCCCTGGTTCGATGGCAGGATACCCTCTATACAAAAACCTTTGACCAGGAAGTCCGGGGCCTGGAACGGCGCCGGGAAGCGGAAACCGGCTGCACGGCGGCGGATGTGGAGGGGATACTGCAAGGCCTCTACGTAATGGACGGAGCGGACTGGCTCGGCCGTGGGGAAGTGCAGGATATCACCATGGCGGCAACCATCGCGGCGTATGAGCATATCGTCGCAGAATGGAGTATCCTGCCATAAAATTTGTCAAAAACTTATGTTACCTATTTCCCTATTAATTGCTTTATAAGTAGGCAAACATCGACCCGGCGGTTCGTCGGTACTGTTTTCATTCCTCCTTCCTTTCTTTTTTCTCTTTTTGCCCCGGAAAAGGTTCTTTTCCGGGGCTCTTTTATATGTCCCATACTTTGTATTTCCCGGATTTTATTCCGATAGCTCTTGACATATATTGGGAAGATTTTTATAGTATTTCCTAAGGAATAGTAGGATATAGACAAGGTTTATTTTCTACCATTTCGGTATGAATTCTTCTATAATAAAGGAGTGAAGAAATGAAAAGGGTTTTAGTGAACAATCGGGTGAAGGGTATGGCCCTTCTCTTAGCGGCAATGGTAGCAAGCGGCCTCAGCGCAGGCGGGGCTAAAGACACGGGGACCGTAGGCGGAGGCGCCCTGGATCAGGCAAAGGTCATCCGTATCGGCTTTCAGGGGTCCAGCCTCACCAGGTGGCTGGAAGATTCTCAGCACTTTCTTGAAAAAGAATTCGGGCCCGATGGCATTAAGATAGAATTTGAGCAATTTTCCTATGGACCGCCCATCATTGAGGGATTGGCCGCAGGAAGCCTGGATTTCGGCTCCGTAGGGGATATGCCCATCGTAACCGCAGTAGCCAATGGCCTCCCCATCCAATCCATCTACAAGGACGGTATAGACCCCAACAGCAATACCCTGCTGATTCCGGTCAATTCCACGATTAAAAGCGTGGCGGAACTGAAGGGCAAGAAGGTCGGCGCTTCGGTGGGATCATCCGGGCACCACTATCTGGTCCTGGTCCTGGCTCAGGCGGGCTTAACCGTTGATGATGTGGAAATCGTCAACCTGGGGGCCACCGATCTGGGTACCGCCTTGGCAACAAACCAAATTGCCGCGGGCACTACCTGGGAGCCCTATGGCACAATCTTTACCGTCAACGGTTCCGCCAAGTACCTGGCCAAGTCCGCAGGGGTCAAACAGAATACCTCCACCGAGATTGCCCGTAAGGCCTTTATCGAAGCTAACCCCGGAATTACCGCCCGGTACCTCAAGGTCCAGCTTCAGCTTGCCGACTTTGTCCAGGCGGATCGGCCCCGGGCTGTCCGGCTTATCGCCGAGGCAAGCGGTTTTAAGGAAGCGGATCTGTCCACCATCCTTGTTCAGGAATTTGATCCCCATTTTACCGATTTCGACTGGGATCAGATGACAAAAACCAAACAGTTCCTTCTGGACAACGATCTTATCAACAAAGACTACGATATCCGTACCCTGTTTACCGACAAGTATCTGATCGAAGCGGAAAAGCTCTACGCCGCTTCAAAGAAATAGGGTATTAGCATGTGTACCCTCGGCAGCGTTAGCGGCAGATTTCTCTTTAAAAACCGGGACATGGGTGTGGATGATTCCTTCAGAGAAGAACTTGTCCGGGACAAGCGCCGGTATGCCTATGTAGGCATAGCCGGTAAGGCCAACGAATTTGAGCGGGGCCTTAACAGCGGTATCAACGAAAAGGGTGTGACCGCAGCGATTACCTATGTGCGGGGCGACGGCGTTTCCCTGGGAGACGACATCCGGCGTACTATCCCCCGGGGGGTCATCGTGGAAGATATTGTGGGAAATGCCGCAAACCTGCTGGAGGCGGTGGAACTCGCCCAGTGGCATCTTAACCGGGATGTCCACGTGGGCGGGAATATTGTTCTTGCAGATGAAACCGGGATAGTTTCTATTGAGGAACTGGAAAAACGCTTTGCCGTGGAATGGGTGGCGGACAAATTATTTTTCCGCAGCAACCACTTCCTCAACCTGAATCAGCCCATAGACGAGGGGGATACCCTCCAGCGGCTTACGGCCATAGTCCGGGCTTTTGAGGGCAAGAAGGCGGAGGGGGTGGATCTCTCCCATATCAAGAAGGCCCTGGAATACCGGGGGGATGACGCCAGGATTTACAAAAAACTTGAGGATAAGCTGGCGAGCGTAACCGTATCCACGGTTATCTATGACATTCCCGCACGGACGGCTCACTACCGGTATACCGTCGATCCCAATGCGGTTTTTCAGGAGTTACAACCCTCCAGGTAGATATCATGAACATTAGCGAAATTTTTGCGGCGAACAAGGCCGCGCGTATTCCCGGTAATCCGGTGGCAGGGATTGATATTGGTTCCCGCCAATCCAAAGCGGTATTAATCGCGGAGGAAAAGCTTTACACCGCCCTTACCGCCACCGGCCTTTTCATGCAGGCCACGGCCCAGGAACTGCTGGAGGATCTTTTCTCCCAGAGCGGATTGGCCCTTTCGGACCTGGACTACATCGTAGCCACGGGCTATGGCCGTATCGCCCTGGACTTTGGCCCTGTCCCCTCCCGAACGGTGACGGAGATTTCATGCCACGGCTTGGGGGCCAGTTTTCTGGGGGACCATATTCAGACCATCATTGATATTGGGGGCCAGGATTCCAAGGTTATCCGTATCGACCCAAAGGACGGCAAGGTTCTGGACTTTGTGATGAATGATAAGTGCGCCGCCGGGACGGGAAGGTTTCTGGAAAAGGTAGCCAACATTCTGGATTACGAGGTAACCGAACTGGGGGCGCTTTCCCTCCAGGCGGAAAAGCCTGCGGAAATAAGCAGCCAGTGCGTGGTCTTTGCGGAATCGGAGATTATCTCCGAACGGGCCAAAGGGGCAAAGGAATCGAATTTGGCGGCGGGGGTGCACCGTTCCGTGGCAAAGCGGGTAAACAACCTCCTGAACCGGGTGGGTATCCTTCCCAATGTGCTTTTTTCCGGCGGGGTTTCCAACAACACCGGGATGGTAAAAACCATGGAGGATTTCCTTGGCTTTCCGATGGCCGTATCCCCTATCAACACGGTCTATGCGGGGGCTCTGGGCTCCGCCCTCTTTGCGGGGCAGTATGCCTGTAAGCAGGCGGAACGGAGCAGTTCCGGAGCGGAGCAGTTTAGTATC
>BNUX01000122.1 GCA_025997675.1 Spirochaetia bacterium | reverse complement strand
TCGCTTATTGAAACAGTTGCGGCGCTTCTTTTTGGAGGAATACTTTGATTGCTTGGGTGTTTTTCAAAACAAGGCTGGTATCAGCTTCGGTAATACTCATTCCGCTGTCATACCGGGGCTGGACGCTGAATTGGGTTATGGAAGCACACACGTCTTCAATGGTAGAAAACAAAGCATTATATTTTTCACCGTGCTTACAGAGCTTTTTAAGATCATGGATATACGGTGGATCTTCATCCTGAAGGGCAAGAAAACCCTTCAAATACTTTTCTGCGGCTTGTTGACAATGAAAGCAGATAATCTCTAGCGGCTTTGGGTACATATTGGCGGCAAGAAAGGCCGCCGCATCATAGTCCCTGTCGCCAAGTATCATCCAGCCTTTTGGAGTATTAGCCATATAGTACTACACCTTTTCTTGATATTACCCGTTCGATACCGGGCATGAGCCGTTCTTTCTGATATTTGCTCTGTTTGCTGACGATAATATCCAACGGCATATTTTGTTTATCTCCGATTGCCTGCCGGATTTTCAGTGCCGCATCAATATCCCGCATCTCCACGTCATCTTTCAGGACTACATACAAATCCAGGTCTGAATCCTTATGGGGCGTTCCATAGGCATAGGAGCCGAACAGGAAAATCTGGTCAACGGGCACGGTCTGAACGATTATATCCCTGAGCATATCCAATTCCGCCTGCACCGCCGCTTCCATAAAAGCCTCCAGGATCGAGTATACTCCATCGCGGCTTAATTGAGTATAGCCCTACCGGGAACCGGGATGAACCGGTTTGGTCTATTGTTCCTTCTTCGTCCCCTTCTGAACTTCCAAAATACCATAAGAACCCCTTCCATAACAATATTTAGGTACGTCCTTGACAAGCCCGCCGCGCCATGCGACACTGTGGTACAATCAGACCATACTAAGCGGTCTGTGGCCGTTATTCCGAAGGCATCATATCGCCCGGAATATCCCATCATGTTACGTTAAGGCCCACAGGACCCTCCTTGCGTGATTTTCCCCATTATCTGAACGTGAAGGAGCATGCTATGAAAGATACGAAAGATACGAATATTCTCTTGTTTCCCGACCGGCGCGAGGCTGTTTTGAAGGACGCCAGACGCGAATCTACGGTTAAGGGACCGGAGGGCAAGGGAGCGGAGGTCTCCCGCCTCCGGGCGTTTCCGGTCAAGTCCGGTTCCGAAGCCGCTTCCCCCTTTGCCGAACGGGGGGATTATGCGGTGTACGAAGGTAAAAAAGAGGAGGCTCTGGCGGACTTTACCGAAGCTATCAGGCTGGAACCTGACTTTGCCGCCCACTATGCCTCCCGTGGCTCTGTCTACCTGATGCTGGAGGATAACGATGCGGCTATCGCCGACTTTAATCGGGGTTTGGCCCTTGAGCCGGACGGATGGTTCTGGCATTACGCCCGTGGCTGCGCCTATGCCTACAAGAAGGATTACGATGCGGCAATCAGCGATCTTTCCCAGGGTCTTATGCGGGAAAGCCTCAATGCGGATGCCCTGTTTCACCGGGCCATGTCCTATATCAACCGGCTGCATAGTGAGGATATTAAGCCGGCCATCGCCGATTTAAGCCGGGCCATCGAACTGGAGAGTGAAAACCCGCTCTACTACCGGACACGGGGTGTCGCTTATCTGAATGCGGATAATCACGCAGCTGCCCTGGCGGACTTTAACCATGCAATCGGCCTTAACCGGGATGAAGTGGAGAACTATAAATACCGCGGTATGGCCCGGATGCAGACGGGGGATTTGCCGGGGGCCATTGCGGACTTTACCCGGTACCTCCTTGCGGGGCCTGACGCGGAAGCCTATATCAGCCGGGGTAATACCTATTTCCAAATGGGCGATTATGACGCGGCCTGGGCAGACATAGAACGGGCTCGGGAACTCAAGCCCGCCCTCCGGGAAATTTATTTCAACCGCGCCCTTATCTATGGACAGAAAGGCGAAGAGGAGGCGGCCCTGGCGGAATATAACCGAGCCCTGGAAATCGACCCTTCCTATGTAGAAGTCTATAACAACCGGGGCATTATCTACTATAAACAGGACGATGCGGATAGGGCCATTGCGGACTGGGAGGCGGCCCTGAAGATAGATCCCGGTTTTCCGAAACTCAAAGAGAACCTTGCGGCGGGCTATTTTAAGCGCGGCATCGATAAGCGCCGGGGTCATGCCGAGTATTCAGAGGAAGTTATCGCGGACTGGGAGGCGGCGCTCCGGATTAATCCTGAGTATGAGCAGGCCAGGGAGAGTCTGGAACATGCCCGGTCGTATGGGAAAAATAAGGAGGATATGAAGCGCCTTGTGGAGGAGTACACCACGGAGGAGGACCTGGACTCAAAGATTCCCTTTGCCAAAAGCGATGTTAATTACTGGTTTACCCGGGGTACTATCCATCTTGCGGCGGAAAAGTATAAAGAAGCCCTTGGGGATTTCAAAAAGGCAATCAGGATGCACCCCAATGAACCGTCGCCCTATAACAACCGCGGGATTGTCTATATGAACCTGGGAAAGTATGATCTGGCCCTGGCGGACTTTAACCATGTCATAACCCTTGATCCGAAGGATACCCGGATCTATTTCAACCGGGCTTTCGTTTATTGGAACATGGGTAATTACGACGCTGCTATCGCGGACTTTACCCGGATACTGACGAATTACCCCGATGATATCAACGCCTATCACAACCGGGGCTGCATCTATAAGGACAAGGGCGATTATGAGGCGGACAAGGGCGATTATGAGGCGGCCATTGCGGACTACACCGAGGCGCTCAAGCATGATCCCGATGACCTTCGTGTCTATAACAACCGCGCCGGCGCCTATTACTCAAAGGGTGATCATGACGCGGCAATTGCGGACTGGGAGGCGGCGCTGAACATTGATCCGGAAAATGAGTATGCCAAAACATCCCTGGAGATTGCCTATAACAACCGCGGGTATGCGGGCATGGCAAAGGCCGCAGGTAAGGGCCCGACCGAGAGTTTTACCTTGGACGTGACCCCGAAGGGGGATAGGGCCGATCCGGGGCTTGATGCGGCTATTGCCGACTATAACCGAATAATCGCCCTTAATCCGGAGGAGTCCGGCGCCTTGGTGCGCGCCTATAGCGAACGGGGCATCTGCTTCATGCAGAAGGGCGACTATGACGCGGCCATTGCGGATTGGGAAGCGGCCCATACGCTTGAGAGCGGCAATGTAACCTTTACCCATAACCTGGGGGCTGCGTACGAGGGCCGGGGTATGGCCTCGGTGACCGCCAAGGACTATGATACGGCCCTGGCCGACTTTAACCGGGCCCTGGAACTGAATCCGGCGAGTTCCAACGCCTATCTGTTCCTCGGTTATATCGATTACAACCGGGAGAATTATGATGGCGCCATTGTGAATTATGATACCGGTCTGAAACTCAGCCCCAATAACGCCGAGCTCTACTTCTATCGGGGGATTGCTTATGAGGCCAAGTGCTATAAATACTGGTCCCGGGAGCTTGAAGATCGGGCGATGGCGGACTGGAAGCGCGCCGTTGAACTTAACCCTGATAGGAATGCCGCCTACTATGACCGGCTGGGGGAACACTATTCCGATGGTGTTAACGCTGAAGCCGCTATTGAGGCTTACACCAATGCTATCAGGATTGATCCCAATAATGCCGATTACTATGCCGGCCGCGCCAATGCCTATCATGCCAACGGCCAATACGAAGAGGCGATACAGGACTGGCTGAAGGTTCTTGCGTTTGCTCCCGATAACGCCGATGCAAAGGAGGCCCTGAGTTTTGAATATTTCCATTCCGGGGAACAGCATTTTATTAATTACGATAACGATACGGCCATGGCGGACTACCAGGCGGCGCTACGTTATTTGCCCGGCAACCCGGATGCCGGACATGCCCTTGCCTGTATGTATAATAATAGGGGTGATTACGATGGGGCTATTGCCGCATGGGAAGCGGTACTGAAGTACAACCCCGATTCTATCTATGCCACCTATGCAAAAAAGCACATTGAAACGATGCGGGAGAAACGGGGGGCATAGGCGCTTTTTCCCGGCCCTTGAATTGAGCCCTTAAAGCCGCCGGGGAGAGCAGCCCCTTCGACATTATCTTTCTGGATATTGAACTGGGGGATACCTCAGGTATTGCCCTGGCGGAGAAAATCAGAAAAACCTATGAAGAGCCGGTACTGGTTTTTGTATCCGCCCATGAATCCTATTGTAAGGATCTCTTCCAATTTGACACCGCCGCCTTCCTGTCCAAGCCCATTGAGAAAGCTAAAGTAGAACAACTGCTCCTGCGGATTTACCGGAATATCAGAAACCCCAAGGCGGTGTTTACCTGCCAATGCAATGACGATATACACTTTTCCCCCGCCTACTATATGCAGATCAATCTGCTGTACCTGATTCTATTAGGGTGGACGCTCTTTTACTACCGGGTACTGAAAAACCGCCAGGGTAAACTGCCCCTGCACTTCTGGATCATGGTCATCATACCGCCCCTGGGATCCACGGCCTTGCTTAC
>BNUX01000121.1 GCA_025997675.1 Spirochaetia bacterium | reverse complement strand
GATTGTATAATAGCCATTGTATGATCTCCTTTCGCCCGGTTCTGCCGGACGCGCTGATATAAGCCGCTTCGATTCTCCGCACTCTGTATATACAACGAAATACAGGCGCCCAATTTTACCTATGGTTTGCCAGCGTTCCTCGCCGGATGTGTTCCCCTCGCTGCGGTCAAAACGCCATATCCTTTGGGGGTCCGCAAATACATACTGGGCAACCTCGAAACTGGTATGATGATCACGCTTATTCTTTCCGTTTTTGGCTTCATCCCATTCAATGTTTTCCAGTTTCATGTCCTATTGTATTACTTGAAGTATAACTTGTCAAGGGGGGGGATTTTATGCTATCTTGAGACAGTTTTTAGCGGCAAGGGGGATTGAACCTCTGACACAACGGTTATGAGCCGTTTGCTCTGCCAACTGAGCTATGCCGCCATTTTCGCCAATCTACCAAATCCCGCCGGTTTTGTCAACACGCACGGCGACGGCCCGTCACTTTTCCCCGTAAATGTGGGCATACTCATGCAGCAGTTCCAGGGCCCTCGCCTTGCACTTCCCCTTCCCGCAGCCGGTGCCTATCTTGGTGGCCGCCTGGAAATCCTCCCAGGAACGGGCGCCCTTGAGGTAGGCGTTTTCCAGGTCCTTGTCGGTGATCCCCAGGCAGTCGCAGATCACCGTGGCGGCCTCCTTGAGCATGCCGGTCCGGCCGGTCTTGTCGAGGTGGTCGTCGATGGCCTTGCGGAGGGCCTTGTCACCCAGGACGGAGCAGTGGATCTTGTTGGGGGGGAGACCCCCCATCTTTTCCACCAGATCATCGGGTTTGACGTTGTAGGCATCCCTGATGTTCATGCCCTTGATCGTCTCGGAGAGCACGCTGGTGGAGGCGATGGCGCTGGCGCAGCCATAGGTCTTCCAGTGGACGTCGGTGATGATATCGTCCTTGATCCGCAGGAGCATCAGCATCTGATCCCCGCAGATAAGGTTCCCCGTCAGGCCCCGGGCATCGGCGGGCCAGGTGGCCTCGTCTTCCATGAGCACGTTCCGGGGATTTTGAAAATGGTCTTTAATCGTATCTGAATATAACCAGTCGGACATAATATACCTCTCTTAAGCTTTCGGAGTCGGTGGCTGCGTTGACGGCGCAGATGATACCGTAGACATGGCCCGGAACCGGGCAATGATAGGCGGTACCGTATCTATAATATACTCAATATCTTCTTTAGTGACACCCCAGCCAAGGCTGAAACGGATAGACCCGTGGGCCAGTTCCGGCCCTACCCCCACGGCCATGAGCACATGGGAAGGCTCCAGACTGCCCGATGCGCAGGCAGAACCGGTGGACGCCTCAATGCCATTGAGGTCCATGCCTAAGAGGATGGACTCCCCTTCTGCGCCGGGGAAGGAAACGTTCAGGGTATTGGGCAGCACATCCTCGGGGTGGCCGTTGATGGTGATGTTGGGGACCGCCGCTAAAAGGCCGTCCCGCAGCCGGTTCCGCAGGGGGCGGATTTCCTTTTCATAGGCCGCCAGCTTTTGTTTAGCCTGGACCGCCGCGGTGCCGTAGCCCAGGATGCCGAGGTTATTGTAGGTTCCCGCCCGGAAGCCGTCCTCCTGGTGCCCCCCGTGGATCAGGGGGAAAAGGGGCGCGCCGGTGCGCACATAGAGGGCGCCCACACCCTTGGGGCCGTAGATCTTGTGGCCCGACATGGTCAGGTAATCAACCTTGAGATCATCCACATCCACAGGTGTCTTCCCGACGGCCTGTACCGCGTCGGTATGCATCCAGGCCCCGGCGGCCTTTGCCAGTTCCGCTATTTCCTTTATGTCCTGGATGGTCCCGATTTCGTTATTGGCCATCATCACCGAAACCAGAAGGGTCTTTTCGCTGAGGGCTTTCCGGTATTCGTCCAGGTCAACCTTGCCGTATTTGTCCACGGGCAGGAAGGTCACCGTAAAACCCAGGGACTTGAGATACACGGCGGAATTGAGCACACAGGGGTGCTCAATAGCGGTGGTGATAATTTCAGCCCGGCTTGTAGTGTCGGAAGCCAGGCGGCGCATGGTCTGGAACACCGTATTGTTCGACTCCGAGCCCCCCGAAGTAAAGATTATCGTATTGGCCGGGGCGCCGATAAGCTCCCCCACCGCTTTCCGGGCTTCCTCAAGGCGGGCATGTGCATGACGGCCGTCGCTGTGCATGCTGGAGGCATTCCCGTAGATTTCTAAATCCTCTATCAGACGAGCCTTAACTTCCTGGCTTAAAGGGGTAGTCGCATTGTAATCCACGTAGATTCTTTTATTCGCCATCTCCGTACTCCATAATTCTTAGATTTCACATAATATTAATATACTCTATTATGGTTCCCTTGGCAACCTATAGCATACTATTTCAGTCAGTTACCTTCTCCAAGGTATGACATGGATCCGCTCCCGTTTCATGGTTAAGACATATACGCCATATTGCCGTCCTGGTCAATGAGTAATCCCTAGTGCGGTAGACGGTTCTACCGGGGTCACGGTAGCCTCTACCGGGGTCACGGTGGCCTCCACCGGGGTCACGGTAGACTCCACCGGGGTCACGGTAGACTCCACCGGGGTCACGGTAGACTCCACCGGGGTCACGGCAGACTCCACCGGGGTCACGGCAGACTCCACCGGGGTCACGGTGGCCTCCACCGGGGTCACCGATGTCTCCCTACTAGTAAAGAATGAAAAGAAACGAGTAAACTAGCTTATCATGAGTTATTCCACGGATGATCCCGCCGCGACCCTGCTAGATAAAACCCTGGGCGGGATGATCCTATCCCCCTCGGGCTGGCGGGGGGTATTTGCCGGGGACGGTGGTGATGAAAGCGTTTGCATTGATATTAGCCCGGCCCACGGCCTTATTGCGGCCCTTGCGGCGGAAGTCTTCGCCGGCTATTTGAAAAAAGCCGCCGCCCGGGAAGATCCTTCGGTGGTTGTGGGCATGGATACCCGGCCCACGGGACCGGCCATTGCGGATGTGATGCTCCGTACCCTTCTTGCCTCAGGCTGCCGGGTCGAATATGCCGCAGTTACCGCAGCCCCGGAAATCATGGCATTTGTACGTATCGCTAAACCCGATGGCTTTGTGTATATCTCCGCCAGCCACAACCCTATCGGGCATAACGGGCTAAAGTTCGGCCGTAACGACGGCGGGGTTCTGCCGGCTGGGGAAGCAACCCTCTTGATAGAAGAATTCCGGCGCCGCATAGCCGAAAAAGACTGCGGTAACCGGATTATCGCACTGGTACTTAAGGCGGATAGCACAGCCCTCTCAGCGGTGTACGCCGGGGTGCCTCACCTTAAAGAGGACGCCTACCAAGCCTACCTGGCATTTACCCGGGAAGTGGCGGCGGGGACAAAAGATGATATCCTGGGGGTAATCTCCCGAGGAATACGTGAACAGCCTCTGGGCGTGGTGGCGGACTTTAACGGCTCAGCCCGGACCCTGTCCATTGACCGGGAATTTCTTACCTCCCTGGGCCTCACCCTGGACGCAATAAACGATAAACCGGGATCCATTGCCCACCGCATCGTCCCGGAAGGAGAGTCCCTGGAACCCTGCCGGCTCTTTCTGGAAGAAGTCCACGAAAAGGACCCTTCGGTAATCCTGGGCTACGTTACGGACTGCGACGGAGACCGGGGGAACATGGTGTTTTGGGATGAGGGACGGCATATGGCCCGGGCGCTGGAAGCCCAGGAGGTCTTTGCCCTGGCTTGTGTTTCGGAACTGGCCCACCTGGTCTGGACCGGGGAACTCCGCTACGACAATAAGGGTAACGCCCTTTCCCGGGTGGCGGTGGCGGTGAACGACCCCACCTCCATGCGCATCGACCGGATCGCCCGGGCCTTTGATGTTTCGGTATTCCGCGCCGAGGTGGGGGAAGCAAATGTGGTGGGCCTTGCCCGGCGCTTGCGGGAACAGGGCTACACCGTCCGCATCCTGGGGGAAGGGTCCGCCGGGGGGAATATCACCCATCCGTCGGCGGTGCGGGACCCTATCAACACGGTACTTTCCCTGATAAAGCTCCTCACCATACGGAGCGAGGGGGATAGGAAGGGGTTTTTCGAACTCTGGTGCGATCTTTCCGACCAGGCGGAAACCTACCGGCCGGACTTTACCCTGGCGGACATCATCGCCGCCCTCCCCGCCTTTGTTACCACCGGGGCCTACACTCCGGAGGCACTGCTCCAGGTACACACCACGGACCACGGCCTCCTGAAAAGCCGGTACCAGCAGGTGTTCCTCCGGGAGTGGGAGGCGCGAAAAGCATCCCTCCTCCTCCGTTACGGCATCACGGGCTGGGAGGCTGCGGCATACAAGGGGATGGAAGAAAAGCGGGGCATCACCGATTTTTCCGTTGCGGGACGGGGGGGGCTGAAGGTAAGTTTTATAAACAAGGCGGGGCATGCTTCGGCATGTATCTGGATGCGGGGGTCCGGCACGGAACCGGTGTTCCGGGTGATGGCGGATGTGGCGGGATCGGATAAGCGGATAGAACGGGCGCTCATTGAATGGCAGCGCACTATGGTACGTGAAGCTGACTATCAGCAGATTGATGAATAAAGGAGCATAAGATGGGAATACGGGG
>BNUX01000120.1 GCA_025997675.1 Spirochaetia bacterium | reverse complement strand
TGATTACCACTGCGGGGGTCCTGGTCATGATGAACCTCCAGCGGAAGGACGCCAGCAGCAGAACGGTGGAAAAAAAGAACAGAGGGGGTGATAATTGAAAATCGACCTCAAAAGTATCATTACCAACGTTAAACCCGGCAAAGCCAAGGGGGAAGCGGCGCGGCACGCCCGGCGGGCCTACCGGCGGAGGCCCTTTTCCTTTTCCCAGACCATGTTTATCGCCGCCCTGGTTTTTCTCTTCCTCCCCCTCCTGGTGCTTATCCTTTACTCCTTCAACGCATCCAAGGGCATGGGGTGGACCGGCTTCTCCATAGTCTGGTACGAACAGCTCTTTCTCCATTCACGGGATCTGTGGCGGGCCTTCTGGAACAGTATCCTTATCGCCATAACATCCGCAGGGACGGCCACGGTGTTCGGCACCCTGGGCGCGGTGGGGGTCAACTGGTACCGGTTCCGCCTGCGAAACTACGTCCAGGCCATCTCCTTCCTGCCAATGATACTGCCGGAGATCATCATCGGCGTTTCCCTGTCCCTCTTTTTCGCGGGGGTAAAACTAAAGCTGGGCTTGGCTACCATCTTTATCGCCCACACCACCTTTAACCTGCCCTTCGTATTTCTCATGGTGATGGCCCGGCTGGACGAATTTGACTTTTCCATCATCGAAGCCGCCCACGACCTGGGGGCCAATGAGCGGCAGACCTTCCTTAAAGTAACGGTACCCATCTGTATGCCCGGCATTGTTTCGGGGTTTCTAACCGCCGTTACCATTTCCCTGGAGGACTTTGTCATCACCTACTTTGTTTCCGGGCCCCCGGGTCCACCACGCTGCCGCTGTACATCTACTCGGCAATCCGCTTCGGCGTATCCCCGGTAATAAACGCCCTTTCGGTGGTGATGATCCTGGGGACCGTGGCCCTCACCTATTTATTGCGGAACTTCCTAAAATATATCGCTGCAAAATAAAGGAGAAAGATTTGAAAAAACTATCCATCATGGCTGCAGTATTGCTGCTCGCCGTACTCTCAGGCTGCGCTCAAAAACCGAGGCTCTATATCTACAACTGGACCTATTACACCCCCGATTCGGTGTTACGGCAATTTGAAGCGGAATATAACTGCGAAATTGTGTACGACACCTTCGCTTCCAACGAAGAACTCTATGCCAAGCTTCTGTCCGGGGGCACGGGGTACGATCTGGTGTTCCCCTCCGGGGATTATGTCGCCATCATGATCAAACAGAACATGCTTGAGCGGATCGACAAATCAACCTTATTGAACATGGGAAACATCGACCCCCTGGTACTGCAAAAGGCCTCATACGATCCGAACATGGAATACAGCGTGCCCTACTATTTCGGCGCTGCGGGGATTGCCGTGAATACCCTCAAGGTTCCCCAGTACGAAAAGAGCTGGTCTATTTTTGGCCGCAGCGACCTCCGGGGGAAGATGACCATGCTGGATGATATGCGGGAAGTGCTGGGGGACGCCCTGGTACACCGGGGCTATTCGGTCAACACCACAAACCCTCTGGAGCTGGCCGAAGCCCGGGACCTGGTAAACAGTGTCTGGAAACCGAACCTGATTAAGTTTGACGCCGAAGCTTTTGGCAAGGGCTTTGCGGACGAGGACTTCTGGGTTGTCCAGGGGTACGCAGAAGTGGTGTACGAAGAAATTTCAGCGGAGCAAAGAAAGACCACCGCTTTCTTTATCCCCCCCGAGGGCGGCCCCGCCTATATCGACAGTATGTGCCTCCTTAAGGGGGCGAAGAATGTGGACCTGGCCTACAAGTTTATCGACTTTATCCACCGGCCGGAGATCTACGCGGAGTTTACCGATTACTTCGGCTTCCCCGCCACCGTTAATATTCCTGCGCGGGCTTTGAAAAAGGTTACCCCCTATTATCAGGCCGAAGAACTGATTGCAGTGGAACTAAAGGATGATGTGGGACCAAATCTTAAACTCTACGACGATGCCTGGCTTAGCATCCGGGTGGGTGATTAGTAGGCTGTCATTCCGCTGAGGTCGACACAAGTACAAACGGGGAAGACTGATCCTCCGCCGTGTAGATCCGCTGCAGGATGGTAAGGATCTTCTCGGCGTATCGCCGGTCGGCGGCCCAGGTGCCGGCCAGACCTTCGATGGTGGGGGCTGAACCGTAGCGGACATACTTATACCGGGGGTCCACCAATTCCTGATTCGGCGGTTCCTCGGTGGCGTATCCCTTGAGGTGCTGAATCTGAGCCCTGACACCGAGTTGCGCCGTGGGAAACCGTTCCCCGGGAACTCCCGGTCCGGTAGAACCGAGCCCGCAAAAATTGTTCATATCAAAAGTTACCAGGCCCCCATACCGGAGAAACCCTGTTTCCAGACACATCTGCGCAAAGGCCACATCATGATCGATCCCCTCAAGCGCAGCTTCTTCAACATAGAGGCGGGAAAGTTCCTTTACAAATTCGGGGTCCGCATTGCTGTTTACCGTCAATAGAAAGGCCGCTAATTTCTCCGCGTCCGTCTGCCCCCGGCCCAAAAGAGGCCGGTTAAGGTTGGGGTTTACCGTCCTTTCAGGAACCGGGGGAACCGATCGCACCGGCCGCGCCGGTCGTTCCGGCAACTCCGGCAGCTCCGGCCGCGCCGTCAATTCCGGCTGAGCCATCCGTTCCAGCCATTTTGATTGTTTCGATTCCTCCGTCCAGGTTGACTTTTCCAAGGGCTCCGGCTGTGCTGCAGTGGAGCTATCACTTTTTGGGGGGGGATTTTCAGGGGCCGCCGGGGCCGGCTTTTCCGGGTCCTCCGGCATACCGGGAGGGGCAATGGCAATCTCCGGGGAACCGGCGCAGGAAAAAAGCAGGGACATCCCTGCTATTATCAAAAATAAGGATGGCACTACATTTTTCCGCATATAATCCTATCGGCTATTAGCCTTGAATTCTTCATTCATTCTCCATCATAGCCTTAAAGATACGCCGTTTTACCGCTCCGGAATTGCCGGTTAGCAGGGCGATGTGCCTCCGTATATCCCGGCGTTTGGAGTTGATCCCGTAGGGGCAGGTGCAGACCGCCTTGAGGATGTCCTGCTCTGCGGCGCAGGCTATTACCTGCTGTTCCTCCACATAGCCCAGAGGCCGGATGAGGCTTACGGGGTATTTCCGGTAAGCCAGGAACATGGGCATGGTAGAAAGTTCCCCCTTGGCGGTCATGTTCATAAAGAAGGTTTCGATGATGTCGTCCAGGTGATGCCCCAGGGCCAGCTTGTTGAACCCATTTTCCACCGCGTATTTGAGGAGTTCCGTCCGCCGCTGGGTGGAACACCAGTAACAGTTCATCTTCTCCCCCTCCTTGAGCCGCCCAATGACCGGGACAAAGAGGTCCGTAAAGGGTATCCCCCATTCAGAGAGCCGCTCTGACAGGGCGGATTTCTTACAACAGGCGCAGAAATCACTGGAAATATGGATGGCCGCCAGTTCGTAGTCTTTTTTCAGCGCCGGTCTAAGGGCCGAAAGCGCCCAGGCCAGCACGGTGGAGTCCTTGCCCCCGGAAACGGCGATAAGGACCCGGTCCCCATCGGTGATGAGGTTCCGCTCCAGGATGGCCTTGGCGGTGAGTTTCTGCACAATCGTACTCGCCCCGGCTTTCCGGAGGAACCGGTTAGCCAAGGGGCCTCTCAGGATTATACCGGGCGTACACATCCTGTATCACCAGCCCTCCCAGAATCATCCCCGCCACCGCAGTAACCGTGACGGCGCTCCCATTGATCACCTTCTTGGAACTACACCACTCTACCGGGGCGTCGGGATCATCGTTGTTCCGGGGGGGACACAAACACTGCGCGGAACCGCAGGCGGCAGCCACACCTGAGTGCAGGGGCAGATGTTCGGCACTGTAGACCACGGTAAAATGCCCCTGGAAACCCCGCTTCCGCAGGCCCCCACGGACTAGCCGGGCCAGGGGGCAGCCCTGGGTTTCCCAAATGTCCGCGGTTTTAAGCCGGGTAGGATCAAGCTTCTGGGCCATCCCCATAGACGAAAAGAGGGGGACGCCGGCGGCGGCGGTGTATTCAATCAGGTCAAGCTTGTAGGAAAGGCTATCAATGGCGTCAATCACATAGTCCGCATGGTCGATGCCGAATTCACCGGCGGTCTCATGGGAAAAGACTTTGGGAAAGGCGGCAACATCAGCGCCGGGGTTTATTTCCAGCAGCCGGTCCCGCAGGACATCCACCTTAAACTGCCCCACGGTGGCGGCACTGGCCTGGACCTGGCGGTTGATATTGGTAACACAAACCGTGTCGGAATCGACTATGGCGATATGCCCCACCCCGGACCGCACCAGGGCCTCGGCGCACCAGCTCCCCACGCCGCCGACACCGAAGACAATCACCCGGGCAGCGCCCAGGGCGTGCATGGTTTCGACGCCGGTGAGGAGGGTCAACCGCTGAAAAATCGGGTTTACCATCACTGCTTCAACGCATTTTCGATGGACTGTAGTATGGCCTTACTGCTTCCCGTGGCCCCGCTTACCACATCAACTTCCAGGCTTTGCGCTTCAATGACCCTGGGGATAACGGCTTCGGCCTTTTTCCCCAGGCCGTTCCGGTGTTGGAGCAGGTTAATCG
>BNUX01000119.1 GCA_025997675.1 Spirochaetia bacterium | reverse complement strand
TTTGTACAAAGTAAACGGCGTTTGACAAGATGCGCGCTAAAAATTGGGGGAATTTGACTAATTGATACGTTTTCGCCCCCATGGCTGCTAATTTTTTCCGCCTCCTTTTCTATGCGTTTATCCTGGGGTTTACCAACTGCGGTTGAGTCAAGGACGAACTTAGTCATCCCATTCGTCCCGTGCCCTCCCCTACATGGTTTCCAAAAACGGTATCCCGATAAGGTAGAGCGCGTCCCGCAGTACCCGCAGCACCCCCTTGGCCAGGGCCAGGCGGCCGGCGGCCAGGTCGGGGGTCCCGGCGCCCAGGATGGGGCAGTCGTGGTAGAAGCGGCTGAAGCCCTTGGAAAGTTCGTAGAGGTAGGCCGCCAGAATAGAGGGGTCCATGCGGGCGGCGGCGTCCGCCACCGCAGCGGGATAGGCGGCGATGGTCTTGACCAGTTCCCATTCGGCATCACTGCCGAGCAGTTCCGGTTTGACGGACCCCCCGGCCTTGCCGTTAGTAATACTGTCTGCCCTGCGGAGTATGGACGAGATGCGTGCGCCCATGTACTGGAGGTAGGGGCCGGTGTTACCGTTAAAGGACAGGGACTCCTTGGGGTCAAAAAGCATATCCTTGGCGGGGGTCACCTGTAATAGGTAGTAGTGGAGGGCTCCCAGGGCGATTTTCTCCGCCACTTCCGCGGAATCCCCCACCGCCTCTTCACGGTCCTTGCTGCGGATTTCTTCCAGGGCCAGATCCTTCAAACTGTCGATGAGGTCGTCGGCGTCCACCACGGTGCCTTCACGGCTCTTCATCTTTCCTTCCGGGAGGTTCACCATGCCGTAGGAAAGGTGGTAGAGGTTATCCGCCCATTGGTAGCCCAGCTTTTTCAGGATGGCGAAGAGGACCTGGAAGTGATACTGCTGCTCGGAACCTACCACGTAGACCATGCGGTCAAAGGGCCAGTCCTGGTGCCGGAAGATGGCGGTGCCGAAATCCTGGGTGATGTAGATTGAAGTGCCGTCCTTGCGGAGGAGGATCTTCTTGTCCAGCTTTTCTGCGCTCAGGTCTACGGCAACCGCGCCGTCGCTTTCCCGGTAGAATAGCCCCTTCTCCAGGCCCTTGTAGACCTCGTCCTTTCCCAAGAGATAGGTTTGACTTTCGTAGTAATACTGATCAAAGGAAATATCCGTGCGTTTGTATGTTTCCTTCATGCCGTTCACGGTCCAGTCCTTCATTTTCTGCCAGAGGTCCACGGTCTCCGTATCCCCGGCCTCCCACTTCCTAAGCATCTCCTGAGCCCGTGTTTCCGCCCCGGTATCGGTTTGGGACATTTGATGGTATTTGACGTAATAGTCCCCCACAAAGTGATCGCTCTTGGTATGTTCGGATTCCGGCGTCCTGCCCCCGCCCTGTTCCTTGTAGGCCAGCATGGACTTGCAGATGTGGATGCCCCGGTCGTTGATGATGCAGACCTTCCGCACCGTTGCCCCGCAGGCCGCGAGGATACGGGAGATGCTTTCCCCCAGGATATCGTTGCGGAGGTGGCCCAGGTGGAGGGGCTTGTTGGTGTTGGGGCTTGAAAATTCCACCATGATACGGGATGCGGAGAGGGTTCCGGGACGGCCTACCGGGGCGGTTTCGTCCGCCATTTGGGCCAGGACGGCGGCGGTCACCGAGGGGCGGTCCAGGCGCAGATTCACGTAGGGTCCCTCGGCGGTGAAGGTTGCGGGGGCTACTATATCAGGGGTATTGTTGGCGGTCATGAGGGCATCGATCTCCGCCAAACGCATACAGACCATCTGGGAGATCTGGTTCGGGGCTTTCTTAAAAAGCTTAGCAAAACTGAACATGGGGAATCCCAGGTCCCCCATTTCCGGCTTGGGGGGTATCTCGGCGATCACCTGGGAGGGCTCGATGTGTCCCGTAGCGCCGGTTTCGGCAAGCAGGTGTTCCAGAACCCGGGCTATCCGGGCTTTCCACGCGTCTCGTATGGCATCCATAGCAAATCCTTCGGACTAAAGGTCCGTATTAAAAATATCCCATCACGGCAAGCATCCGGGTATAGTTGGAAGGGCCTTCCCGCCGGAAAGAACCCAAACGTTCATCCATGAAGGTACAGTTCTCGCAATAGGCGATGTTCCGTACCCCCGCATTGGCCAGGAGCCGGGCATTGGCGGCCTGCAGGTCCAGGGCAGGCCGGTTCTCAACACGCTTGACCACCGGCCCCAGGGGATTTTCCCCGGCTGCTCCTCCGAATTCCGCCTCAAACAAAGCGGCCCGCTCCTCATCCACCTGATAACAACAGGGCCGAATACAGGGCCCCAGCAATGCCGCCACCGCTTCCGGCCGGGTTTCCCAACGTTCAGCCATGAGGGACAGGGCATTCCGGACTATCCCGGTGCCCTTCCAGCCTGAATGGAGGAGGGCGGCGGCGCCTGAAACCGTATCATAGAGAAACACCGGGAGACAGTCCGCCACGGTTACCGCCAGGGCGATATCCCGGTCACTGCTTACCATGCCGTCCGCCTCGGGGCGCTCCGGATTGGAGCCCTCCACCGCCAGTACCCTGCGTGAATGGACCTGGGTACAGCTCCGTACCTGCTCCGGCAGAAGCGTCAAGGACCGGAAGAAACGGGCCCGGTTATTCGCCGGACCTATGTCCGCATTGTCAGAATATACCAGATTTCCCGCAGTACGGGAAGAAATGACGCAGCGGATTTCCGTTACCGCCTTGCCATTCAGTATCAGAGGCAGCTGTGCGTAAGAGGGGGAGGGGTCAAAGGAAAGGGTAAAGGGGTAAAGGTTCATTTATCCTTCGGCCTCCAGGGCGGTAATTTTATCCATAAGTTCCAACGCCCCGGTCAGTGTTTTAATAGCAGTACCGGCCTCCGGGGATTCGGTCAACATTCCCCCCAGGACCCTCACCATATTGATCAGTGCGTCCCTGATACGCATTACTATCTTCGCCGCCTCGTCCGCCGCCTCGTTCTCCACAAGCTGGACCTTATGGCGTTTCACCGAAAGGGAGGACAGGTCCATAAGGGCTGCGGCATACCGTTTCCCCAAATCCCCCGTGTCCGCGATGTCCCCCTCAAGGCGGTTGATATGTTCAGCAATCCTGGAAAGCTCGGTGTGGGCGGCTGAAAGTTCGGCGCGGCTTTCCTTTAGGAGGGGCCGGAGAACCGGTTCCAGTTCCGGGAGAAACACGGCGGCATGGAAGGCCCGCAGGAAGGCAAGAGAGAGATCCCCCTTGAGATGCAGTTTCCGGGAGACGGACATATTGACGGCTTGCGGTCCCGCACCCTTAAAGAAGTTCCGGAAGTCCGCCATCAGTTCCTCTTGGCGGCGTTTACGGATAAAATCGGAGAACTGTTTCTCCACGGTATGTTTCCAGTATTCCTTGTACAGGCTGAACCAGTCCTCGCCGCCGCTTACCGGCCGGGGAAGGATGCTCATATCCCGTTCCGCACACCGGAGTATCCTGTTCAGGGGCGCCGTTTTATTGAAGCCGCGGATCACCGCCAGGGCCTCTTGCGCCTGGGCGAGGAGCTTTTTCATTTCCTCTTCCATGTTAAACTCCGGCGTCCCCGCCTTATCTTGGAGAATGAATATAAAGAGGGACTCCAGCAGGGGCATGGGGGGAGCATCCTTCAGCGCATAGAGGATGTTGTTCAGGTTCCGGAGGTAATTGTTTACCAGATGGGCGGAACAGACAAGCCGGATTGAAAAGGAAACCAGGAGCCGGTCAAACAGGAAGGCTGAAAGTTCCCTCAGGCAGTGGAGGGTCCGGGCATTGTGGTACATCACCGCCCGCTTTTCATCCCCGATGGAGGCAATGCCCTCATCCATTGCCTCCAGCGCCATCTGCCGCAGCGCCGCATCGTCCGCATCGGGATGCCGTTCCGCTAATCTTTGGAGGTCCGTTTCCGCCAAGAGGCGGCGGTGGGTGTCCTCAATCTCCAGGGAGGCGAGGAAGGCATAGAATGATCCCTTGTCCCGGTTTACGCTCATATCCAGGGCATCGTAGAAGAAGCGGGCGGCATCCTTCAGGTCACTTGCCTTCCGGTGGAAGGCCGGGAGCAGCAGGTCATGTTCATAGTCGTAGATACCCGGGGATTGCTCCTCAATAAGCCGCCCCAAGCGGGCCAGTTGTTGGTTCAGGAACATCACCTGGGGCGGTTTCCCCCGGAAGAGGCCGGCGAACCAGAAAAACAGGCGGGAGTACCAGGGCAGGGCCGCATATTTCTTTTTGAGGTCCACCACCCCGGCATCCGGAGTATCGCCGTCATCATACAGGGGCTGCAAAGCGGTAGTATCCGCATCAAGCTTGAGCTTTTCAAGGAGGCTCTTCCGGTCGTCCATGGGCAGCGCGGCGGCAAGGCGGTTAAAAACGCCGGTTTCTTCCATATAGTGCCCACTATATGTTATATAGAAGGGATCGGTCAACGATACGGCGGCCCGGAGAGCCGGCGTTACCCTGCTAAGTCAAGCCGTTTTATCCGAATTCGGCCTGGACAGCAAAAACAGGCGTTTTGACAGCAAATTTGGTATGGTTTTCCCCTTGCGTTTTAAAAGCAGGGGGAGTACGATCATGACAAGGCTATGAAAGCGCAAAACTTGTACCAGGCAATATCGTTCTTCCCCCCCCCCCCCCCACCCCCCCCCCCCCCCCCCCCCCCCCCTCCTCCACTTCGCGCCTCCCCCTCCCCCCCACTCCCCCTTCCTCCCCCCACCCCTGTACCGCCCGTTTCTCTCTATCTCCCTTATCCCTA
>BNUX01000118.1 GCA_025997675.1 Spirochaetia bacterium | reverse complement strand
ACTAAAGGCGAACTACGATGCTATGGAGGCAATCAAAATGAACGAGACAAGAAAGTTCTATGAAACGCTCGAACGGATGGGGGTAACCGCAGAGTTTGAAGCGCGGGGTATCGAGAAAGGTATCGAGCGGGGTATCGAGAAGGGCCGCGAAGAAGGTATCGAGAAAGGTATCGAGAGGGGTATCGAGAAGGGTATCGAGAAAGGTATCGAGAAAGGTATCGAGAAGGGTTTGCGGTTTACGGCAACGAATCTTAAAAAAACAGGGATGCCGCTTAAACAGATTGCCGATGTAACCGGCTTGCCGGTAGCCGAACTGGAAGGGCTGTAATTTTATCCCCATAAAGCACAACATTTCATAATAGGGGAGTATAAAAAATGGGAAAGACCTTTCACCTGTATAAGGGCAAAGTATATGACCAGCAGGGGCTCCTCCGCGCCTTGTATGGTCTTGATCTTGAGGGGGTAAAGAAGAAGCTGGGGTTTTCGATGATCGTAAGCCCCTGGACGGTGTACGGGTATATTGACCGGCTCCATAAGATTGACCGGGTGATATGCATCCACGTATACGGGCAGCTTAAGACCGGGGGAAATGCCCACGAGCTCCTGAAGTCCTTCATCGTGAGCGAGCAGGCTAATAAGAAGGACATTGAGATTGAGGGGTATCAGCTCTGTTCCAAGCCGGGGGCGCCCTTCCCCTGGGCTCTGCCCCAGGAAGGCTCCTCCATCCTGGTGGAATCCTATTGGCTCTACGCCGAGGTATTAGACACCCTTGACGCCTACGAGGGCCAGCTCTACAAGCGGATTCAGCTTGACAACGGTTCCTACCTGTACATCGGCGAGAAGGGGGAGGAGTTTATCCCCTTCAAGCAGAAGCGTCGGGGCTGCTGGGCCAATGGGAAGGAAGTTCTTGAGGAGGATGCCCGGTAGGTTAGGGATAACGAAATATATTTCTGATAGTTAATCCCTTGATTGTTTGATCGTCGGACATATCCTCTGAATAGAGATATTTGCAGCCACATTCAAGGGCCGAAGCGAGCATAAGACAGTCGTAGTAAGAATACCCATACCGGTCTTTCAGGACATGTGCGGATTGTATTGTTTTATAGTCAACTACAGAAAAATAGCAAACACTAATCAATTCGCTGCTAATGTCCTGGACTTCCTTAACGGTCAGATTTAGTTTTTTAAACCCCACGTTACTCAATTCATTTAGTACCTGGGTACTGATATAGCGATCATTCGAGATAAATTCCAACAGGGCTTGCCGCTTCTTTGCCAATTCCGTTTCGGTATACAGATATACGAGAATATTTGAATCGAAAAACACCCTGTTACCGCTCATTAGCTTCGTCCCGGTTGAACACAAAATTGCGGGTATCTATTTTGGCTGCCTGAAAGTTCGCCTCTGAAATAAGGCCGGTGTTACGGGGGGGATAGATGATAGGGCCTTCTTCATTGGTGGGTCGAATGGTTACCACTACCGTAGAGGTTAGTAAATCCTTGTATTGTTCAGGTATTTTAATAACATTATCCTTTACCTCAGATTTGAAGGTAATTGCCGACATTTTTGGCCTCCGTTCCTTTTATCAATGAATATATACCCTAGTATATCGCTTTTTTCAGGATTAGGGAATTGGTTCCCTTGTACTAAACAAACCTTCCGTCTTATTGTATACTATACCCATTAATTAAAGGAGTTCCCGGTATGGTTGAAGCCCTTAAAAAAGACCCGGCATGGAAGGGTCGGCGCGGTCCCGTGGTGCTGGTCATCATGGACGGCGTGGGATATGGCAAGTATAGAGAAGGCGATGCGGTCGCCGATTCCAAGATGTATCATCTGGATGCAATCCGGGCGAAGAGCCCCAACACAAAGCTCAAGGCCCACGGCAAGGCGGTGGGTCTCCCTTCGGATGACGACATGGGAAACAGCGAGGTGGGGCATAATGCTATGGGCTGCGGCCGGGTCTTTAGCCAAGGCGCCGCGCTGGTGTCCAAGTCTATCGAAACCGGGGCCATGTTCCAGGGGCAAGCTTGGAAGGACGTTTCTTCTATCACGGCGAAAGGTACCCTCCACTTTATCGGCCTCTTTTCCGACGGCAATGTCCACAGCCACCTGGACCACCTCAAGGCCATGATTAAACAGGCTAAAAAAGATGGCGTAAAGAAGGTGCGGGTCCACGTGCTCTTTGACGGTCGGGACGTGGGGGAAACCAGCGCCCTGGAATACGTTGACCCCTTTGAAGTGTTCCTGAAAGAAGTGAGTGGTGATGGCTTTGACGCCCGTATCGGCTCCGGTGGCGGTCGTATGTGGATCACCATGGACCGGTACGGCGCGGATTGGAGCATGGTGGAGCGGGGCTGGAAGGTCCATGTCCACGGTGAGGGGCGGCAGTTCGCTACTACCCGGGAGGCGGTGGAAACCTACCGCCGGGAGATTCCCGGCATCATCGACCAGGACCTCAAGGAGTTTGTGATTGCCGAGGGCGGCAAACCCATTGGTACTATTGAAGACGGCGATTCGGTGGTCTACTTCAACTTCCGGGGAGACCGGGCGCTGGAGATCACCGCCGCCTTCGAGGATGACAAGTTCGACAAGTTCGACCGGGGCCGCCGGCCGCAGGTTTGCTATGCGGGGATGATGGAATACGACGGGGATTTGCACGTGCCCCGAAGATACCTCGTAAGCCCCCCGTCCATTGACCGGACCATGGGCGAATACCTTGCCGCTACGGGGGTGCGCACCCTTGCTATTTCGGAGACCCAGAAGTACGGCCATGTTACCTACTTTTTCAACGGCAACCGCACCGGCAAGTTCGACGACAAGCTTGAGACCTATGTGGAGATCAAGAGTGACGTACTCCCCTTCGAGCAGCGCCCCTGGATGAAGTGCGCCGAGATAACCGATAAGGTCCTTGAAGCCATCCCCTCAGGCAAGTACGACTTTATCCGCCTCAACTTCCCTAACGGCGATATGGTGGGCCACACCGGGATATACCAGGCGGTTGTCTGCTCCATGGAAGCTATGGACCTCCAGTTAGGCCGCATTGCCAAGGCGGTGGATGAGGCGGGCGCAGTAATGGTAATTACCTCAGACCACGGCAATTCCGACGACATGTTTGAGCACGACAAGAAATCAGGCAGCGTATCCCGCAAAGAGGACGGCAGCCCTAAGGCCAAGACCAGCCACAGCCTCAACCCGGTGCCCTGCATCATCTACGACCCGGAATACCAGGGCGAATACCACAACGGGGCGCTGACCGAGGGCCTGGGGATAAGCTCCATCGCCGCCACCTGCATCCGGCTCCTGGGCTATGTACCCCCACAGGACTATGACCCGGCGGTGATTACCTAAGGTGCTCTTCCAGGATTCGCCGCTTATCATCCGGGATAGGGGTACTTTTCCCGCTGACAAAATCAAAGTGCACAATTACGGCGCTTCCCGTGACGCAGAGCCGGCCTTCCTGCCATGCCTCATGGTACAACGTAAAGGACTTGGTCCCGATGCGGCTGATGTAGCTGCGGATTTCCACATCGTACTGGAAGAACAGCTGTGCCACAAAGTCATAATCCGTGTGGGCCATAATCAGGGGCCAGGTGGTGTGCGCCAGGCGGAGATTGGGGGAGAAGATGCGGAACAGGGGATTCCGGGCCTGCTCAAACCAGGCGGCCGGAACCGTATTGTTGATATGCCCCAGACCGTCAATATCCCCGAACCGGGGTGTAACCGTAATAGTAAACATGATGCCTCCATTAATAGTGTGCGGCGGCGTATTCAACCCAGCCGCCGGCCTCGACCAGGGCCTTCTCAAAATCCCTGAGTACAAAGGGGAGGGTCTTCGTTTTCCCGCCCCCCGTAAAGGTGAGGCTCGCCTCAGACCTTCGGTCTGTTCCAATGTCCACCGTAAGCGCCGTTTCGACTCCCTTAAAATCCCGGAACAGTTCCTCCAGGACAGCCGCCGGAAGCTCCGCCGCTATCATGCCGCAGTTATACATATTCTGCCGGAAAATCCGGGCAAAGCTTTCACCGATAACCATATTGATGCCGTTGACCTCCAGCGCCCAGGGGGCGTGTTCACGGGAACTGCCGCAGCCGAAGTTCGCCCGGGAAACAACCACCCCCTTGCCGGTAATATCCCTTTTGGGATCAAACCCGGCAAGCTTGAGGTCCTCCAATAGATTTGGCTTAAGCGCCTCCTTGGTGCTTTCGGTTAGGTACTTGGCCGGAATAATCTCGTCGGTGTTAATATCGCTGCGGTCCAGAAAGAGGACCTTCCCTCCAAAGTTTTTCATGGGTTAATCCTATTATAAGTCTTCGGGATTAGCAATACTGCCCGCTATGGCCGTAGCCGCCGCCGATACGGGACTCATCAGGTGGACCATGCCGCCGGAGCCCATGCGCCCGTAGAAGTTGCGGTTGGTGGTGGATGCGCAGACCTCCCCCTCCGCCAGGACCCCGTTGGACATCCCCAGGCAGGCCCCGCAGGTGGGGTTGGTCACGCAGAACCCCGCGTCCAGAAACACCTGAATCAGCCCTTCCTTTAATGCCCGGGCGTAGATTTCCGTAGTGGCCGGCGATACTATCCCCCGTACCGCAATCTTCCGCCCCTTGAGCACCGCCGCCGCCGCCCGCAAATCCTCTATGCGCCCGTTGGTACAGGACCCGATGTAGACCTGGTCCACCGGAGTCCCCTTAAGCTCCCGTATGGTCTTAACCTGATCCGGCTTATACGCCACCGTGGCAAGGGGCTCCAGCGTGGAGCAGTCAATATCAACCACCCCCG
>BNUX01000117.1 GCA_025997675.1 Spirochaetia bacterium | reverse complement strand
GCAATGAGGGAGCTCGCAAGTCCAATAGTGTGCCACAGAATGAATATCGAATTATTGTTGAACGCAGACGAGGGCGAATGAGTTGGGGATTAGTGGATGGAGTGTGGGCGTGTGGTGTTCGGGTATGAGTGAGCGGGCGGAAGGGTAATTTGTTGCTATATAAGGAATTACGTGAAGCTATCATAAAAACCGTACCATTATCCCCTTTAATCTAATAAACGTATGCACCCTTCCTGCGGGTACAATTATGAATATATCATAGTGTCTATTCTTTTTCAAGTAGAAAATGCAAAAAAAAGCAAAAAATTACTGTTTTGTCATAGGTGCAGGCAGCGGGGGCATCCGGTCCACTTCACAATGTTCCCTTACTCCGCTAAAGTAATCCTATGCGGCGCTTTCTCCTTATCATCATGGTGCTTCTTAGTACTTTGCTGTGTTCCTGTTCCCGCCTGCTTGGCTGGGGGGTGCTGCTCTGGTCCATCGAGGACCCCGCCATCCCTTCGGGAACCGTGCTGCCGGTGTATATCAGGTCGAATATTGCCCAGGTGTGGGTGGTGGGGCTCCCGGGGAGGACTAAAATTGAAATTCCCCTTTGGCAGCTGGAATTGAAGGGGGGGAAACGGGCGGCGCGGCAGCGGGCGGCGGAGTTTGCCGGGTATGCCCGGCTCTATGCGGAGACCCTTCAAGATGGGCTGCCAATCCGCTTCGAGCCGGATAATAGCGCCCGGCGGGTATACCGGTTGCGGATGGGACAGATCATCAAGATACTTGAGATGGTCCGGGGAAACCCCGCCATAAGTACCACCGGAGAGCCCCTTCCCGGGGACTGGTACCGGGTTCTGACCGAAGATGGGGCTATCGGGTATTGTTTTTCCTACCGGCTTAAGCTCTTTGAACATACCGGGGGGCCCCTGGGATTGATGGCGGCGGCAACCGAGGCGGTGCAGGAAGACCCGGACCTGGATATGGTCCTGGCCCGGTCCTGGTATCCCGACTGGTACGGGACTATGGTTGTCTCAAGGCGCATTGACCTGGCGGATCTATCGAAAAGGTGGCGCTTCAGTCCGTCCCCCGATACGGGGATTGCCCATCTCTACCTGCCCACGGCGGATTTGACCTTCTCCTATACGGGGATACAACGCCTCGGAAGCCGTTCCTGGCAATTCCTGGGGTCCCCGGGAACTACCGGTTCCCTCCGGATGCAGCTCCCCACGGACACGACCCTGGTGGTACAGTACACGGAATCAGGCGGGTTCCAAAGATCCGCCACCTTTATATCCCTTCCCCGGGAATTGGATGACCTCATTGCCCAGGAAACGGAACGGCGGGAAACCCTGTTTCAGAATCTCTACGCCCTGGGGCCGGACTTTCAGAGTACCAATTACGGGAACCTGCGCTTTGCCGGGGACGGGCGCTTTATCTGGACCGGCAATAGTATTCTCATCCCCCACATCATTCCCCCCGCCGCCCTGAGCAGCGGTTCCATAGGCATGGAGCTGTTCCTGAGCCCCGACCTGGAGGACCGGTATACCGGCGCCTTTACCCTGCGTTTTGACGGGGTGAGCAGCGGCGCTATTGCGGTGCATTTTATATACACCCCGGACGATCAGGGCCTGCGGATCGAATACGTTCCCCCGGAGAATCTGGACGGGACCACGGTAACGCGCCGGGCTCCCGCCCCCACGGTGATTTACTTCTTTACGACCGACCAACAACCGGAGCTTTGAGTCGTGGCCTTTGTCCAGTTTACCCGGGTCTCCCTGGCATTCGCCGACCGGGATATTTTAAAGGAGGTGGGCCTCAACCTGGCTTCGGGTTCCCGTGCCGGCCTGGCGGGGGCCAACGGTTCCGGGAAGTCCACCCTAATGAAGGTTATCGCGGGGAAGCTGGCCCCGGACTCCGGGGAACGGGCGGTGCAAAAGGGCTGCCGGATTTCCTACCTGCCCCAGTCGGGGATCGTCCACCGGGGCCGCACCCTGCGTGAGGAGGCGGAGACCGCCTACGCTGAAATTACCGTCATGCTGGGGGAGATGGAAACCATTGGTAAGACCCTGGAGGATGCCAAGGCCGACGACAGCCGGACTGCGGCGCTCCTGGCCGAGTATCACCGGCGAGAGGAGGCGGTGGAGCTTTCCGGCTACTACAACCGGGACCAGAGTATCGCCGTGGTGCTTACGGGGCTGGGCTTTTCCACCGGCGACCTGGACCGGGGGGCGGAGGAATTCTCCGGGGGCTGGCAGATGCGGATTGCCCTGGCCAAGGTGCTTCTGGAAGCGCCGGACATCCTGCTCCTGGACGAGCCCACCAACTACCTGGACATTGAGGCCCGTTCCTGGCTGGAGCAATGGCTGCGGAGCTTTACCGGGGGCTACCTCCTGGTCTCCCACGACCGCTACTTCCTGGACGTCACCGTCAACGAGGTCTACGAACTTTTCCAGGGCCAACTGAAACGCTACGCCGGCAACTACACCGCCTACGAGCAGGTCCGTCAAACCGAGCTGGACAGCCTCCTCAAACGCTACGCCGCCCAGCAGGAGGAAATCGCCAAGGCGGAGGACCTGATCCGCCGCTTCCGCTACAAGGCCACCAAGGCCGCTATGGTCCAGGAGCGGATCAAGAAGCTGGAAAAGATGGAACGGATAGAGATCCCCGAATCCCTCAAGCGGATCAACATCACCTTTCCAAAGCCGCCCCATTCGGGCCGCATAGCCCTAACCCTGGGGGGCGTCGGGAAACGCTACGGCAGCCTGCCCATCCTCTCCGGCCTGGACCTGACCCTGGAGGCGGGGGAAAAGCTGGTGGTGGTGGGCCGGAACGGCGCGGGGAAAACCACCCTCCTGCGTATCATCGCCGGGGCGGACCGGGACTTTACCGGCACAGTCACCTACGGCACGGGCATACAGCCGGGTTATTTCTCCCAGGACGCGGCGGAAACCATGACCGGTTCCCGGCAGGTCCTGGAATACCTGGAAGCGGAGGCGCCCACCGAGTTGATACCCCGGGTACGGGACATGCTGGGGGCGTTCCTCTTCCGGGGGGACGATGTGTACAAGCCCATTTCGGTGCTTTCCGGCGGCGAAAAGAGCCGCCTGGCCCTATTGCGGATGCTCCTCAAACCCATGAACCTCTTAATCCTGGACGAGCCCACCAACCACCTGGACCTCCAGTCCAAGGACATCCTCCTTTCCACCCTCACCCAATACACCGGGACCATCATCTTCGTATCCCACGACCGGGCCTTTATGGAAGCCCTGTCCACCAAAACCCTGGAACTGGCCGCCCGGGAGCCGGGAACGCCCGCCACAGCCCGGCTTTTCTACGGTGACTACGGATACTACCTGGACCGGGCGGAACGGGAAGCTACCGGAGAGACAGCGGTAAGTAACAGCAATCCTACGGAGGAAGCGGTCGAAACAAGCGCGGCAGCCCGGAGCAGCCTCCCAAAAACGATTCTGATAAAGGCATCGGAGCAGCGGGAAATGAGCAAGCAGCGGCAGACCCTTATCCGGCGGCTGGAGCGGGAGGAGGGGGATATCCTGGCGGCCCTGGAAGCATTGGAGGCGGAAAAGGCGGCCCTGGAAACAGAACTGGCCCGGCCCGATGTCTACAGCAACGGTGAGAAGGCGAAGGCGGTAAAGGCCCGGCTGGACGGGATTACGGCGGAGCTTGAGGGGAAAAGCCGGGAGTGGGAAACGAAGGCGGCGGAACTGGAACGGGTACTACCGGAACGATAAAAAATCGCTATACTCAAAATAAGGGGTTCAACGTGAACATACTAATCATCGGCGGGGCCGGGTACATTGGAAGCCATGTGGCCCGGGAATTCCTGGACCGGGGGCATTCGGTACGGGTTTTCGACAACCTTTCCAGTGGCCTCCGCTTAAACCTTTTCCCCGAAGCAGAATTTATCCACGGGGATATCCTGGACTATACCGGCCTGTCCCGGGCAAGCGCGGGAGGCTTTGACGCGGTGGTCCACCTGGCGGCTTTCAAAGCCGTGGGGGAATCCATGATTAAGCCTGAAAAGTATTCGGTAAACAATATCAACGGTACCATCAACATCCTGAACGCCGCCGTGGAGGGGGGCATTAAAAACATCATCTTTTCCTCCAGCGCCGCCGTTTTCGGCCGGCCGGAATATCTTCCACTTGATGAAACGCATCCCACCAACCCGGAAAGCTACTACGGCTTTACCAAGCTGGAAATCGAGCGGTTCCTGGGCTGGTACGACAAACTCCTGGGCATCCGTTTCGCCGCCCTCCGCTACTTCAACGCTGCGGGCTACGACGTCAAGGGCAGGATCAAGGGCCTTGAGAGCAACCCTACGAACCTCATCCCGGTTATCATGGAAGCCGCCTCCGGGATGCGGAAAGAGGTAGAGGTTTTCGGGAACGACTACGACACCCCGGACGGTACCGGTGTCCGTGACTATGTCCACGTGAGCGACCTTGCCATAGCCCACGCAATGGCCCTGGACTACACCAGCAAAAATGATAAGAGCATCACCGTAAACCTGGGCAGCGAAACCGGCATTTCGGTACTGGAGATTGTCGAGGCAGCCCGGCGCATCACCGGCAAACCTATCCCCGCAACAATCGTGGGCCGCCGCGCCGGGGACCCCGGAAAACTTACCGCCACCTCTAAAAAGGCCCGCGAACTGCTGAACTGGACCGCGAAATACTCGGACCTGGACACCCTGATCAAAACCAGCTGGGATGTATACAAGAACCAACAATGAGGAGCATATGATGAAGGAAAAGATTTTTAGTTTTATTGATAACAGTACTGCTCTTGCCGTGGAGTTGGAAACGGCGCTGACCGGGATCCCCGCCATATCCCCTGAATCCGGCGGCGAGGGGGAACTGGATAAGTGCGTGTTCCTGGAGTCCTGGCTCAAGGGTCACGGCATTACCCAACTGGAACGCTACGACGCCCCGGACAAGCGGGCTAAGGGCGGGGTGCGTCCGAGCCTGGTAGCAACAATACCGGGTAACGATACTGCGTCCCGGCTGTGGATAATGAGCCACATCGACGTGGTGCCC
>BNUX01000116.1 GCA_025997675.1 Spirochaetia bacterium | reverse complement strand
TGGATATTTTCTGCGTTATAGATACTATACAAGCGTGTACTTATTTTACCGAGACTTCTTCCTCAAACAACGAAAAAGTGTAGAGGGGGCTTTGCCCGTAAAGACCGGTTTCATCGTTATCAAGGGAAGCGGCGGTGGCGGAGGTGTAAAACATATCCAGGGCTTTTTTCTCCGGCACGGTGTATTTTTCTGCTATTAGCTTGACAATCTCAGGGATGATAAGGGATTTTGCTAAACCATGGGCCATATTATACTTCCTCAAATCCTGTATACTTTAGATAGGATAAGGCCTTCTCCGATGAAAAGCAAATCTGATTATTTATTTTTTCAAATTTTAGCCGTTCAATCGCATCCTCGGCCCGCATAATTCCCTGTACCACAAACAAGACGGTCTCCCCCACATTATCATTGGCGATCTTTCCGGTTATTATATCATACCCATGGTTATATTGTATATTACGGCGGCAAGCGCATACCATTTCGAGCCATGCGGCAGAGGGTTCGGGAAAATGGATAGTCTTCAGGATTTTGAAGCTTTTTTCGTCAAATTCGTATTTGGATACAATTGCTTGGGCATTATGATCTTTTAGTACTGCAATTTTTGTTTTCCGCAAAGCCCAACGGACCGCCTGATCCCAAATATCCGTAGTATAAAAACCTACGCCAAAATCCCTGCCGTATTCGGTGATTATTATTTGAGGCTTATCCACAATTACCGTCGATCCGTGATATACGATCATTTACTCCCCAAATATTCGTCAAACAATTGCATCAGATATTCAAAAGACATACCATGTAAATCTTCATAATCCGTATTGAGCATATCAAACAAGCCGGTTTTTTGAAAGAGCGCGTAGACATCGGGACTGGCAATGTTTTTTTGTTCCGCATAGAGTTCTATGCAAAAGGTTTGAAAGGATAGTTCACTCATAGAAAATCCATGTCTCCTATAATTTTGGGGGGTAGTCTTACGGCGGTGGGCATGGCGGACTCCTTGATCTCGTTACAGTATACTACAGATTGTTGTGGATTGCAATTGTCAAAAGTGATTGAGGATGAATTTATGAGCAATATGAGATTTTTATCTATGCAGGAGCTTAGTACAGCTACCGGCAAAATCAAGGAAATGCTTAGTGAGGATGTCAAAATAGTCACGAAAGTGTCCCTTTGAGCAGGTCATTTTTTTACGTTACCCCGTCCCGTTCATTTGCCAATTTCCATTGGGCTCTCCTGAATTCGAAGGGGCTTATATCCCCGCCTGCCATTTCCAGTTTTCCCTCCAGAGTGCCCTTGATAAACTCCAGGGGCAGGTCAGGGTTTTCATCGGCGAGTTTTCCCAGGCGATACCAATATTCGATTTGCTTGGGGATGGTCCGGCAACTCAATTGGGCGTTTTTCCGGGCGTCTTCGATAATTTCGGGGGGTAGTCTTACGGCGGTCATAGCGGACTCCTTGGGAATGGGTATATGTTACAATATACTACAGATTATCGCGGATTGCAACAGGAATTATTCAGAAAGAGATACTTTTAACCAATTATCCTGCCTCGCTTCGTTGAATATCCGTTAGAGCATATCCGACAGTGTGGGTCATTATTGAATATTTTCGAGAGTTTATATATATTGATGTGAATATTATGGAAAAAACACCGTTAAAATCCCTGCATAAAGGGGTTCTCAAACTGGGTAATGTTGAACTGGAATGTCATGTCTTGGAAGATGGCAGACGTATATTCTCCTCAAGGGATTTTCTTAATGCTTTTGGGTTAAAATTTTATCCCAAAGATACACCCCGCGAACTTAAAATATTCCTTGAAAAAATAAAGTTTATTTCAATTGGAAATAATAATCTTTCTAATGCATTAAATAAGCCGATAAAATTTAGGAGTGATGAGAAAGGTGGTAATCTGCCTTCTAATGGGTATCTAGCGGATTTGTTACCGGAAATTTGTAACGCAATTTTAGCTCTTGCGGAGAATAAGATGCTTCCAGTTGGATCAGAATACAAAGATGTCGCAAAACAAAGTCGGAAGCTTCTCAAAAGTCTTGCCAATGTTGGACTAATTGCACTAATTGACGAAGTAACAGGATATCAGGAATATCGCGATAAACACGCACTTCAAGATATTCTTGATAAATATCTTAAAAAAGAATATGCTGCCTGGGCAAAAAGATTTCCCGATAAATTTTACAAAGAAATGTTTCGTCTAAAAAAATGGGAATGGCACGGCATGAAAGTAAATCGTCCCGGTGTGGTTGGGACCTATACCAAAGATATTGTTTACAACCGATTAGCTCCTGGCATATTAGCTGAACTTGAACAAAGAAATCCAACTATAGCTCCCGGCAAGAGAAAAGTGAAACACCATCAATGGCTAACAGAAGATATTGGACACCCTGCATTAGCTGAACATCTCTCGGCTGTGTTAGCATTAATGCAGATTTCAAAAGATTGGGATCAGTTTCATCGACATCTTATAAAAGTATATCCGCAAGTTGGAGAGCAGCTTATCTTGGATATTGATGAAGAAGATTAAACAGGGTATATTCCATAGTTTTTCAAAACTGTAGGCGGATTTGGCTTCTTTGAATTCTATGTATTCGTTCCCGGGATGGGGGAGAAGGAGTTGCAGGTTTTTTTTGGTCATGGAATACACCTAACAATTCTGTTCTTTCTGAATGTATATTTAGTCAAAATAGTATTCTGATTTGAAAGAATAACCACTGTTTTTAAAAGCCTTTCTAAGTCTTTTACATCTATCCCAGCTAGCATACCATGAGATTTCAGGAAGTAATTTATCAATCTTAGACCAGGATTCGAAATCAATACTGTCATTTGCCAATTTATCATTTATTGTATAAAAAACAAAATGCACCAGATTACTACTATATTTATATCCTGAATGTAAAATAATAGGTAAAAAATATATAGCTAATGATACTTTTAGCTTATCATTAATATTATTAGTATCTATTAATTGAAACAATTTTTCCCATAAAGAACATTCATATTTTAATAATTGTTCTGAATTTGGGTCTATTCCATTAATCATTTCTTCTATACAAACATAATCATCTAATTTATCTATCGTAATTATCCAATTAAAATATTCATCCATATCATAATGGATTATTTTTATCCATCCATTCTTAATATTATGTTTTGCATAATAAGATAGTACTATTGACACAGCCATCTTGTCAAATATATTATATAATTGAAGACAAAATACATCTTGACTGTTTTCTAATATGGTTTTTATTAATTTTGTATTTTCAGAAACTGATAGTTTTTCCTTGTTAATACAATTCAATATTTCCAACTGAAAATCTATAGTTTGCTTCCAGAAATCAGGACATAAGGATAATTTATTATTTGCCAATACCAGTATTCTACAAGTCTTTAGCTGCATTAGTGAAAATTCCTGCGTTTTTTCTATTGTTAAGTTGTTTGCGATCACCTTTATCAATTTCTCTCCAATATTATTAACGTTACTATTTATTAATTCATTAAATATTTGACCTATTTTCCTTATGTCATATTTTTCCCATAATAAAGAAATAATGTTTTTTATTATGAAATTATCAATAGACAAATTATTGTTACTTGATATTATTTTTATAATATCATTTATATTTTCTTTTATAAACCATAAAGAATTATCGTTATCTAATAAACACTCTATCGTTTTTATTATAAATTTATTATAACAATCATCATTAAATATTTCCTTGCCTTTTTTTATATACATTATTATATCACATATTTTTGTATTTAAACCAATTTCAAAATAGAATTGAATAAATTGTCCAACACTAACTCTGTCTATAATAAGATTATTAAATATCAACATAAATTTATTAAAATTATCATCATTAGTAATTTTATAAGTTATGTCAATAAAATGATTCGGCATATTAGTGATGACATTATTTTTATTAATCAATATTGGATTTTTGATGTTTCTACCAATATATTTTAACATATGCTCTGGTACAAACTGTAAATCAAATGATCTGTTGTTAATTTTTCTGTCCGAAACAGAACCAGTACAAAAAGAAAAATATTTGTATAATAAATACAGTTCATTCTGAAGAAGAAAGATTATTTCATTTTGAATTTTTAAAGTATCGCTAATACCTATAAGTACTGGTTGATTGTTTGAAAATAACGAAGAAAATAATAAATTAGTATCATTTAAAGACATGTCATCAATATAAAAGTCATTATCTTCATCAATTACCATTAGCGATTTAGAATATAATGAAATATCTGTGTTTTTTTTTGGCCTAATAAATAAATTAAATAATTTATTCACATCCATTTTAGTTTTAATTATTTTATTCGGGATAAATAATGAATGAGTCCATACACAACCAGGCCTTTCCATCTCAAATGCATACCATGTTTTAGCAATTACATATAAATCATCATCTACTAAAGGGTATCCTGTTATATATTCCTCAAAACCATTAACTATTTCCGGACCAGAAAAATCACTTAATATGGATAATGTTTTTAGTGAATTATTATTAAGGCCTTTTGTAGAAATGGCTAATAAATGATGCCCATTATCATACCCATGTAAAGATTGTTCGATTCTATTATTCTTCATTATCTATACCTAATGCTTGCAATAACGGCAATGTAATATCTTTCGATTCATTTTTTTCTTCATCTATCACCAATATTCTATTGCATGGATCATTTGACAACAGTTTCTTTCTGATGTCTTTATCGCCAACATCTCCTCCTTGTGCACTAACCCCAAAATAATGAACATGGAGCAATTTATCATTATCAGCTATAATAAATTGCATTAAAAGCGGCATCGCCCTCCACAAATATTCCATTGGAGAATCATTTTTAGCATTATTATCTAACTTGACAGCATCCCAAGCAGATATCACAATAGTAAGATTAATGCTAGTCTCCCGTCTAATACAAAGCAAAAATTGTAACAGCTCTACAATAATTACTTGCGTTGGATCATTAGTTAAAGGATCTCTTCCATTGATTGAATTTTCAGACTTATCAGGTGAAACATTTCAAGATTTATATGAAAACAGAGAAATTGATAATATCCTTGTAGA
>BNUX01000115.1 GCA_025997675.1 Spirochaetia bacterium | reverse complement strand
CTCCAGGTGGCGAGCAGCGTTGGGCAGGCGGCGCTAACCACGGTAGCGAACACGGCGATCAACTCGTTTGAGATAAGGAACGGGGGATTGTCATTTAATAGTAAAAGCTTTACTTCGGCAATGGGCAGCAACGTACGGATGATATAGTCCAGAGGATGCTGCATTTGTCATCAACAAGCGTAACAGATAGAAGTGTGATAACAAGCTCAACAGTGCTTGGTTTATCGGGTAATACCGGTACCTGGGGAGGAGCTGCACATCTGCATACTGATATTTCAACCAATGCCAGAGGGAGTCCCTGGTTACAGCAGTTGTCGACTCAATATACGCCGGAAATAAAATCATCAACGTATTACGGTGGTCGGCAGTATTACGATCCCCTGATACTTTTACAGGGCATTAATTATGGACATACCAGTGATGCCCGAACTTATAACAGCAGCAGATAAGGGAGTCTTTGATGAATCGAGTGTGTTATATTTTGGTGGTGTTGGTGTTTATGATTACCGCTTGTGAAAAAAAGCAATCACAAATCGATTCCCTGCCTGTTGTAATTGATGATAACCAATCACCTGCTGTTGATATAGTTTCGCAGACGGTTGTATCTACCACTCGCGATGTAACATTTGAGCAGGCAGTCAATGCATATTTTGATGATGATAACCCATCGCTATTAAACTCGCTTATCGGAGAAGTTATACCGGCAGAAGAATTTGATGTTGTCGACTCAAAACATGGGGGTAGTTCCCGACATTTACCTGACATAAAATGGAGATTTTCTCTTGTTATTCTCGGTGATAGTTTGAAGGAGGATCCTTCAACTTTTTTTACCGGTATCGAAAAAAACATCATATACACCGAGTATCCCGAACGCACGGGTGAAGGAGTATTATGTCATATTTATGATGTAAAAACTTTTGAAACAAAAGATGAGTATATACTTAGCGTGGAAGATTTATGGGAAGAAACAGGTACATTTTACCCAACAAAAGAAATTAGAAACTCATTTGGATTGATAGAATTAGAAGGCGAGGACTGGTACAAAACATTTCCGTATAAAACACATGTTATTCCAGATTATATTTTAACCGTAGATACATCTGGTAAAATTGATATTAGCAGGCCAACTGATAAATCTAAATATGTTTTTATAACAGGTGAAGAATAGTGCAAATTGTTGGTACCAAAAATTCAAATCCGAATAATCCCATTCCTGGACAGGCGTACACTGAAGCGCTGAAAACGGAACTGCGTGGGTACGCCCGGACGGCCTACGGAGCGGGATCGTGGTACCAAAGGCGGCATGACCGGAACATACAGGCACTATACGCGGAACGGTTTGCGACGACGGTATCGGCGATGACCGATTACAGCCGGAGTGCGGAGGACTACCTGGTAGAATCGCTGGAAAACCTGAAAGGGACGATGCTCACTACCCTTAGCCACGCGCAGGAAGCGCAGCGGCAGGTGAAAGAGCGGGAGTGGGACCTGGTGATGCGGGACTTTGATACGCAGATGAAGGAATGGGCTGCGCAGATGGGGATAATCATCCGGAAGTCGGGGGAGGAATGGACCGAGGCGGAAGGGCGGATAAACCGGGAATACTTTGCCTGGCGAGAGAACTTCGCCAAGACATACGCGGAGCGTGATGAAGCGTGGCGTGAAAGTTATATGGCGTTTCTTGAAGACAAAGACGACTGGATGACCGAGCAGTATTTGTACGCGGCGAACTATGCGAACTACGGGATATTGAAAGAATCGGGAGCGGACGTCCAAACGGTGATAGCGCGAAGCCTGAGCGCGGCGCAGGACACGTCGCGGCTATCGCTGAGAGACCAGGGATTTGATGCGGACGGGTATATTGACCGGATGCTGGCGGACACAAACCTGGCGGGCCTGATGGATTATGCGGGGAGCCTGAACGGACGCATAGCGGGAAGCGCGGGAGTGGTACAGCGGGGAATTAAGCGGAACGCGGACACCAGTTCCCTGATAGCGGCGCAGAAGGCGCTGGAAGGGATAAGCACAGACCGGCGAGCGGTGGCGAGTCGGCTTGCGGCGGCGGCGGCGCAGAAGCAGCTAACGGAGATGAGGAAAAGCTACCGAGAGCGGCTTATGGCAGAAAACAAGGGGATGAAGGACTGGGAAATCAGCATGGTGCAGAACAACGGGTACACGGTGAAGGGAGAGTATATCAGCCGTGAGATGATCGTGGGCTCCACGGTGGTAAAGAACATCAAGAATAAGCAGACGGTTCATATGTACGAGGACTTCCGGACCGCGGACGCGGTGATATCGGTAAGGCTGGATGATGCCGGACTGGAAGGGATAGACGACTACGGGATCATGATGCTGGTGGCACAGGCGCAGCGTGACATGCAGGCCTGGAGCGATGACGTGTTTGGGAGAACGGACGAGAAGGGGTACACGCTGAACCTGGACATCCCGCGGAACCCGGATGAGGTGGATGGGAAGGAAAACGCCGGGGTCAAACGGATGAAGGAATTAGGCGAAAAAGAGGAGATGAGCGAGGGGGAGAGGGAGGAATACTACGACCTGAGTGTGAAATATGTGTCCCTGAGGGACGGGAAACTGGGGCGGCATATCGGGTACGCGCCGGTGTTCAAGCAAGAGGACGCCCTTGACCTGGAGCAGGGCCGAGAGAGCAATGTGGCGAGTGCGGGAATCGGGGAGATGGGGCGAATTATGCTGGACTTCCAGTGGAACAGCATAGTAGCGGGGAAGGGGATGAAGGAACTGGCCCTGCCGATGTACGACAAGCGGATATGGGACGATACCGGGAGCTGGTTTAAAGCGCCGACGGTGCGGAGCGTAACGGATATGGCGATGTCGATAGTAGGAGCGGCGGTGGGCTTGGTGGCGGGTCCGGTGGCCAGTAGCGCGATAGGGATGATAGACGATGTGATGTTTGGGGGCCTTGACCTGGGTGGGGGTTATAAGACGGTGCAGGAAGTGGGGCTGGAGCTGGGGAAACTCGTGGTGACATCTGCGCTAAATATCGGAGTCGGCGCGCTGTTTAGCGGGATGGGGCAAATTGCCGACAGCGGCGTGGGGCAAACCGTTATTGACAGCGGCACGCAAGTTCAAACCGGTAATTTTTTAAACGACGGCGGGATAAACGGGCTTATTACGGCAAGTAACACAAGTGCCGCTACCAAAATAGCGCTCCAGGCGGCGAGCAGCGTTGGGCAGGCGGCGCTAACCACGGTAGCGAACACGGCGATCAACTCGTTTGAGATAAAGAACGGGAGCTTGTCGTTTAATAGTAAAAGCTTTACTTCGGCAATGGGCAGTACGGCGACCTGGGCAAGTGTGGCGGCAGCGGGGGCGGGAACCTTCACGGCGGGCGCCCTGGGGCAGATGAACCTTGGCAGCAATTTTGAAAAAGTGCTGGGATTTAACAGCGGGCAGATAGGGAGCATTGGGGACTTCAACAAATTTGCGGGTAGCATGGTTGGTGCGGGGGTAACCTACGGGATGACCGGCAATGTTACCTTTAATGTAGCGAAGGCGTCCGGGGTAGGGCTGCTGGAAATGAACCTCGGCAAAGACGGCTTTAGTATGGGGCTTGGTATGGGCGGCACGGATATAAGTTACGGTACCATTGCAAACGCCATGAACGGATTGAGCAACTGGGGGAAGAATATTCAGATAGAAGCCGCCGCGAAACGAAACGATAACATGACGAAGACGGCTACCGCATTGCGGACACAGTGGGGATATGGGGATGAGGAAGCGAAGGCGCTACTCGACTCGATACTGAACGGGGATACGATATTAGAAAGAGGGAATGGCGGCGAAGGGGCAAAAACCGAAATACGCGATGATGGAAAACGGGTAGTCACCCTGAACGGCTATAGCGACGACATGACCACCGGAGAGCAACTCGCAATGGGCGCGACGCTACAATGGGAAGCGCATAGAGATGGCGTCGTCACCAGAGACAATTACCTTGAAACGCGGGAGGCGTTTAAGGCGTCCACCGAAATGGCGCAGCGGATGCTTGCCGCAGGGCTGAACGTTGACACCAGCGGCTACCTCGGGGCTAATCTGGCGGCATACGCCTATGCGAAGTCCCGGGGCGATATGAGCCTGCTGGACATGTTCGCGGATACCTTCTATCGGTCAGACGGGGATTATCAGGATTTTTTTATTCCTTTTCCAACTCTAGATGATTTTTTTGATTTTTTTAAACAAACGTCTGCTATCGGAAAAATAATTGGTTTGATGGAGCGATCAGATGCGGGTGATGTTAACGCGAGTAATCATTTGAATTCCTTATGGAATGATGCTCGTACAGCTGAAATTCCACTAGAAAATGGTTCTATTGATTTAACGCTGTTATATACAGAGAACATCCTAAGAACACAAGCAAAAATTAATAAAGGTGGTAAGGAAGGAACGATTGGTTATTTTGGGAAAATATCCCTGTTGCATGCTGATGCGAAAATAAGCCTTTGGAATAACGATGATGCTTCCATAAATATTAAAGGCGTTGGAGATGTTCTAACTGTTACAGGACAGGGAGGTTTGACTTATAAGAATGGGTTTAGTTTAGGCGTTGCCGGAAAAGCCTCTCTTTTGAGTGGTCGAGGAGTAGCTGAAATAAATAGCCATGGATATCGGGTTGAAATGGGAGCTACTGGCGATATTGGTTCTATTGGTGGTAGGTTTGGCATTTATTTGCCTTCTACTGAAAGGTACGCACTCCCAGACAATAAGAATTATTCTGGTTCGTTGCTATTTAGAGTAGAAAAGAAAAAATAGGAAGCAAAAATGGGGGGTTCTTTATTGATAATTACAAATCCTACAAATACCTTTATAAAGAAACATTTTTGCCCATATTGCCAGAGCAAATTAGAAACGAGAATGGATACAAAAATTGTTAATACCCATTCTCCGGAAGCAAAGGAATTTGACCGTTTTATAGATATTGATTTTATAGGTGATGTAGAGGTTTCATATTATGTATTTCATTGCGAAGCATGCGATAAAGAATACAAACTTGACGATATAGAAATATATGAAAAAAGATTAAATGATATTATAACTTTATATAAAGCTAATCCGTTCTATTTATACTTCAAAAAACATTATTGCCCGGAATGTAACGCGGTATTAACAAAAAAATATCATGCAGAAATTATTGATGATGCATCAGGAGAAAAACAATACGATATTCTTCCGTCCAGAAAATCAGGTAAAATACAATTGCGATTTGGCTTATTTACTTGCAAGAATTGTGGTTTTGAAATAGAATTTGATGCAATGAAAAAGCTGGAAAAAGAAAACGGTAGCGGAAGCCGAAAGGAACGCGTTTCGGGCGGCGTGGGTGTCGGGGAGGTAAAACAGCGAGGAACGGAACAAGGACCGGGTACTGACAGAGAGCGACCTATTTACCCTGAGCCTGGATGGAGAAGGTATTATTGAACTGCTTCCGGGTCTGT
>BNUX01000114.1 GCA_025997675.1 Spirochaetia bacterium | reverse complement strand
GGAGGTATTAAAGCTATGAAAACTATTGAAGATTACATGAACGATCCCGCTATAGCGGATGAGCCCCGGCCCGTGCGGGAAATTCATGCGGCCCGGCTTATGCTCCAGGATGAACGGAAAGGAATGACACCCTCTGAATATAGTCAGGCTGCGGAGGATTCCACTATTGCCATATTCAAAAAATATGGACTTCCTTTAGTGTGGGCAGATCTCAAGCCGGTTACCCCGGCGATAAAAAGGTAGATTGCGGAATGATCCCCGGCTCCTCTGCCCGTTGACCCTCGTCAAGGCCTCCCGTACAATAACCCCATGGCACTTAACTGCGGTATCGTCGGGCTCCCCAATGTGGGAAAGTCTACTATCTTTTCGGCCCTCAGTTCCGCACCGGCGGAAGCGGCAAATTACCCCTTCTGCACGATTAACCCTAACGTGGGAATCGTGGATGTGCCGGACGGGCGGCTTACCACGCTATCCGCCCTGTTTAAGCCCGTCAAAACCATCCCCGCCGCGGTGGAGTTCGTGGACATCGCCGGCCTGGTGAAGGGCGCCTCCAAGGGGGAGGGACTGGGGAACCAGTTTCTGTCCCACATCCGGGAAGTGGGGGTCATTGCCCAGGTGGTCCGCTGTTTTGACGATCCCGACATTGTCCATGTGTCCAACAAGGTAGACCCCGAGTCGGATATGGAAACCATAAACGTAGAGCTGGCCCTGGCGGACCTGGATACCCTGGCCAAGCGCCGGGAGCGGGCGGACCGGGCCGCCCGGGTGCAGGGGAAGGCGGAACAGAAAAGCGCCGAAACGGTACTGGCCGCCCTGGACAAAATCGGCCCCCTCCTGGAATCGGGAAAGCCTGCCCGTCAGGCGGAGCTAAGCGATGACGAGCGGGCGGCCGTGTACGACTGTCACTTCATCTCCGCCAAACCCCAGCTCTATGTCTGCAATGTGGATGAGGGTGGCGGCAGTAATGCCTATATTGATATGGTAAAGAAGCGGGCCGCCGCCGAGGGTTCCGAGGCGGTGATCATCTGCGGGAAGTTCGAAGCGGAATTGGCGGATATCAATGACCCGGCGGAAAAACTCGCCTTCCTGGAGGAACTGGGGCTTAAGGAATCCGGACTGGGCGCATTGGTCCATGCGGCGTACCGGTTATTGGGGCTCCGGACCTTCTTTACCGCCGGGGCAGATGAGTGCCGGGCCTGGACCGTTCATGCCGGGGATACCGCGCCCAAGGCGGCGGGGGTTATCCACACGGATTTTGAAAAGGGATTTATCAAAGCGGAAGTTTACTCGTACGAAGACATTATCAAGTACGGTACTGAGGCGAAGATCAAGGAAGCCGGGAAGTACCGTATAGAGGGAAAGGAATACATCGTCCATGATGGGGACGTGATGTTCTTTAAATTCAATATTTGAGGGAACGCTATGGTAAGATCTTCATCCCTACAGCACTACTCCCTGTTCGGCGGCCTCCTTGAGGAGCAGATTGACAAGATCATTCCCCTGATGGAACCGGAAACCTATGAAGCCGGGGAAAATATCATTGTTGAGGATGAGCCGAATGATAAGATCCGGTTCATCCTGGAAGGCCGGGTGGCGGTGATGAAGAAGGGCATCACCTTTGTTGAATTTACAGAGGGTGACAGCTTCGGGGAGATGGCGGTTCTTGATATAATGCCCGCGTCGGCCACCATCAAAACCCTGACCCCCACCCAGGTTATGTCCATTTCCAACAAGGCTCTGCATGCTATTTACAAGCTGGATATCGGCACCTTTTCCCTTATGATAATGAATCTGGCCCGGGATCTTTCCCGGCGGCTCCGGTATATGGATGAGCAAATTGCCGGCGGGAATTTTAAGATTCCATAGGGAAGGGCAATACCGAGTCTATGCTTGACCTTCCTGTCAGGGCCATCACCAGCCGGTCCAGCCCCAGGGCTACCCCGGAACAGGGGGGAAAGTTAAGAAAGTTCCGCCAGTAATCCCCGTCCAGCCGGTGGGGGATCAGGGCGGTCCGGGTTTTCAGCGCCCCCTCCCGTTCAAAGAACCGGCGCACCTCATCGCTCTCGGTTTCCTCGGAATAACAATTTGCCAGTTCTATTCCCCGCACATAGAGTTCCCAGCGCTCCACGGTTCTGCCGTCCGGGCTTTTTTGGGCAAGGCAGGGGACAAAGGCGGGGTAATCCAATATCGCCACCATCCGGTCCTTCGGCAGAGACGGTTCTACGGCGTGGATGAAGATCAGATCGTAGAGCGCCGCCGTATCCAGTCCCGGGGGCGGATTCAGCCCCCGTTTCCGGGCCTCATGCTCCAGGGTCCCCGTCTCGGCGGCCTCAAAAAGGCTGAAGTCGGCCCATTGGGAAAAGGCTTCCTCCATGGTGATCCGCAGGAAGGGCGGGGCGAGACTGGCCGGACTGGAATCCCTCAACAGGCTTCTGATGAGTTCTTCGGTGAGGGTGAGGCTGTCGAGGTAATGTGCGTCCATGGTGTAGTATTCCAGCATGGTGAATTCCGGGCTGTGGAGATGACCGGTGGATTCCCCGTTCCGGAAGCACTTGCATAGCTGGTACAGGCTGACCCGGTGTTGGGCGATGAGTTTTTTCATCCAGATTTCCGGGGAGGGGATAAGCCAGTAGGGCTTTGTCCCGTAGGCGGTTTCGAAGACCTCCAGACAGGTCTCGGGGATCAGGTCCGGGGCAAGGAGGGGGGTATCCACCTCCAGATAGTTCCGTGTGTCAAAAAAGGCGCGGACTTCCCGGAAAATCCGGGCGCGCTCCTGTAATAGTTCAAGGTCCATACTTAAAGCACGCTCTGTAAAAACTGCCGGGTCCTATCGTTACTTGGGTTGGTAAACATATCCCTGGGGTGGCCGGTTTCCAGAATAGACCCTTCAAACATAAACACCACCTTATCCGCCACATCCCGGGCAAAGTTCATCTCGTGGGTTACCACCAGCATGGTCATCCCCCCCTGGGCCAAGCTTTTCATGACGCTCAGGACTTCCCCCACCAGTTCCGGGTCCAGGGCGGAGGTGGGCTCGTCAAAGAGCATTATCTTCGGCTCCATAGCCAGGGCCCGGGCTATGGCCACCCGCTGCTGCTGGCCGCCGGATAGCTGGGAAGGATAGGCGTCGGTCTTGTCCGCCAGGCCCACCCGGTCCAGGAGTACCCGCGCTCGTTCCCGCGCTTCCTCTTCCGAAAGTTTCCGCACATGCATGGGGCTCAGTATCAGGTTTTCTATGGCGGTTTTATGGGGGAACAGGTTGAAGTTCTGGAACACCATTCCAACCTCAAGCAGGGCCTTTACCTGTTCATGGTGGGGCAGTTTTAGGGTATCCGCCCCATCAACACAGTCAAAGAGCAGTTTGTCTTCTATGTATATTTTGCCGCTGTCGATCTTTTCCAGCCGGTTCAGGGAACGCAGGAAGGTGGATTTGCCCGCACCCGATGGGCCGATGATGCAGATCACTTCCTTTTGTTCCACCGTGAGGGATACCTTTTTCAGCACCTCCAGGGGAGGCCGCCCGTTGGTATGGAAGGTCTTGCAGACATCCACGGTCTTAATCATGCTCATATGTACACCGAATACTTTTTTTCCAGCTTGTGGAAGGCAAAGGTAAACGCCGCCGTAATGATAAGATAGAGTATCATTGCGGGGATATACACCAGGGCCGAACGGGTCGAGGATTCGATATTCCGCGTGGCCTTCGTAATATCAATGAGGGCTATCATCGATACTAATGACGCGTCTTTCAGGACCATGATAAACTCATTGCCAATCGGCGGTATCAGGCGCCTGATGGCCTGGGGTACTATCACCAGGCTCATGGTCTTGGGATAGGAAAGCCCCAATGCCCGGGAAGCCTCGAACTGGCCCTTGTCAATGCTCTGAATCGCCGCCCTGATGATCTCCGCGCAATAGGCGGCGGAGTTCAGGGCAAAGGCGATAAAGGCCGGAATAAAGCGGTCAAAAAACTGGTCCCCGGTCTTGATGATGAAGATGGGCGATACCATGGGCAGCGCGTAATAGATAAAGTAGAGCTGCATCAACAGGGGGGTGCCCCGGAAAAAGAAAACATAGGCGCTGCAAATCTTGCTGACCCACCGATACTTTGATATCTTCCCCAGGGCGAGGAAGAGGCTCAGGATAATCCCCGCCGAAACAGACAGGAGGGTGAGGCCGATGGTAACCCGGGCGCCTCCCACCAGGGAAGGCACCCAGGAGATCATCCTTTGCAATAGGTCCATGCTTTGGTTTTCCCTATTTCCGTGCAGCGCTGACCATGTCCATGCCGCCGAAGATCTCCTTGGAAATCCTGAGCATGGTGCCGTCTGCAAACAGGGCGTCCAGCGCCTTATCAAGTTCGGCGGTCAAGGCATCGTTCCCCTTCTTTAAACAGATAGCAAAAACTTCATCCGCGTCGCCCTGCCATACAATCTCGAAGGGGCTGTCCGCAGGGGCGACGTAGTCAACCGCCACGAGGAGGTCGGTGACAATGGCGTCCACCCGGCCAAGCCCTAATTCGTTAAAGCAGTTTATCACCTGGTCGTACTCGTAGGGGGTGTATTTAAGCCCCTTTTCGGCAAGGGAGGCCATGTAGAAATCCGCCGTGGTTTCGGCCTGATAGGCCACCCCCAGCCCGGTAAGTTCGGTGGGGTTCCTGGCGGTGACCGTACTGCCCTTCCGGAGCACCAAAGCCATGGCATTCCCCACATAGGGCTTGGTGAAGTTATGGGCCGCAACCCTGGCATCGGTTACGGTTACCGCCGACATGATACAATCATACTTCCCGGTGTCCACCCCCGCGAAAATCCCATCCCAGGCGGTGTCGATAAACTTAACCTGGAGTCCCAGCTTCTCGGCCAGGGCCTTTCCCATGGATACATCAAATCCGATGGGGGTAACCCCGTCCGTATCATAGTACTCCATGGGGGGATACTCGATTGCCATCCCTATGGTAAGGGTTCCTTTTTCAATGGTCAGCCCGCCCGACCCCTGCTTGCCGCCGCCGGCAAAAACACCCTGGGCCAGAACCATGCCGGCCAGGATCACTCCCGCAATTTTCGCTATTGATTTCATACATTCCTCCTCAGGTGGGGAAAGTATAGCCGGTAGTTTTGCATAATGTCAATAAAAAGAGGGGCAAAGCGTGTATTTTTATACTATCAGGTGTATATATATGCGGTATAAAGGCCCCGAACGCTAATACGCCTTCACATGCGCGGTGTCCAGTTTGTCTTGCCATATCGTACCTCGTTACATACAGTGTACCACACTTCCCTGGTGCTTAAACAGGGGTTTTATGCGGTGGCAGGATGGCCGGCATCCAGAACTTTAAGGGCTTTCTTTGACGCCTTTTCCTGGGGGACCAGGCAATCTTCGTCGTATTCCCGCATTTCGGCGGCATCAATTATTCCCAAATCGAATAGAGCTTGAGCCGATTGATGGAGAACCATCAGTTGTTCGCTTTCATAAATCTTTTTCATACTGCACTCCTAGATTTCAATGAAC
>BNUX01000113.1 GCA_025997675.1 Spirochaetia bacterium | reverse complement strand
TAGTTTTATAGGTTCGGATATAGCGCTGTTTTCAAGTATTTCTTCTTTTAGGCCCTTAAGAAATTGATGTATTGAATCTTTGTTCAGTTCATATTTCCCCTGATAGGTGTTGCCGTCCAGAATCAGATTTGGTGCGGCGGCAAGCTGTTCAATGTTGGCCGCCCGGTCTTCCTCCGATGTCTGAAACATAAATCTCCTTGGGGTTTTCCCCCTAAAGAGATATGGGCACATGTACTATTTTGCTTTATTACAGCGAGTCTTTCCGCCTATTCGTCAAACAAGCTCGGCCCCGGACTATCCCGGTGCGGTTTGACGGAACCTTTAGGCGGGTCCTTGCCGTCAAAGAGGGCTTTCCAGGCATGGATGCGGTTCAGGGCTTCCAGGGGGGTTATGCGGTTTAAGTCCAGGGCGGCAATGTCCTCGGCAATGCGGCCAATGGCGCCGGGCACTGTTTCAACTGATGCCTCTGTTTCCGTATCAGCGCCTGGAGTCGAGCCGGGCAGCGTCTTGTGAAGTATCTTCTCCCCTTCCTTTAGCCGCTCCATAATCTCCGCAGCCCGTCCCAGGACCCCTTCGCTTAAGCCCGCCAGACGGGCCACATGGAGGCCGTAGGATTCCGCCGAAGGGCCTTCTCTTAGCTTCCGCAGAAATACTATTTCCCCCCCGCGGTCCAGGACTTCCATGGAACGGTTTGCCAGGCCGGGATGGGATAGCATGGAGAGTTCGTGGTAGTGGGTGGCAAAAAGGGTCCGGCATTTGACGCGATTGAGCAGTTCTTCGCTCACCGCCCAGGCAATGGAAAGGCCGTCGTTGGTGCCCGTGCCCCGGCCTACCTCGTCCATGATCACCAGGCTCCGCTCTGTTGCGGTGTTGAGGATGTTGGCGGTCTCGTTCATCTCCACCAGGAAGGTGCTTTCCCCACGGGCCAGGTTGTCCGAGGCCCCCACCCGGCAATAGATACGGTCGGTGACGCCTATTTTTGCGTCCTTTGCGGGGACAAAGCTTCCCGTCTGGGCCATGATGGTGATCAGCGCGGCCTGGCGCAGATAGGTGGACTTTCCGGCCATGTTGGGGCCGGTGATAAGGGCAAAGACTACCCCACCCTCCTCCAGTACCACGTCATTGGGGATAAACTCTCCGCCGGGTAAATGGGCTTCCACCACCGGATGGCGGCCTTCGAGGATCTCCAGGCGGTTTTCAGAATCCACCACCGGGCGTATCCAGCCCCGGACCGTGGCGGCCCGTGCCAGGGATTGGGCGGTATCCAGTTCGGCGATACGGGCGGCGGCGGCGGACAGTTCCGGAATGAGGGCTTTGGCCTTGTCGCGGATTTCCAGGAAGAGCCGCTTTTCCAGTTCCACCACCCGGTCCGACGCGCCGTTGATGTCCGATTCCATGGCCGCAAGCCGGTCCGTGGTAAAACGTTCCCCCTGGACGGTGCCCTGGCGGCGGATAAAGCGCTTGGGCACCTTGGGAAGATGGACCTTGGTAACCTCGAAAAAGTACCCGATAAGCCGGTTGTACCGGATTTTCAGGCTGGTAATACCCGTGGCCAGACGCTCCTCCTCCAGGTATGCTTCCAGGAGGGAGCGGCCGCTGTCCCGGAGTTTGCGGAGTTCATCCAGTTCCTTGCTATATCCCTCCCGGATCAGGTTCCCCTCGGTAAGCAGGATAGAGGGGTCTTCGCAAAGCCCCTGTTCCAGAAGATCCCGGAGTTCCATGAGATGGGTAATAGCCTCTGAAGCCAGGGAAGAAGCGGTTTCTGTTTCAAAAATACAGCCCAGTTCCCCGCTAAGCCTATGGATGGCATCAAAGGAGTTGAGGGAATTTTTAACCGATAACATATCCTTGCCGTGGGCCCGGTCCATGGCAAGCCGGGAACAGAGCCGTTCCAGGTCCGGGGTCTTTCCTAACAGTTCCCGCCCTGCGGTAAGCCGCCCCTGGTCGTGATAGAAGGATTCCACCATATCAAGCCGTGTATTGATCCGCCCAATGTCCGTCAAAGGGTGGAGAATACGCCGTTTTAAAAGCCGGCGGCCCATGGCGGTTTTGGTTTCGTCCATCACTTCCAGGAGGGAGAACCGGGGCTCGCCGTCCCGGAGGTTACGGACCAGTTCCAGGTTCCGCTGGGAGGATTCATCGATACCCACATACTCCGTGTCCCCGTAAAGGCGGAGGGAGCGGACATGGGGAATAAGGCTCCGGGCGGTATTGTCCAGGTAATCCAGAACAGCCCCGGCGGAGAGTATCTCCGGGGAATTGTCCTCAAGGCCAAAGCCCCGGAGACTTGCGGTGCCAAACTGCCGTTCCAGCCGTTCCCTGCCGCGGCCCGCATCGAAGAGCCAGTCCGCCCAACGGTTCACCACCAGGGTTGACCGGTCCAGAACGGCGGCGGCTATATCACCCGGCAAGGCCGCATGCTCCTCAAGGAGGGATTCCTGGGCCACCAGTTCCCGGATCTGGAGCCGCTCCAGTTCCCCCCGGAGCTTTTCCGCCGCCGCAGCATAGGGGAAGGAAGTGGCGTAGAATTCCCCGGTACTCAGATCGATATAGGCAAAGGAAACCACCGTGGCGGTTCCCGCAAGGGCGCCCAGGTAGTTGGAGCTGCCCTTGTCCAGAAAATCCTCGTCCACGGTGGTCCCCGGGGTGATAACCTCCACCACCTTGCGCTCAATTACCCCCTTGCCCTTATTGACTTCGGAAAGCTGCTCGCAGATGGCTATTTTTTTGCCGTGCCGTAACAAGCGGGCAATATACGACCGGGCCGCATGGTAGGGAATCCCGCACATGGGAAGCCCGTTACGGCTGGTCAGGGTGAGGTTTAACAGGGCGGATACTTCCACCGCATCATCTGAAAACATTTCATAGAAATCACCCAGGCGAAAAAAAAGAACATCCCCCTGATGATCCCTTTTGATTCGCCGGTACTGGTCCAGCATAGGGCTCGATTCCATAACTATCTTCCGGTTTTTGTCCTTAAATTGGTAATCAGTTTTTCCGTTATGTCCACCGTTGGGCTAAACCAGAGTATACCCGTATTTGCCCGCTGGTTTAAGACCATACTGTAGCCTTCACTTTCGGCGATAAACCGGAGTTCAGTCTGAACCTGATCCAAAAAGCTCCCGGATTGGGAAAGCTTTTTCATCTGATCCTCCAGTTCCGTCTTCTTAACCTGATAGTATTCCCGGAGGAAATCCTGCTTCCGGTATATATCATTCTGAATCCGCAGCGCCCGCTCCTCATCCCCCCGGGCTCCCGCATCGGCAAGAGAACCCTGCAGGGTCTGAATCTCCGCCGTCATCCGGTCCACTTCACTTTGCACCCTGGCGCTTCGCTGCTCCCATTCCCGGACCGCCCGGGACTCCCGGAAAAACTGGGAGTAAACTTTGGAAAGATCCACCACCGCAAAACGGGTCAGCTGCTGGGCCGCCAAGGGTGAAATCATGAGGACCATAAAAACAAATACGATAATTCCACACTTTTTCATCACCAAACCCTCATCTTAATAGGTTGCCAGGGCAAAGGATATTACAAAATCAAAGGGTCCCAGATTCCCGCCCTTCCATGTCCACTGTCCATCCTCAACCACGGCACGCTTGGCTAAGATGAACCGGAAGGGGAATTGGGGAATCGCAAACCGGATACCCCCGCCCATGCTGAACCGCATATCCCCTATATCAAAATCATTAAAGAAGCTGGGCACCGTCGGCTTAACCGCCGCTGCGTCAAAGAACAGGTCCAGGGCCAGGATACCCGGCACAACGGGCATACGGATTTCCGCCCAGTTCTCCCAGAGTGCCAGACCCCGGTTAAGCCGTTGATCGGTCCATCCCCTAGCATTAAACATACCGTCAATAACTAATTTATTTGCATTTTCGATCAAAGGCAATTCATGATCCAAATAAGCGGGCTGCCGCAGGATGAAGGATACCCCGGTATGGATACCGAAGATCACTTTGAAACTATAGTTATCCGTTATGCGCAGGTTTAAAAGGGTATGAAAATACTCAGCCTTGGTTTCGGACTTTATGTAATGCTCCCGTTCAAAAGGAAAAATGCCATAAATCCCGAAACGCTGGAACCCATAGTAGCCCTTTGAAGGGTCATAATACACATCTCTTTGGTCCAGGGACAGGCTGGTCCAGAAGGAATTGGTCCATTTCCATTCGTTATTGCCATCCCGCAGAACAGGATCAAAGGGCCGGTAAATTGCTTCGTCATAAATATTATCTACCCACCCGGTACGAATACCCCCGCCCAGCCCCAGGTTCCCGGCAACGGTACTCCACCGGTAGCCTGTAGAGAATCCCAGAGAGATTCCCAACTGGTCATAATTCATCAGGTAGACCGACGGCGGGTACTTACTGGCGGCTTCATATTCGGCATAGGAATCAAAACCATCGGGGTAGGACTTGGTTTCGTCCCCGTTGAAGAAGGGCGCCGCATTATCCATGGCCGCCTTACGCAAGGAATGACGGAACGTAAAGTCAAAGCCCCCGGACAGGGGCAGCCCGAAGAGCCACCGCTGGGTGTATTCCAGGGACGCGCTCTGGGTATCCGCGCCCGCGTTCACCTCCGCCCCAATCATATTACCGTAGCCCAGGAAGTTACGGTCATTCCATTTGACTAAGCCCGAAATGGGGATCGCGTCGGGCTCGGCGGAGCCTGAAAAGGTTACCCCCAACTGGATATCCGTGGTGGGCTGCTCTTCCACGGTAAATACCAGGTCCATCAGGCTGTCGGTACTTCCGGGGGTCATATCGGGAATAACACTGGAGAAGTACTGGAGGTTCATCAGGTTGCGCTGTCCGTCCAGCAGCTTGGTCCGGGAAAATACATCCCCCGGTTCCAGGGGAATTTCCCGCAGCAGCACATGATCCTTGGTTTTCTCATTTCCCCGGACAATAATACGTTCAATATGAGCCCTTCCCCGCTCCACAATGGAAATAGTGAAGGAGAGAACCCCGGCTGCCGTATCCCGGTTTTCACGGGGGTTGATGGAATTAAAGATATACCCGTTTTCGGCGTAGAGGCCCATTATCCGCTGCAGATCCGATTCCACCCGCCGGGAATTGACGGTATCCCCGGTTTTTGAATACACCTGGGCGGCTAATTGTTCATTGGAAAAAATCTCATTCCCCTCAAAGGTAACGCCCCCAAAGGTATAGAGCCTCCCTTCGGTTATCCTGAAGGTGAGGGTCAGGTTGTTGTTACCCTTTACATCCCGCTTGGTGACCCGGGACACATCGGTCACCTCGGCGTCAATATACCCCCGGTCATGGTAATACTGGGTAATGGCCATCCTATCCGCGGTAAGCTTTGCCTCCTGGAAGGCGCCGTCATTGAAAAGGGCGATGCGGCCCTTGGGCTTCAGGGAGAGCTGCCCCCGGAGGGTCCGGGTCGAAAAGATAGTGTTTCCCTCAAACAGTATTTCATCAATGGTTAGTTTTTCACCTTCATTGATAATAAAGTTCACCTGAACGGTTCCGTCCTTGCCTGGCCGGGTTTCGGACATGACCTTCAC
>BNUX01000112.1 GCA_025997675.1 Spirochaetia bacterium | reverse complement strand
ACCGGGTCGCTCCAGGGGCCCGGTAACCATCGTGATTACCTAATCGGTGAGTAGAGCGGCGCCCCTATGCTTTCACCGCGCTTATAGTGTATATTGGAAGTAGAGGGACGACATGGCAACGACACCGGAGCGGACAGTATGTAACCAAGAGGTAAATGGTATGGGAATAGTGTATGACGAAATCACCTTGAAAAATGCCGGTGACGTGGCTATGGAAAGACGGGGGCTTATCAGGGAATCGGAAGTTCGGGAAACAACAATACGGGTTGTGGCGGATACCGGAGCGGATACGCTTATCATCAACGAAGCCGTTCGGGCCGCCCTGGGGCTGCAGATTTGGGGCAACGCCCAGGCATGGCTTGCGGATGGGATGAATCACGGCTGTCAACTAACCGAGCCCGTAGAGGTACACTGGAAGAACCGCTCCATGACCTGCCAGCCCTGGCTGATAGCTGCCGCGAAGGAGGTGCTTTTAGGAGCAATCCCCCTGGAAGATATGGACATCACCGTGGATTGTAACCGGCAATGTCTTGTCGGTGTCCACGGCGATCAACAGATACGATATATCCGGTAAGAAAGCCGGGCGGCGGGCCGGGGGTTTTAAACGCTTAATTTATATAAAGTATACTGGTTAAGAGAAACCCCTTCCTTCTCTGCTTCCAGGGCCAATCGTGCATGGAGTGTTTTTGGGAGCCGGACAAGAAATTTTCCGCTGAATTTTTCCGTATCCAGAGGCCGGGGAACGGCAAATCCATTTTCAAGCTTGGTTTCAATCCAACCCTCCATGGCTTCCATGAGCCCGTTATATGCTTCCTGAAACGTATCGCCGGTACTTTGGCATCCGTCAAATTCAAGAATGGACGCGTAAAAATACGAACCGCTTTCATCGTTGATAGGCTTAATAACGTAATTGTAGGGAAGTTTCATATAGTCCTCTACTTTATCAGCTTCCGCCATGCGGATACCATGGGGTTGGTTTTTCATTTTTTCAATAATTTTATCCACACTGGCCATATTATATGGTATCATATACGATACTATGTGTCAAGTGGATTTTGGAACACCCTCACTTGCATGAGGATGTTTCTCTCACCTAGGATACGGTCCTTCCCATTACCGGAAAGGACCGCATCCTATAACAAACCGTTCGCCTTCTACAACGAAGCGTTCGCTTCCTGAATCACCACAGCCGCTCCGGCGTTAACTTTTTCCACCGGATCATCGCTTGAAATGACCGTGCCGGGATCATCGCTGATCTTGACGTTTAAAAGACCAAAGGCGGTCATGACAAACACCGTTATGGGCATCAGGTAGTTAAAGAATGCCCAGGGCGCATATTGGAAGGTGCTTACCCCAAGCACGCCGGCCATGAACACACCGCAGGTATTCCAGGGAATGAGCGCGCTGGTCACCGTACCGGAACCTTCCAGGGCGTTACTCAGCATTTTCGGGTGCAGGCCCCGCTTGCGGTAGGTGGCGGCATACATACGGCCGGGCACCACGATGGAGATGTACTGCTCCGGCATGGTAGCGTTACTGCCGACGCAGGTGAGCAGGGTAAGCCCCACCAAAGAAGTGGTACCCTTGGCAAGTTTGATAAGCTGCTGCACGATAACTTCCAACTGGCCGGTTTTCTCCATGATACCGCCGAAGGTCATAGCAAGAATGGTCAGGGAGATGGAGTACATCATATTTTCCAATCCACCGGCGGTAAGGAGTTCGTCGATTTCCGCCACGCCGGTGTCGCTGACAAAGCCTCCGTAAGCGCTGGAAAGCAGATCCCCAAAGTTGTTCCCCTGCACAAGAGCGCCCAGAATACCCCCCGAAAGGATACCTAAGAAAATACCCGGGATGGCGGGCATCTTAAAGGCGATGGAGAGGATAACCACCAGGGGTGGAATCATCAAAACCGGGTTAATAGTAAAGCTATCGCGGATACCATTGGTGATCATCGCCAGACTGCCCATGTCCGTACTACCCTTACCGAACTGGAAACCCAGAATCAGGTAAATAACCAGCACGATAATGTATACCGGGATGGTGGACTTGAGCATGAACTTTACGTGGGTGAATACATCAGTCCCTGCCATGGCGGGGGCCAGGTTGGTAGTATCGCTGAGGGGAGACATCTTGTCGCCGAAGTAGGCGCCTGAGAGCACCGCGCCTGCCGCCATGGGCAGGGGGATGCCGAGACCCTGCCCCACACCCATCAGGGCCAGCCCTATGGTACCGCAGGTACCCCAGGAAGTACCGGTAGCCAGGGAGGTGATGGAACAGGTGATGAGGCTTGCCACCAGGAAGAGGGATGGGGTGATGATTTGAAGGCCGTAGTAGATCATGGTGGGGACCACCCCTGCCACCAGCCATACGCCGATGAGTACGCCGATAATCGCCAGGATGATTACCGCCTGCAAGGCCTGGTAGATGCCGTCGAACATGCTCTTTTCGATGAACTTCCATTCATAGCCGATGTAAAGCGCCATGATGGCCGCAAAGGCCGTACCGATGATCATGGGGACATGGGGGTCCACCTTGAACACCGCGATACCCGTCGCCATGACGCCGATCAATACGACGAATGAGAGCAGCGCCTCCCAGAGCTTGGGAGTGCGGGGGGTTCTTTTCTTTTTTAGTTCCGTACTCATGTAGTCCTCCTCAGATTCTAAACTACCGGTAAATACTTACCGGATTATACCATATATTATGCGGCTATACCTAAACTTTTTTGCAAAAGCTTTAAGGCGGCCTTGGGATATTTCTTTGACAACACCCCCAGGGATGCCATGATGTAATCATTATCCACCAATATCGCTGCGGTTGCAGGCGGGAACAGGAAAAGCCCCGTTTCGTTGTGCCCCGCGATGGACTCCATTATGGTAACGCGTCCGGGCAGCCTGGTCAATGCGCCGCCGGTACCGATGATGTATTTTACCTCTTTCAGGTCTTTTCCTTCCGCTACGGTACTGCGGCCGCCCGGGCCATAGACGTACCGGATACGCCCCGCGTGCCGTTCCGTTGCCAGCAGAACCGCTTCCAGGGTTAGCCGCTCCACAAACCGCAGTTCCTTTTCGGTTTTCGGAACGAACCGGTAGGTGGCCATAGCTTCCTCCGGCGGGAAACCAAGTTCAGCTTCCAGCTTCTCCTCCCCGATGAGGGCAACCAGGTTTTTCATGTTCACATAGACCCCCAGGTCCCCCTCCACCGTACGCTTTGCAAGCGGTTCGGGGCTGATGGAAATGCGGGCAATTTCTTCGGACCCCGCAGTTACGGAATGAAGGTCCGTGGTGGCGCCCCCCACATCCAGTACCATCAGATCCCCCAAAGATTCATATAGCAGCTTTGCGCACTCCATCACGGCGCCCGGTGTGGGGATGATGGGACCCCCCACCATGTCCCGCACATGCTCCATCCCCGGCGCCTGCACGATGTGATCCTCAAATGCCGCCTGGATGACCCGGCGGGCGGGTTCCACCTGGAGGTCGTCGATCCGGGGATAGACGTTTTCCACCAGGTAGAGGGGCATACCGCTATCTTTAAACAGCAATTCCATCTCCCCCTGGTTGTCCACATTCCCCGCATAGATAAGGGGAGTCGCAAGACCCAACTCCCGGATACGTTCCGCGTTGGCAATGGCGGTATCCCGCTCCCCGTGATCCACCCCCCCGGCCAGCATGATGATATTCGGCCGTATCGTTCGCAGTCTTTCCAAGTCAGACCGGCGCAGTAATCCTGCAGTCACCTGATGGATAATGGCCCCGGCTCCCAGCGCAGCTTCTTTGGCGGCCCGGGCGGTCATGTCGTAGACCAGGCCGTGGACGGTCATTTTCAGGCCCCCTGCGGCGCTACTGGTGGCCAGCATTTCCCGGTAGTCCAGGGATTCCACGCCTTTTTTCCGGCACAGATCTTCTATCGCCCCCCGGAGCCCAACCCTGACATCACCCTCCAGTACCGAGGTGGCCGCCTGCCCCTGCCCCCATAGAACAGGATCACTGCCGTCAACACCCTGAAAGGCATTGACCAGGGTTGTGGTCGATCCTATTTCCGCGACCAGTATATCTACCTGCATTACCGTTTCATGCGCCGGTGTTTTACGAGGAATGTTGCCACATCAATCCCGTGACACCCCCGTCCAAAGCCCGCATCCATCCCGCTGTTCACGGCGAGTTTGGGAACCACCTGGGTACCGCCGGCAATCAGGGTCACCTTGTCCCGTATGCCTTTTTCCACCGCCAGTTCATGGATGCGCTTCATGTTCTTGTAATGAATATCATCGTGGCTGATGATGGTACTCGCCAGGATAGCCTCCGCATGAAGTTCAATGGCGGCGTCCACCAGCTTTTCTACCGACACCGATGTCCCCAAATGATGCACCTCTATGCCGAAACGTTCGATGCCCCCATGTTTGATGTCGAGGATTTCCCGCAGGCCGACTGAGTGCTCATCCTCACCTACGGTGGCGCATACCACCTTCAAAGGATGGGCCGCCACATCGGCGCGGATCTCGTCGTCGGAAAGCATCTCCGGCAGCGGGGGGATAACCAGCGTACCCGTGTTCACCTCAAAGGGAAGCTTGCCCTTCAACTCTATACGAACCCCCTCCGCCTCCTGCAGAATCTCTAAGTTGATGATCTCCGGGTCCTGCAGGTTCATCTTCGCGGCCAGTTCCAACGCCGCCGCTTCGGCTGTCCGCTTTTCCGCCGGCAGGAACAGGGTAACCATCACCGTACCATCCGCCGCCCATTCCATTTCAGGCTTCAGCAAATTCGTATTCCGGTACTTAGCTGTTTCCTTCATCCGCACCGTAACATTGTCTTCCGGGTCCAGTTCATCAACATAGACGATCTTCTCATGTTTCTCAAAAGTACAGCCGTCAATAAGCTTGGAAGGATTGTCTACAGCCGATGGATCATACTGGGCCACATTGTTATAGCCGTAATGGGCGGTGACCGGCGCAAAATAGTCCTTATCCCGTTCGTAAATTGAATCGGCCCCAACCCCCGCGTTTGCTTTACGGATAATCGCGTCGCCGTTCCGTTCGGGGTAGCAGCCGGAATCCACAAAGAAGCCCTCTTCCACCGCCTTGAAATAGCCCCCCGCTTCCACAATCTCTTCCATAAAGAGACAGGCCCGTTCCTTAATCTCCCGTGCCGCGTCCCTCAAAGGGCCGTCATCTTTCAAAGCGACCATGTCCATAAGGCCGTCCAGTCCCATGAAGGTCTGCTTCGCCGTGTCACAGGCTTCAATGTTGTACATATGCCAGGGAACGTTCCTGCCCTCATCGGGGGTAATGGTGGACTGTATGTCCGCGCTGGTAAGTTTTGAAACAAGCATATTCAACACATGGGTAACCGTGTTCTCCCGTGCGGAGGCCTCCATATATTTGGTATTCATCTGCGCCCTCATGCGGTACTCGCCGCAGAAATCCCGGAGGGCCACCGCGTAGGGCAGGTCCATAAATACACAGGGCGCGGGCGGCGCAGTTGGCGGCACCGTTGACAGACAGATGTTTGATTTCTCTATGCCAACCTTTGCGGAAAAGAGCGCGTTGATGGCGTGCTGCACGATGAGTTCCGGCATCACCTTCCAGGCTTCCCGCGCAGTAGCGTTGGCGTTATGCGCGCCGTCGATCTGCGCCATGTTCGCCCAGGCCATGATCTTCTTGGACTCGCAGGCATCCACCATGGAACGCACCATGTTAATATTCCGGTACAGCACATTGTACTGGGGGTCCTGGTGCGCCCCGTTGATCCCCTCCTCGGCGAACATCACCGCAACT
>BNUX01000111.1 GCA_025997675.1 Spirochaetia bacterium | reverse complement strand
AGGGATACTGCGGGGAGGCGATCTTTTCCGCTTCGTTCCAGACCAGGAGGTCGTCAGAAAACATGATAAAAATGCTTTCCCCATCCACCCGGGAGAGCATGGCATACCTGCCGTTGATTTTCCGGGGGAAGAGGGCCATCCCCTTGTTCACCGCCATGACGCCCCCAAGATTCTGTATGCGGAATTGCAGGAAATCGGTTGTTTTGATCATCTTGGGGAGGATGTCCTTTCCGTCGTAGGCCGTATAGGTCGCGTAATAACAGACGCTGCCATCATCATCGATAAAGCGGACAAACCGGGCGTCCTCAATGCCGTTCCGTTCCTCCGCCGATACGGGGAAGAGGAGCCGTTCGGAAAGCCGGGTCTCTTTACGAAAACATATTGTTTCCACACCATTTGTGTGGCATGCGCCAAGTTCGGCGGAGCGTCCCACGGGATCGATGCACAGTAATCCTGCCGCATCAACAGTACCGGATCTGAAGGAAATCGATGAGACATGGCCTTCCCCCACAGAACGGGCGCTCATAATGAAACGTAGTATTGCTGTTTCTGCGTTGTCCGGAGCTTCTACAATTGATGGGTTAAAGAGCGCCGTAGCTTCAAAGGCGTATTCCATGGTAAAGTACGCCCCCAAAAGGAGCCGCCCCGCAGGGCTCAGGCCGCTATCCTTCGGCTCCCCCGCCAGGGCCAGGTGTTCCCGAAAGCTTCCTATCAGGTCCCCGTGATCCGCGCTGAACCCGGCGATCACCTGCTCCAGTTCCAACCGTATAGTATCTTCCGGCAGGGCGGCCACCCGGTCAGCCACATGGCGTATCCGGTCCGCCGTGGGTACGAAGGGACGCAGAACCAGCCGGGCGTAGTCGGGCTGCAGGTCCGGCTCGGCCAGGCGGATGAGGGCGATGGGGGCGCGCATCATGCTTCACCTCCGAGGAGAAGGCGCTTCTCCGCCTCCCGCATTTCCGAAAGGGCCAATTGAAAGGCCAGGGTGGATTCCGCCCCTTCGTTCTGGTTGAGCCGGTCCATGTGGAGGCCGTCATGGCAGCCGCCGCTCAGAGCGTCGAATACGAATAGGGACAGGTCGTTACCCCCCAGGTACCAGCGAAAGGCCCGTTGGGCTTCCCCATGCCAGAAGAGGTCCCCGCTAACCCGGTAGGCTTCCAGGCACGCGGACACCGAGGAGTTGGCCTCCAGGGGCTGCTGGTCGAACAGGGGCTGTTCCGTTCCCTTGTTAAACACCCGGTCGCTGCCGATGGGGCGGAAATGGCCCTTGGGGCTGGTCTGTATTTTCATGAGCCATTTGAGGGACACGAACCCCGCATCCAGCATTTCCCGGTTACCCGTATCGTGGCCGTACAGGAGCAGCGCGTGGGAAAGTTTGGCGTTGTCGTAGCTCAGATAGGACTCGAACCAGGGCCATTCCGGAGCGGCGTTTTTTTTGTAGAGTGCGAAGAGGCGGTTTGCAAGTTCCTCCCGGATACCGTCCACCAGCCGGTCCCCGGAAAAGCGCCGGAGGTATTCCCGGATGGCGATAATGGAAAAAGCCCAGGCCCGTGGGGAGGTGAAGGAACTTACGGCGGGGAGGCCCCGTTCAAAGAGCTTCGCCGCCGCGCCCTGGAAGCCGGGGTTAACGCAGCGCCCCAGGCAGGTACCCAGAGCCCATACCACCCGCCCGTGACTGTCTTCAGAGACCGCCGACGGCAGTTCCGGCGCCCAGGACCGGTCAAAGTTCAGGAAATTCCTGAACCGCCCCGAGGATTCGTCATAGGCATGGTGGAGCAGCGCCAAATAGGTCCCGGCAAGCCGGTCGATTTCCGGGTCAGCCTCCTTATCCTGGGAAGCCAGGAGGACCATCAGTATCAGTGCGCGGGCGTTGTCGTCGGAGCAATAGCCTTCGGTGTAGTTGGGCAGCGTATAAACCGCATGCTGGAACATCCCCGTATCATCGGTAAGCCGCTTGATATGGTCCAGTTTCAGCTTGGGCAGTTCGTTCTGTTCCTCCTCGGAGAAAAGGCCCCCGAGCGGGCCTCCCTGTGATGCAGCAATACTACGGGTCATACGAGCTTCGGTAAAAAGCTCCACGTACTTCCGGGCCACCGTGGGCCAGGTCATATTCCGGCCCTCCAGGAAGGCGTTTTTCCGCATGGCGTTCCGCTCCGTATCATTGGAAGCCAGAGCAACCACCGCATCGGCAATAGCCGCCGGGTCCCGGAAGGGCACCAGGATACCGCGCCCGTCTGCCAGCAATTCTGCGGCATGCCAGTAGGGGGTAGAGATGATGGCGTTCCCGATGCCGTAGGAATAGGCCAGGGTGCCGGAGACTATCTGTTCTTCGTAGAGATAGGGGGTGATATAGATATCCGCCATCACCAGGAATTCCTTGAGTTCATCCGCCGACACAAAGCGGTTGCGGAAGAGGACATGCTTTTCCACATGGAGTTCCGCCGCGAGCTGCTGCAACGAAAGCCGGTACGCCTCCCCTTCATGGCGGATCAGAGCCGGATGGGTAACCCCCAGGACAATATAAACCGTATTGGGCTTAGACTTAATAATCTCAGGCAGGGCGCGGATCACCTGTTCAATGCCCTTGTTAGGGGAAAGGAGGCCGAAGGTGAGGAGCACCGTTTTATCCGCCATATCGTATTGGGCCTTGTAGAAGCTGGGGTCGATGAAGGGCATTTCCGGGATGCCGTGGGGGATGAGCCGTATCTTTTCCAGGGGGACATCGTAGGCGGCGGAGAGGAGTTCCACGGCCTTCCGGGTCATCACCGATATTCCCGAAGGGTACCGGTATCCCGACCGGGTGCGCTTTGAAATTGAGGAGAAAACCCTCGACTCCTACCGGCGGGCGGCGGACTTCCTTAACAGCAATAACCCGGATATCGTCTGCCTCCAGCATGAATACGGGATTTTTGGCGGGGATGACGGGAACTTTATCCTCTCCCTGGTCAGGAAGCTCAGGATGCCCCTGGTGACGACCCTCCATACCGTAACCGAGGAGCCCGGCAAGCGGCAGCGGCGGGTCCTGGAGGAAATCGCCGGGCGCTCCAGCTTCGTGGTGGTGATGACCCGGAAGGCCGTGGAACTCCTCTCCGCCGCCTACGATGTCCCCCTGGAAAAGATACGGCTCATCCCCCACGGCATCCCGGAAATGCCCTTCATCGACCCCAGCTTCTACAAGGCCCAATACGATATGGCGGATAAAACGGTGCTCCTCACCTTCGGCCTCCTTTCCCCTAACAAGGGCATTGAACAGGTGATCCGCGCCCTGCCTGAGATTATTAAGTCTAAGCCCAATACGGTTTATATTGTCCTGGGGGTTACCCATCCGGCTCTGATCCGCCATGAAGGGGAGGCGTACCGGCTTTCGTTGCAGCAGCTCGCGGCGGAACTCCATGTGGAAAAGCATGTCCTCTTCCGCAACCGCTTTGTGTCGGCGGATGAACTCGAGGAATTCCTGGTGATGGCGGATATCTATATCACCCCCTATCTCTACGAAGAACAGATAGTCTCCGGCACCCTGGCCTATTCCTACGGCATCGGGAACGCCATCATCTCTACCCCCTACTGGCATGCCGCAGAATTGCTGGCAGACGGGCGCGGTATCCTGGTGCCCTTCCGGGACCCGGCGGCTATTGCCGATGCGGTGGTTGCTCTGGCTTCCAATGATACGGAGCGGAACGCCATGCGGAAAAACGCCTTCCTGGAGGGCCGGAATATGACCTGGCCCACGGTGGCCCGGAAGTACGTGGAGCTTTTTACCGAAGCTCGTATGACCCGTAGTATTGCTGCATCACAGGGAGGCCCGCTCGGGGGCCTTTTCTCCGAGGAGGAACAGAACGAACTGCCCAAGCTGAAACTGGACCATATCAAGCGGCTTACCGATGATACGGGGATGTTCCAGCATGCGGTTTATACGCTGCCCAACTACACCGAAGGCTATTGCTCCGACGACAACGCCCGCGCACTGATACTGATGGTCCTCCTGGCTTCCCAGGATAAGGAGGCTGACCCGGAAATCGACCGGCTTGCCGGGACCTATTTGGCGCTGCTCCACCATGCCTATGACGAATCCTCGGGGCGGTTCAGGAATTTCCTGAACTTTGACCGGTCCTGGGCGCCGGAACTGCCGTCGGCGGTCTCTGAAGACAGTCACGGGCGGGTGGTATGGGCTCTGGGTACCTGCCTGGGGCGCTGCGTTAACCCCGGCTTCCAGGGCGCGGCGGCGAAGCTCTTTGAACGGGGCCTCCCCGCCGTAAGTTCCTTCACCTCCCCACGGGCCTGGGCTTTTTCCATTATCGCCATCCGGGAATACCTCCGGCGCTTTTCCGGGGACCGGCTGGTGGACGGTATCCGGGAGGAACTTGCAAACCGCCTCTTCGCACTCTACAAAAAAAACGCCGCTCCGGAATGGCCCTGGTTCGAGTCCTATCTGAGCTACGACAACGCCAAACTTTCCCACGCGCTGCTCCTGTACGGCCACGATACGGGTAACCGGGAAATGCTGGATGCGGGGTTCGTGTCCCTCAAATGGCTCATGAAAATACAGACCAGCCCCAAGGGCCATTTCCGCCCCATCGGCAGCGACCGGGTGTTTAACAAGGGAACGGAACAGCCCCTGTTCGACCAGCAGCCCCTGGAGGCCAACTCCTCGGTGTCCGCGTGCCTGGAAGCCTACCGGGTTAGCGGGGACCTCTTCTGGCATGGGGAAGCCCAACGGGCCTTTCGCTGGTACCTGGGGGGTAACGACCTGTCCCTATTCGTATTCGACGCTCTGAGCGGCGGCTGCCATGACGGCCTCCACATGGACCGGCTCAACCAGAACGAAGGGGCGGAATCCACCCTGGCCTTTCAATTGGCCCTTTCGGAAATGCGGGAGGCGGAGAAGCGCCTTCTCCTCGGAGGTGAAGCATGATGCGCGCCCCCATCGCCCTCATCCGCCTGGCCGAGCCGGACCTGCAGCCCGACTACGCCCGGCTGGTTCTGCGTCCCTTCGTACCCACGGCGGACCGGATACGCCATGTGGCTGACCGGGTGGCCGCCCTGCCGGAAGATACTATACGGTTGGAACTGGAGCAGGTGATCGCCGGGTTCAGCGCGGATCACGGGGACCTGATAGGAAGCTTTCGGGAACACCTGGCCCTGGCGGGGGAGCCGAAGGATAGCGGCCTGAGCCCTGCGGGGCGGCTCCTTTTGGGGGCGTACTTTACCATGGAATACGCCTTTGAAGCTACGGCGCTCTTTAACCCATCAATTGTAGAAGCTCCGGACAACGCAGAAACAGCAATACTACGTTTCATTATGAGCGCCCGTTCTGTGGGGGAAGGCCATGTCTCATCGATTTCCTTCAGATCCGGTACTGTTGATGCGGCAGGATTACTGTGCATCGATCCCGTGGGACGCTCCGCCGAACTTGGCGCATGCCACACAAATGGTGTGGAAACAATATGTTTTCGTAAAGAGACCCGGCTTTCCGAACGGCTCCTCTTCCCCGTATCGGCGGAGGAACGGAACGGCATTGAGGACGCCCGGTTTGTCCGCTTTATCGATGATGATGGCAGCGTCTGTTATTACGCGACCTATACGGCCTACGACGGAAAGGACATCCTCCCCAAGATGATCAAAACAACCGATTTCCTGCAATTCCGCATACAGAATCTTGGGGGCGTCATGGCGGTGAACAAGGGGATGGCCCTCTTCCCCCGGAAAATCAACGGCAGGTATGCCATGCTCTCCCGGGTGGATGGGGAAAGCATTTTTATCATGTTTTCTGACGACCTCCTGGTCTGGAACGAAGCGGAAAAGATCGCCTCCCCGCAGTATCCCT
>BNUX01000110.1 GCA_025997675.1 Spirochaetia bacterium | reverse complement strand
GCTGTAGGAGATAAGGAGCATTATGATGATGAAAGCAAACGTTTTGGTATCAGGATTCGGTATCCTGATAGTTACGGTGTTACTGGGCTGTAGTCAGCCGGCAAACAGTATCGCAGACAACAGGGGCGCCTCTGCGGATAGCGCGCCGGTTACGGATAGCGCGCCGGTTACGGATGACACGCCGGTTACGGATGACACGCCGAGGTACAACCCGGATGTCCCCCCGGAATCGTGGGTAACGATTGAGGGGCTTACCGCGCTACGGAGCTACCTGGCCGCCGACTTTCCGGGCAACAGCGCCGCCAATCCGGTGTATATCAAACTGAACGTCGATATGGGTACGCTGAAGGGAACCGGCGCCTCCACATCGAGGGGGAACAATTCCTACGATTTGCTGGCAGGACTCTTTGACTCCCTGCTGGGGAAGTACGTTGCCCTGGATATGAGCGGGAGTATACCGTATAGTGATCAGGAAGGTTTCTATGCCGGAACCACGGCGGAACACCGGCCAAACGGGAAATACCTGGCAGCCGTTATCCTGCCCGAGGGGCTGGAATATATCGGTCCCGGCACCTTTGAAAACTGTGTGAACCTTGCGTATGTATCCATACCCGCATCGGTGAGCGACATAGGGAGTAAACTTCCCGGCGCCAGTTATGTCCCCGCATTTATCGGCAGTTCTTCCCTTACTACCTTTGCCGTTGATCCGCTTAATTCCCGGTATACGACCCTTCAGGACGGGAGACTGTTAGTTGACCGGAACCACAACCACAGTAATGTGGGTGCAACACCTGTTATACTTCCCACCGTCATTGCGGCGCCGGGGGTACAGACACTCACCATCCCCGAAGGGTATGAGATATCGGCGAACTTTGCGGCAGAGAACACGGTTATTACCGCAGTAACCCTGCCCGCGTCCCTTAAATTTATTCCCGACCGGGCCTTCCATAATTGTACGAATCTCAGGTCGCTTACCATAGCGGCGAATTCCCTGCCCGGCGTCTCCACCCACCCCAACCCATTCGGACAACAGGTATTCCGGGGCTGTTCGCCGGACCTGCGCATTACCGTAAACGGCTCCGGCGTCTGGAGTACCGATAAAAGCAGGAAACTGCTGATAAAGAACGGCCATATACTTAAATATACCGTTCCCGGCGACATCGTGGTCCCCGCCCATGTGACCGATTTATCCGAAACCTTTCGGACACACAATTCCGGGATAGGGGTTACCTCGGTAGACCTTTCCGCTACCGGGCTTACCGAAATACCAGAAAATACATTCAGTGCATCGACAACACTTACCTCGGTAATTTTGCCCGGCGGATTACAACGTATCGGAAACACGGCATTTTCTGCTTGTACCGCCCTTGCCACAATAAACCTGCCCGAAGGCCTGACCTCCATCGGATATCAAGCTTTCAATTCTTGTAAATCCCTTACCGAAATAACCGTACCCAGTACCGTGACCGCAATCGGAGCAAGGGCATTTCAGGATTCCGGCATCAGGAAGGCAACCCTCCGGATGATAAATCCCCCGTCATCAACAAGCACCGATTTTAAGTATAGACCGGAATTGGTATTTTATGGAACTTCGGTGTCTATATATGTGCCCTCCGGCAGCCTGGATGCGTATAAAACCGCCGAATGGTGGAAAGTGTACAAGAATATATACCGCAGTATTTGAGAAAACAAGAGATAGGGGATGGGGAGTTGGTGGCATGATACCAATGACGGTTGAGGGAAATGAGGAGCGCTATTGGATGGCAATGATTTTGAGTAATGGCATTTCACGAAGCGGACCGTCCAGGGTGGCTAAAAAGCAGTCATGCACGATGGCGGTGGCCGCAATTAAGCGGTCCGCCGGGTCGCCGTGCATGGGCAGCCTGCCGGAACGGGCAGCAACTTCAGGGGTAAGGGGTAGCAGCTTGACTTTGGGCGCGGCTAATGCCTCCCTTAGCCAGGGCAAAACAGGCATAGGCAGTTTAATGCGCCCCTTCTCTTCCAACATCGCCACTTCCCACAAGGATATTGAAGGCACTCCCCAAATGTTCTCATCGTGCATCGCAAGCCTGATTTTCTTGGGGATTTTGTGCGCATCCAAATTGGTCCAAATGAATATGTGGGTGTCCAGAACAATCAATTTGAATCCTTCATCGCATCGCTGTCCGCCCATGCTTCATAGAAGGGGCCGATGATGTCACCGCATATTTCACCCTTGCCGAACAACTCCGGTGAGAACCCACCGGCAAGCTGTTCCTTGATTTCAAACTCGCTGTCATCGTCATGGAGGCTTTCCGCTTCGGTGGGGAATTCCAGGATAACGGCCCGCTTGCCGCAGGGCACGGTTTCCGGCACCACAAGGCGGATGGTTACTTCCCGGTTCACCGGGATGTCAATGGTCTGTTCTATGGTCATAAAGGGCCTCCAGGTTTCAGTCTCAGTATAGGGGAGATGGCGGCTTGATACAAGGGTACGTATAAGGAGATTCCTGTGCGAAAAATGAGTGTGTTCTTCCCTTCCCTCATCCTGGCCCTGTTGCTTGCAGCGGCCTGCGATACCGGCACAACCAATACCGATACATCTATTACCGATTCGCCCGTTGCCGATCCGCCAAGCCCCCCGGTGGTCAGCGCCGTGCCGGACACCTGGACGGCCATAAGCGATGCGGGGTGGACCGCCGCCTTCGGGACAGGTGATGTCTACAAGGTGGCTGCAGGGGGCGGGCTGTTTATCGCCGGGGGCGCGGGGGGCAATGCGGCGCGTTCAAGCGACGGCATTACCTGGACGGCTATTAAGCCGAACCCCACGGGCGCCCAGCTGGTAAACGGCATAGCCTACGGCGGCGGCCGTTTCATTATCGTGGGCGCCAATAATAGTGCGGCGTGGTCAAGCGATGGGATCACCTGGACCCCCATTACCGGCCTGAACATCGGGAACATATACGCGGTTTGCCACGGCACGGTTGGCGGGGCGGGCCGTTTTATCATGGCGGGGGACGGCGGCAGGGCGGCGTTTTCAAACAACGGCAGTACCTGGACCGAGCTTCACGGCTCCGGCGCTCCGGAAAGTATCTTTACCTCCGGCACGGCGGTACGGGGTATCACCTACGGCAATGGGCTTTATGTTGCCACGGGCGGCAACCAAGGTGCAAGCTTTGTTTACCGCGCCGCCTATTCCGCCGATTGCGTGAACTGGCACGATTCCTCCGCCGCCGTCGGCATATACAGTAAAGGTATAGCCTACGGGAACGGCATTTTTATCACCGTGGGCTTCAACTCCGCCGAGCCCATGAGAAGCGCCTCCTATTCCGTCAACGGCACATCCTGGATACCCGTTCCCAGTGATGCTGTTCACATAGCCGGCTCAATGACCGGCTGGGTAAACAACATCGCCTATGGCGGCAGCTCCCCCGCCGGGTACTTTGTCGCAGGCGGTGTCGAAGGCAAAATGTCCTACACCCAGGACGGCGCGACCTGGACGGCAATAACCGCCACTACGTTCACCGACTGGGTAAACGGCATAGCCTGCGGTACAATCGCCGGCGGCGCCCGTTTCATAGCCGTAGGTGACGTCGGTAAAGGCGCGTACTGCACGGTGGGCGAGTAGCTTATGAAAAAGCTATTGCTGCTCACCCTGACCACGTTCCTGACCTTCGCCTTCCTTGGTTGTGACGACCTTCCCGGCGGAAACACCGATGCCCGGGAATATGAAAGCGGCGGTGGTGGTGGCGGTGGAAGCGAAGATACAAACCATTTCGGCACAACAAAGTTTTCCTACCGCTACTTTGAGTGCGCCGTGGGTGATACGGTTTGTGACGGCATGTACTGGTATGTCATTAACCATAAAGCCGATTTCAGCATGGCGGCGGAGGACACCCTTGATTTTGCCTTCGAGAACGGCGGACTTTTCCTTGGCGGCCTTTCGCAGGGGCCGGTTACCGCCGGTATGCTGACCGGCCTCCTCAAGAACGACACCCTCGCCGTAGTTACCCTGTCGGGCACGGAACTCCAAGCCCTCTTTGATTTCTTCAACATCCGTCCCCAGGGTGATAACCTCTGGCCGCAGTTTTCCTCCCAGGTCCGCACCACCATTGACTACACCGCAAGCCTAACCAATCCCGCCCGGACGGCCCTTACCATTAACGGCGCGTCCCTGGACCCGGCAAAAACCTACCGCGTTGCAAGCGGCGACTTTAGCATACGGGCCGGGGGCATGGGTGGCCGCTGGCTCTACCCTCCGCTAAACACCGCTTATAAAGCAGTCCCCAGCCGTGCCGTTTTTGTCGACGTGCTGGTCGAGACGACGGCGAAACAATACATCAACGCGCAGCCGCAGCCCTATACGCCGGTATCGGACGGAAGGATTACGGTGATTGGCGGGACGAAACCGTATTAGTCATTTGAGGATAAACAGGAGGGCGAATACCAACGTGGAGACAATGAAAGCCCCCAGAGCATCATCCTTCAAAAAGCGGGTAATGTCCTCCCGTTCCTTTGGCGAGATGCCCGGAAAACCGTATAACTCAATGCGGGAGATGACGCTGATATGCCGGTCGGCTCCGAGAAACGACGCGTCACCAACTTTGCCTTTTCCAAAGTTGATGACCCAGTTTGTGTCAAAGACGATCTTGCCGGTCTCAGAAACTTTAGTTTCAGAAACTAAAGTTTCAGTCATCCCGCATCTCCCGCTGGATTTCCACGCCGTCCCTACCGGCAAAACAAGGACTGTCCTTCAAACAGCCCTTAAAGCTGCTAAAAGAGGTATCACCGGTTGCCCGTTCCCGTGCGGCTCGTTCCTCGGCTTCCTTTATATAGGGCGCCATTTCAGGGTCCGGGGGGCCGGGGGTGTAGCCGGGGGGGGCCGGATAGTAGATCATGCCGTTCCCCATGGGTATACCGTCCGTCCTGCCATTGCAGTCCTTCTTCGGTTTTTTCGCAAAGGGCTTGATGGAAAGTTTGACCTTTGCCTTTCCTTCGGGAACTTCCTGCGGCAGGTCAAACATCAGCCGGTGGCTGGCGGGGATGTCAATGGTCTGTTCTATGGTCATGTTAAGCCTCCAACGTTCAGTATAGGGGAGATGTCGGCTTGATACAAGGTCCGCTCACCTTTTAGGAGATACTCTTGAAACACGGTACCGCATCACTGCTCATGTTGTTTGTCTGCGCGGTGCTTTCCTACGCACAGGATACTGAAAGCCCTGGTGCGGATGACGACGTGATACGGCTCCCCGAGGTGGAAGTTACCGAGAAAAAAGACACCACCGAATACATCACCCAGGAGACCCTGGAGCGTGAAGGCTCCACGGATTTGTGGCAGGCCATGCGGAATGTGCCGGGGGTTGTGCGGGACGGCGGCGGTGGCAAGCGCAACGAATCTAACTTTACCGTGCGCGGCTTTGATGAAATACTGGTACCGGTGTTCATTGACAGTATCCCTATGGCCGTACCCTACCGCGGGGACGCCGATAACGCGCGGTTTCTCACCGGGGACCTTGAAAGTATCGAAATACAAAAGGGCTATTCCTCAATGCTGCTCGGGCCGAATACCCTGGGCGGGGCTATCATCTTGCGGACGGCGCGGCCTAAGAAGCTGTTTGAGGCATCTGAGAAAATGATGCTGGGGTTTGACGGCGCCGGGAAGTTTGCGAACCTGACCAGTGTGTCAAGCGTCGGGTCTAAACTTGATTTCTTCTACGGCAAGGCTACCCTGCAATACCGCGATGTTGACCACTTCCGGCTGTCCGAAAAGTTTGAATCCTATCCGGATAACCCCCAGGAAAACGGCAACCGCCTTTTCTCCGATGCAAAGGATTTGAAGCTGACCATGCTCGCGGGGTGGACACCCCTCAATGAAGTTGACGTAAACCTTACCTTCATCTACCAGGATGGGAAAAAGGGGGTGTCGCCGCCTTCGGTCATCGGCAGCGTTACTGCCTTTGATGTGTGGCCCAAGTGGAACCGCTGGAGTTTGTTGTTGGACGGCTCTTACACGGCGGAACGCTTTTACGCAAAGGCCCAGGGCTTTTTTGACAAATACGATAACCGGCTTGCCTTATACAATAGCTGGGAGGATGTGGCGAAACGGATAGAAACAGACCCCTCGGACTATGATGATTACGGGGCGGGGGCGCGGCTTGAAGGTGGGTATACTATTAATACCTGGAATAGAGTAAGCGCAGCGTTTCTGTTTAAGCAGGATAGCCATGTTGATATCAAAGATTACTGGGAAGACCTGGCGGGCCAGCGCGGTCCCACCAAGGACATAAAAGAAAACACCTGGAGCCTTGGCGCGGAGTATGAAATGAATCCCTGGAAGCCGCTTACGTTTACGGCGGGAGCGGGGTTTGACGCGCTGGTCCCGGTGTACTTGTGGCACATCGATAACCTGAACGAAACAAACCCCATGTATATGGCAAGCTGGCAGGCGGGGGTGTTTTATGACATTACCAAAAACCATGAAGTACATTTCACCTACGCAAAGAAAAACC
>BNUX01000109.1 GCA_025997675.1 Spirochaetia bacterium | reverse complement strand
GGGGAAAGGAAGCTCCCCGGGGGCATGTGGCCCAGGAGGCTGGGGTAGAATTGGGGGAAAACCTGCTCCGTTACCGTCCTCAAGGCGGAGAAGCCGTTGGCGATGCCGAACCGTGTTTCGTTAAGGCGGTTGTTTTTTCCCGCCTCCAGGAACAGACGCTGGGTTTCCTCCAAAAAAAACCACCGGGTAAATGCCTCGGCGGCTTTCTGCGCGTGGCTCTGCCGGTAGATGCCGTAATAAACCATGTCCTCCGAGATGGGGAGGGTGTTTTCCCCGGCTATCCAGCGGAAATCCAGGGCGGTCCTCTGTTCCGGGGATAGGGTAAACAGGGTGGAACTGGACATGTAGAAAAAAAGTACCCGCCCGGAGGTGACCAGTTTGGCCGGGGGATCGTAGAAATATTTGAAGGAAAAGTCGTCCTCCGCCTGAATACCCGTATTGGCCTCCCGTATCCAGGACTCGACATAGGCCAGGGACCGTTCCAGGGCATCGTTGTCCCAGCTCAGGGGCGAATCTTCCCGGAAGGAGGCGCCCCCGAGAACCGCGCTTACGAAGAGAAAATCATCATCCCAGGAGGGGGAAAAGCCCATCCGGGAATAGACCCCATTCGTTTCGGTATTGAAGGATTTGCCCAGGGCTTTAATTTCCGGGAGGGTAAGGGTGAAGGGATTGGACAGGAGTTCCCCCTTATCCCGGGCGAAGACAAGCGCAGGGATATTGAAGGCTACCGGGAGCAGGTATTGTTTGCCGTCGATATTTCCCAGGGCAAGCAGGGGCGGGTAAAAAGAGTCCCGGGACAGGCGGTCTTTTTTAAAGAACGTGTCCAGGGGGAGGAACAAGGACCGGGTAGCGGCGCTTTTTAGCCAGCTGCCGGCCACAATATCGGGATAGCGGGAGGTTCCACCATCCGTACTGGTTAGCTGCCGGGCCGGGGATTCAAAGTACCGGGTTTCAATTTTGTAATCCCCCTGGGCGGCGTTAAAGTATTCGGCGTACAGGGCAAATTCAGGCCGGTCTGTCCACAACACCGCGGTATTGGAGCTTGGGGCGCAGGAATCCAGGAGTAGGAGAATAGCCGGAACCAGGAACACCCGATAACCCTTGCAAAGTATCATCATTGGAAGTATAATGATATACCATGCAAATTCAAGATCCCCGGATAATCAGGCTCATCGACCGCATCGGTGAGCATTATCGCTCGAATGTGGCAAACCGGTTTATCCGGCCTGCGCTGTTGCAGCTTTCGATAGATAAACAGAAGTGGAGTCTGATTGATGTGCTTATGGAAAAGGCCGACTCGTATCAGGGCTATGAACTGGACGAGCTCTACCGCCAGCTTGTGGCGTCGGCGGACCTGGTATTCCAGGCCCGGACAAACCTGATTCCGGGCCTCCGGGCCCGGCAGAACATCGGCGCCGTATCAGGCCCCGACAAGGTTTTGATGGACATGGCCATGAGTAACTTCACCTCCAACCTCCAGGTTCTGGCGGATCTTCTGAACGAACTGTTTGTGCTGCTGGTGGATGCGGATAAAGCCCAGGCGAAGGGCCGCAAACCCCTCTATGCCCAGATGCCGGAAGTGTCAAACCTGGGCAAACTGCTTATTGAGTAGCATGTGGAAAAAAAATCAGCCTTTGTAGCGGTGGTGGGCCGCCCCTCGGTGGGGAAATCCACCCTGGTCAATCTGCTTTGCCGGCAGAAGGTGGCCATCGTCAGCGCGGTTCCCCAGACCACCCGGAACGCTATCCGGGGCATTGTCAACCGGGTCCAGGGGCAGCTCATCTTTGTGGACACCCCGGGCCGCCATGTTTCGGAAAAGAAGCTCAACCGGAAACTCATGGAAGTATCGGACCGCGCGGTACAGGAAGCGGAACTGGTCCTCTACCTGCTGGACGCCACCCGCCCCCCGGGCGCCGAGGAAGAGACCATTGCCCGAGACCTTGCCCCCCTGGCGGGAACGGCCCTGGTTGCGGCGGTAAACAAGATGGACGATGCGGGCGCCGACTTTGAAGGGGTGCGCAGTTTTATTACCCAGAGGCTCCCGGCGCTTCCCGATTCCCGGCTCTTCAAAATCTCCGCCCTGAAGAACGAAGGCGCAGAAGAACTGCTTCACTGCCTTTTCGATATGGCCGGCGAGGGTGAGCCCCTCTACCCGGAGGAATACTACACCGACCAGGACCTGGGTTTCCGCATTGCCGAGATAATCCGGGAAAAGGCCATCAACCGCCTGCGGGAGGAACTGCCCCACTCACTCTACGTGGAGGTGGCGGACACGGAACTGCATACGGATGCGGAGGACCCGGCGAAAACCCGGCTCTGGATACGGGCCTTCATCATTACTGAACGGGAATCTCAAAAGGGCATGGTGGTGGGGAAGGGCGGCGAGATGATCAAGGCCATCCGCCAGGCCGCACAGAAGGACCTGAACCGCATCCTGGACTGGAAGGTGGAGCTGGACCTCCGGGTCAAAAGCGCCCACGACTGGCGGCACAATGACAAGGTTCTGCGGCGGCTTATTTCACGGGAATAAAAAGCTATCTATCTGCGCGAGAAGTTCGGTATACGTATCCACACACACAATATCGCTGTTGTCTTTCCTGATGGATTCGGGCGCCCGGAAGAGGCAGCCCGCGTCGGCTTCGCGGATCATTGCCAGGTCGTTGAAGGAATCCCCGGCGGCAAAGGTTTCCAGGTTGAGGGACTTGAAGGCCTCTACCGCCTTTTTCTTGCCCTCCTTCCGGCGGAGTTTGTAGCCCGTGATAGCGCCGTTTGACGCGGTCTCAAGGCTGTTGCAGAAGAGGGTAGGGTAGCCCAGTTTGGCCATCAGGGGCTTGGCGAACTGCTCAAAGGTGTCGGAGAGGATGATGAGGGCAGTCCGTTCTTTCAGGGCGGCGGTGAATTCCACCGCCCCGTCCAGGGGGTTCATGGTTCCGATGACCCGCTGGATGTCCGCCAGCTTAAGGCGGTGCTTGGCCAGGAGGTCCAACCGGAAGGCCATGAGCTTGTCGTAGTCCGGCTCGTCCCGGGTGGTTCTTCGCAGTTCGGGGATCCCGACGGCTTCGGAAAAGGCTATCCAGATTTCGGGGATCAGTACCCCCTCAAGGTCAAGGCAGACGATACGCATAGATTTGGGATTATAGCATATGAGGGCATGGGGTACAAGGACAGAATTTTAAACGGCGATTTTCAGATCATTGAGATAGGGAGATTGTAAGCCGCTTCCCTAACGCTTTTGCGAACCGGGACAAGGTTTCCACGGAACTATTATAGGATGGGTCAAGAATATTATCGACCGTCATACGGGAAGTATTCATTTTTTTAGCGATTGCTGTTTTAGTGAGGCGCTGGGCCTTCATTTCCTGTTCAAGTTGAAATGCGATCATCTTCTTTTCCGCAAGCTCCCTGGCTTCCTCGTAAACGCCTTCTTCCTTCATGAAATCATCAAAATTATCGCCGAATACGCTGCTCTCTGCCATTGTTTTATTTCTCCTTGTCTTTCTTGGACTTTTTCTGCGCCATAAGCCGATCGTTGAAATCCTTCAATCTGGCTTTTGCCGTCTTTAGTTCGTTGGGGGGTGTTTTCTGGGTCTTTTTGATAATCCCATGAATCAACACCATTTTCCCCTCTGCTACGGTAAAAAACACCCGGCATATACCATCGGGCATGGTACTCCGAACCTCCCATATGCCGGTTACTGTTTTCACCGGCTTTACAAGCGGCTCCCCCATTGGGAAACCCATTTGTACTTTGTATATGTCAGAACCGATTACCCTTTTATCCTCCTTGGGGCGCTCTTTCAGGAACTCTTTAACCGGCTGGTTGCCTTGTTCGGTTTTATAAAAGACGACTTCCAGCGGCTTTTTCCTATCCATGTCCATATTCCTTTTTATTCTGCCTAAGAACAGTTCATATATGAAACGTACAGCAAAATGTACGTTTTGTCAAGAAGAAGGAAGTTACCTACCTGATCAATCCCCCCTTTTTTATCTTTTCCGTATGCTTTTTCAACAGGGTCCGGACCATATCCAGAATGAAATCCTGGGTTTCCTCCGGTAACTGGCGGTACAGCTCCAGCAGTTCCTTTTCATAGGGGGATGGCGAGCCGAACATCTCTCCTTCCCCGGTCCGCAGCCACCGGTCGTTCACATTAAAGGTTACGCATATCAGCTTGATGTTCTGTTCGGTCAGTTTGCTCTTTCCCACCTCGATCCGGGATAGCGCAGCCTGGGTTAAGCCTATCTGCCGGGCAAATTCGTCTTGATTAATACCCAGTTCCTTGCGAATCGCCCGCATTCTGTCAGTCATACCCCCAATATTATCAAATTCTACTATTAAGTTCAATAAAATAGTACTTGCTCATATTTTTATTGACAACACTATATATTAATTGTATAATATTATGATTAATGTATAGAGAGGGCATTATGCCGGATAGAGAAAAGGAGCTACTTAACTGTTTCCGGCAATTACCGCCGGAAGAGCAGGCTGCGGTATTATCCCGTGTCCGCAGCGTCCGGAGAGCGGAAAATGCCATCAAAAAAGCGCCCGTCCAGGCATCGGCTGAGGACGGAGGCTCCGGGAAGGGGGTAATGGGGGAAAAAGTCCCGCCGGGATGAAGGCGGGTATTTCTGATGGGATTACGAACGGGAAAAGTCAGCAATGATACAGCGGTTTGGGAGAGGAGCATGGTTGTAAGCGGTAAACTGCTTCCTTTAGGAAGCAAAAGAAGGCTGGTTTTAAAAACAGGCTATAAATTCATTCGCCGTTCATTGCGTTTTTTCTCAAAATTGTCTTTGAGTAATTATCATCCGTTGGTTTTTATAAAACAGGAAAATCCCACAGTTTCTATTATTATTCCGGTGTATAATCAATTTAAATATACCTATAACTGTTTAAAATCAATTCTTAATAATACAGGGAACATTAGTTATGAAATAATCATTGCAAATGATTGTTCAACCGATCGTACCACCCGGATTGAAAAGCTTGTTAAAAATAGTACCATTATCAACAATAAAAAAAATCTTCGTTTTTTAAAGAATTGTAATAATGCATCTGAATATGCAAATGGGCAATATATTCTCTTTCTCAACAACGATACCCAGGTCCAGGAAAATTGGCTTATGCCAATGGTTGAGTTAATGGAAAAAGATGAAAAGGTTGGGATTGTTGGATCAAAACTGGTATATGAAGATGGCAGGCTTCAGGAAGCAGGAGGTATTTTCTGGAACGATGGTTCCGCCGGTAATTTTGGCAATGGTTCAAATCCGGAACTGCCTGAATTTAACTATGTTAAAGAAGCAGATTATGTATCCGGGGCTTCCATGTTGGTACGAAAAAAATTGTGGGATGCCGTCGGCGGATTTGACGAAATGTATGCGCCTGCATATTGCGAAGACGCTGACCTTGCCTTTACCGCGAGGAAGCTTGGGTATACGGTATTATACCAGCCGTCTTCAATGGTAATACATTTTGAAGGGGTTTCAAACGGCAGGTATCTGAATAGCGGTCAGAAAGCGTATCAGGTAGTAAACCAGAAGAAGTTTTATGAAAAATGGCGTGATATTCTTGAGAAAGAACATTTTCCCGGTGGAGAAAATGTATTCTATGCCAGGGATCGTAGCCGGTTCAGAAAAACGCTGCTTATGATAGATCATTATGTGCCGCAATTTGACCGTGATGCGGGTTCCCGAACCGTTTATCACTATTTGAAGTTGTTTTCAGAACAAGGATATAATGTGAAGTTTCTCGGTGATAATTTTTTAAAAAGTGAACCGTATACTACAATGCTTCAACAATTGAAGATTGAAGTTCTATGCGGACATTACTATGTTGCACATTGGCAAAATTGGGTAAATGAGAACGGCCCCAATATTGATTATGTATGGCTTAACAGGCCGCATATTTCTGTTAAATATATAAATATTTTTAGATACTTTGCTCCAAAAGCAAAGATAATTTATTATGGACATGATTTGCATTATTTACGTATGAACCGTGAATATGAACTTTCAGGGGATAAGAACCTGGGATCTCAGATTGAATTGATGAAAACGCAGGAATATGAGATCATGCGAAAAGCGGATGTTGTATATTATCCATCATCAATAGAGATGGATGAAATTAAGCAGACAGATACTAATATTTATTGTAAGCAGCTGCCAGGTTTTATTTATCCGGAAACAGAATATTGGGTGTCTCAGTTTGGAAGAGAAGGACTTTTATTTGTTGGCGGCTTTGCTCACAGTCCGAATGTCGATGGTATATTATGGTTTGTTAACGAAGTTCTGCCTATTATTCGCACACATGGCTTTACGATGAAACTCTATATCGCTGGGAGTTATCCGCCGGAAGATGTGCTAAATCTTGCATCAGAAGATATTATTGTCCGGCAAAACATTAGTGATATGGAATTAAAAAATCTTTATAATGAATGCAGATTGGCTATTGTTCCCTTACGTTATGGAGCCGGGATTAAGGGAAAATTACTGGAAGCAATGTATCATGGAGTCCCTGTTATCACGACATCAATCGGAGCTGAGGGATTGCCTGAAGTTGAAGATTGCCTGATGATAGAGAATGATGCAGAGGCTTTTGCCAAACACATTATAAATATTTATAATGATGAAAAGAAACTTGCTTTATATGCAGAAAAAGCATTTGCGTATGTTATGGAACGTTATTCTGAAAAAAGTGTGGTGAAGTTCCTGGAAGAAGATTTCTTTTTTGCAGGACAAACGCATAGAAATTCCTCATACCCATTATCCAGTAAGCCGCGCCGAAGGAGACCAGG
>BNUX01000108.1 GCA_025997675.1 Spirochaetia bacterium | reverse complement strand
AAGAGGTACCGGATGACCACAACGTCAAAAGAGCGGAAAGACCCCCTGACCTTTGAGAAGGTGTGGGAGATGTTTCAGGAGTCGGATCGGAAGTTTCAGGCGATGAACCATGAGTCGGATCGGAAGTGGGCTAGATGAATCGGAGGAGAACGCCATTAAGAAATATGAATCCTTGATGGAAGACAAGCGGGGAAGAACCGGCGGCGGCCTACGGTAAGGGAAACGGTAAAGATTGAGAAGGAGCCCGAGATGAGCCGAGTGATCGCGATAATATTAATCATGAGCCAGATAGCGATCCACTGGGGTGGCTAACAGGGATAATGAACGGGAAGGGGCAGGAGTATCTGACGGAACTGGGGCTTGCGTCGCTGTTCCTGAAAACGGTGGGAGCGGACCAGGGGAAGGGATGGATATGTATCACCCCGGACGGCTACTTCAACGCCTCACCTCGGGGGGACCAGTATCTCTATGTCCGTATCGGTAATGAAGTTACCGGCATAGATGCCTACCGTTCTGTGTTCTATTGGCCGGAAGTTGTACAGGCCCGGCTGGCCGGCCTGCCGGATCCGGAACACCGGGTCACCGCAAGCATACAGCAAGCCGCCTCGTTCCGGCCCCCAATGGTCACCATCCAATCCCCTGCGCAGGGTAGCAGCGTTACTACCACGACGGCAAATCTTTCCGTCACCATAGCCGACCAAAACCAGCCCGTCAAAAACATCAAACTCCTGGTAAACGGCAGGCTCCTGGGCCGGGATGAAATGGGGGCCATTACCGGAACCGGCGGGCTCACGGTGGAAAAGGCAAGCCTGAGCGTTGGGGGGAATCAACAGAATGTCAGCTTTCAACTGCCGGTGAATCTTGACCCCGGCCTTAACATCATAGAAGTGGTGGCCTTTAACGGCTATGCGGAAAGCAGGAAAACGGTGGAGCTGACTTGGCAAACCCAGGCCGGACAGCAAGTTGCCCTCCCCAATCTCCGGATACTCGCCGTTGGGGTAAACCAATACGACAACGCCGGTCCCCGCCTCCGGGGATTGGGGAATCTGAACTTCTGCGTCAACGATGCCCGGGAAATCATCAACTCCTTCAAAAGCCAGGAGGGCAAACGCTACGGCAGGGTAAACAGCCTCCTGATTGCCGATGGTTCCGCCGTAACGCCTACCGCAAAGAACATCCGGGATAATTTGCAGTTCCTCGCTGGGGCCGGCCCCCGGGACGTGATTCTGTTCTTCCTGGCCGGGCACGGCGTCAGTGATCGTGCGGGGCGCTTTTTCTTCCTGCCCCGTGACGCGGCTTTTAACGCCGATGGTTTACCTGATCCTGAGCGTTCTCTCAGCACCGATGATATTGTTTCCGTGCTGGACGAAAGCGGTAACCGGCTGGTCTTCATCGATGCCTGCCGGTCCGGCGGGGTGGATGGCAACCGTCTGCTCCGTTCCCTTATGAACAGTAACGCCTTCGTATTCTCCGCAAGCCAGGGCAACGAAATCTCCGAAGAAATTGTCGCGTTGAACCACGGGGTTTTTTCCTACCGTATCATCCGGGAACTCCAGGGAGCGGGCGCCGCGAAATCTGCCGGGAGCCTGGGCATGTTACAGTTGAGCGGTCTTGTTTCAAACGAAGTCATCCGCATTACCCAGAACCGGCAGCATCCGAAATCATACTATCAGGGCTACCATGACTTCCCGGTGGCGGAAATTAGGTGAAGAAGCGGGCTTGATTGTGGAACCCTTGTATGATACCATTAAATAGAAGCAGGAGGGGCTATATGGTAGCAGTTAAGGGTTTTTATGATGGAAATACCGTTACCGTAAATCAAACGATACCGGTAAAAGAAAAATGCGAAGTAATAATCACCTTTTTAAATGCTGCGCCGAACGAGACCGTACCTAAAGCGGAAGGGGGGGGGAAACTCGCCGCTTTCAACCGGCTTGTAGGGCTTACCGCAGATAACCCGGTCTCCCTCGAAGAAGCGCGGGAAGAACGGTTGTCCAAGCAATGAAGATATATTTTGATACGAACATAATAATTGACATCCTCGAACAACGGCAGCCCTATTTGCGATATTCAGGGGATGTATTTTTAATGGTCATTAATGGGCAGATTGACGGTATCATTGGCGCAAGTTCGATTACCGATGTGTACTATATTGTACGAAAAAGCCGGAAAGATTCCAAGCTGGCTTTAAGCGCGGTTCTTGACCTATTGGAAACACTCACCCTTGTAGATACAACAATCCAGGACATTTATACCGCCACTGCTTCTCCGGTTACGGACTTTGAAGATGCTGTGATTGCTGCCACTTCGCAACGGGAAACCGCAGACTATATTATTACCAGAAACGCCGGTGATTTTGTCAATTCTCCCATACCAGCACTATCACCGGAAGATTTCCTGATACAATATGCCAAAGAGGATGCAGGAAATTAAGGAGAAGCAGTTTATGAAAAAATTTGCAGTAGTATTACTTGTCACGTCTTTTTGCCTTGCCGCCTGTGTGTCCCGGACATCCACTACACCGCCCTCAGCGCCATCGTCCGCAAAATGCAAAAGATAGTTGAAAACGACAAGGAACTTCTCAACGCATAAAAGAGGAAACGCAAAGGCGCCGAATTGTGGAGCAGGGAGGACACCGGGCCTTTACTTATTTTCCAGCCAGAATTTGATAACCGTCCCATTGCCGCCCTGGAATCTCAACCCCTGATTTTTGGGGGAGTGGGGCTATCGGAAGGCATAGAAGGGCCCGAGGCCCTCCAGGGCAGGACCGGCTTTTTATCCACCCCCGGCCGGGTGGAGTCCCAGGCCCGTGCTTTTATGGAATCGGGATGGGTTTGGTATTCCAGTTTTAATAGATAGAGATACAGTTCCTCCGAATCATTGCATTGCAGGGTATGTATCCAATACCGGCCTTTGAAAAAGGTGGCGTCATTTATCCGTAAAAATATTTTTCCCGACCCCCGAAAGTCCTTTGCACGGAAGGATTTGATTTCGGCAAAGGGGTATTTGGTACTGCGCCCGTAGGACTCAAAGGAAATGCCGTCCTCTTCCAGGGTTACCTTGCCGGGGTTTGAGCTTGAAACAAAGGTATTCCACACCGTATAGGCCGCTACAACGGCGATAAGTAAAAATATCTGCCAATGGCTGTCAAAGAACATCAGGGCAATGGCGGCAATAAAAATAGGGATGCAGAGGAACGCAGTAAGGGTGATTTTCCTAAAATAAACAGCAGGATTGTAGATATATTCTTTCTTCATTAAAAGTGCGCATCCCCAGGCGGTAAAAATAGCATCCATCCCAACGGAGGGATGGATGCCCGTGTATTAGCTTGCAGCGCGAAGCGCCTTGGCTTCCTTGATAATCCGGAACCGGTTCACCACCGCGAGGCCAACCGCAATAATGGCCACAATAATGATACCGATAATACCAATACCATGAAGACGTACAATAGCCCAGGTTAAGGGATTGGCGCCGTCACAAATACTGGAAATCTCCGTTGCGCCCGGGGGAATATCGAAACTGGCGTTGACCGCCGCCTGGGTGATCATGGGCGCCAAATCGGTGGCGATCCAAAGACCGATAGCCAGGGTTATGAAGCCGATAATAAGCGCCCGGAACCCGTTGTTTTTTACAATAGGAATGATCAGTACGAACATCCAGGGGATAACCGCCAGGTCCGCAAAGGGAAGCACCCTGTTTCCCGGGAGGATTACCGCCAGGAATACCGTCAGGGGGACCAGCACCAGGGAGACCGCCAGGGTGGTCGGATGACCGATACCAACGGCGGAATCCAGGCCGATGTAGATCTTACCGCGGTTCTGGAAATTCTTGGAAATAAACTCAGAGGCGGCGTCGGAAATAGGGATGAGCCCTTCCATTAGCATGGCCGCCATTTTGGGGATAAGAACCAGCACGGCCCCCAGGGTAATACCCAGAGCAAGAACACCGGTCACATCTTTTCCCGCAACAATACCGATGATAACCCCCAGTACCGTACCAACCAGCATAGGCTCGCCGAATACCCCGAACCGCTTTTGGAGGGTGGTCATGTCGATTTCCACCTTGTTCAGGCCGGGGATAAGATCAATGACCTTGTTGAGTACAATAGCGCCGGGAACAAAGGCGGTGGTAAACCCGTGGGGTAATGATATACCCGGGAGGTCGTTGTACTTTTCCAGGCCCGGGGCCGTATAGTCCCCGAGAACCAGGACGATCATCTCGTTAAGAACCGCCGCAAGGATACCAATGGCCTGGCTTCCGGTAAGAATGGCAACCAGTGCGCCGGTAAAGGCGAAATGCCAGTAATCCCAGATATCAATATCAATGGTTTGGGTTGTATTGGTGAGCAGCATAAGAATGTTCACCGCCAAACACACCGGAATAATGATTGCGCCCACCCGTGAGGCAAAGGCAATCGCCGCCGCAGCAGGCCAGCCGACGTCAATTATCGACAGGGAAAGCCCGAACCGTTCCGACATTTCCACAACCGCCGGCCCCAGGTTACTCCCCATCATGCCGATGACGAGGTTAAGGCCGATAAAGCCTACACCGACGGTCAAGCCGGCCCGGAGGGACTTGCCAACCCCCGCTTTCAAGCAAACGCCCATTATGAAAATAATAATAGGCATTACCACCGAAGCGCCCAGGCTGGAAACAAATCCAAAGAAAACTAAAATAGCACCCCATATAGCATCCATGTATGGATACCTCCTCCAAAAAATAAGCCTTTCCCCTACGGAAAGGCTATTGAACCCACGTTTACTTTTCCAGTTCCTTTACAATCTGTTGAATAACCGGTTCAAGATTGACGCCGGTCAAAAAGGGAACGCCGTTTATTACCGGACACTGGGCTTCCTTGGGAACCATAGTGGTGGCAACGCAAAAATCAAAAAGGGATGATTTACCCACAACCTCACCGATCTTGCACTGGGTGATCTTAAACTTACCCTCCCAGCCCCGTTCGTTCAAAATCTTGGTAAGCTTAACATTAACCGCCGTTGAGGTAACAATCCCGGTACCGCAGGCCAGCAAAATACTCTTCATCCAGTATCCTCCTTGTGCTAACCTATATTATCCCTGACATTTGTCAATCTGTCAATTGTTTCCTCTGGACATTTTTTGGGAAATGGGATACTACTGGGTACTATGAGTTTGGAAAAATTGGTGGACATATCCCGGTATTACGGCTCTAATCCGGATTATGTGATTGCCGGAGGGGGGAATACCTCTTTCAAAGACGAGTCAACCCTGTTGGTGAAGGGTTCCGGGACAAACCTTGGGGAAATAGGCCCCGAGGGTTTTGTCACTATGGATAGGAAGAAATTAAACCGTATCTGGAATAAACAGTATCCGGCGGATGAGGATACCCGGGAAGCCGAGCTTGTCCTTGATATGATGGCGGCCCGGGCGGACACCGAAGGAAGCAGGCGGCCCAGTGTGGAGACCCTGCTCCACAATATCCTTCCCTTTGCCTATGTGGTCCATACCCACCCTTCACTGGTGAACGGTTTTGCCTGTTCACAAAAGGGCGAGGCCGCCGCAAAGGAACTTTTTGGGGACGAGTACCTTTGGACACCGAGTATTAATCCCGGTTACAGCCTTTCTATGGCGGCAAAGGCGGTGTTTGACCAACATCTTGCCCGTACCGGGAAGACCGCAGAGGTGATTTTTTTACAAAACCACGGAATCTTTGTTGGGTCCGATTCTATTGAGGGCATAAAGGCACTTTATGAGAAAATTATTGCCGTCTTGGAGAAGAAAATAACGCGAAGACCGGATTTTTCCGGCAAAACCGGGGTCTACAAGGATTCAGAGGAGATTGCACGCCGGTTAACCGCCTGTGCCGGGCAAAATGCACGGGTTATCTTTGAGCGGAATGGGGAGTTCATCCGGTTTACCCGGAGCCTCGCTGACTTTTACCCGGTTTCTTCGGCCTTTAGCCCGGATCATATGATCTACTCCGGGAGCGATCCCCTCTTTATCGAGATTAAGGATACCCAGCCCCTGGCGGATCAGATTCGGAATGCCTGGAAACAGCATCTGGATGCGATAGGAATCCCCCCTAAGATCGTCGCCGTTCAGGATCGGGGAATCTTCGGCATCGGTACATCCGAACGAAACGCCGCCCTGGCGCTGGCGCTCTTTACCGATTCGGCCAAAATCGCGGTCTATGCGGAAATTTTTGGCGGCGTCCGCTTCATGACCAGGGACAAGATAGATTTTATCAACAATTGGGAAGTGGAAAAGTACCGGGCCCAGGTGAACGAGGGAGGAAGATAGATGAAGGAACTAAAGATTGTCATTACCAACGATACCGGGCTTCATTCCCGGCCGGCGGATGTGTTTGTCAGAACCGCTAAGCTCTATGCGTCGAACATTCAGGTGAAAAAGGGTGAGAAAACCGCCAACGCAAAGACGATTATCAAGGTTATTTTGTTAAATGTCTGCGAAAACGATGAAATCACCATCACCGCCGATGGCGACGACGAAGACGCCGCTCTGGCGGACTTGAAAGCCCTGGTGGAATCGAATTTTACCAAGCTGAACCCTAAAGTCGAAATTTAAGCGGCCGGCAGCATGAAAAAAGCCTACGTTTTTGATTTGGACGGCACCTTGGTAAATAGTATTTATGATATCGGCGACAGCGTAAACGCTCTGTTAACCCGGCGGGGGTTTCCCACCCATACCTATGACGAATACCGCACCTACATGGGCGGGGGTATCGGCGTTACCCTGGGCAGGGCCATGCCCGGATACGATGCCCTGCCCCCGGAGGAACAAAAGGCCCTGAGAAAGGCCTATACGGACCATAATGCCGCCCACTGCCTGGACAAGACACGCCCCTATGAGGGGATGGTAGAGGCCATTGAGGGCCTCCTTACGGGGGGGG
>BNUX01000107.1 GCA_025997675.1 Spirochaetia bacterium | reverse complement strand
CTCAAAGGTCAGGGGGTCTTTCCGCTCTTTTGACGTTGTGGTCATCCGGTACCTCTTGGTTACAGTATACTCCCAAACCCGCCTTTATGCACCCCCAAAAATAAATCACAAATTCGCTCCTAAACCCTTGCTTTTTACCGGCGGATAGACTATCTTATTAAGTGTGAGCAAGTTATCCAATCTTACTAAAAGTGCCCCCTCATCTTAACCCCCCTGACGCTGCCTCTGACCGGCAGATTGACGTTCGTTGCAGCCCTTTTACGCTCCTTTTCCATTTTGCGTGATTCGCTCTATATAGGCGAACACGCTAAAACCGGTATTTTCACACCGGAAAATTCGAAATTAAGCCAAAATAGCCCGGGCTTTTTTCAGAGAGCCCAAGCCGGCGGTATAAGAACCCGAGCTCCCACCCGGATAACCCGGGCTCCCACCCGAATAGCCCGAACCGGGGCCGGAAAGCCCGGGCTCCCAACCGGAAAGCCCGAACTGTTGCTCAATAGCCCGGGCTCGTACCGGGAAAGCTCGGGACATTGCAAAAAGGCCCGGTTTCTTCCCCTGCGACTTTGGTTTCTTACTTCGATAGTGGGGGTTTTCCTCTTGATAGCCCGGGTTCTTCCCTCAATAGCCCGGGTTCTTCCCCCGATAGCCGGAGCTTTCCGGGCGGAACTGCACAAACAGGCATAGCCTGATCTAAACATTGAAATTGAAGATTGAAGGAGGAATTATATGGGAAAGAGCGGAATACTTGATCTGTTCGATCTAAGTACGATAATGGCCGCTATGACCGACAAACTCATGCCCCACTGTCCGGGGAGGTACAATTTTGGGATTACCCTTACTACGTGACATTTGTCAATGATAAATGTCATTTTTGCCGCAAGTTTTTGAGGCAATACGAAGGATTGACAACTATCATTAATATAGAATAACCTTTAATAGGGGCTATTTATGGAGGTTAAAATGAATTTTAAAGGTACAATCATAATCAAACAGGAAAAAGAATGGTTTGTTGCAAGTTGTCTTGAAAATAATATTGCATCCCAAGGAAAAACAATAGATAAAGCTATTGAAAATTTAAAAGAGGCAATTGCATTGTATTATGAAGACGAAAATGAGGAAGAAGTAATTTTACCCAAAAATGATCAAGTTTATATAACGACATTGGAAATGGCAATATAATGGGTGATAAATATCCAATTCATGATACTGTTGCCCGTGGAACATTAAAAAGTATTTTGATTCAGACTGGAATTGAATTGGACGAATTTATAAAATTATTATAGAAAATATATTCTAGAGAGGTCAGGCCGCCGCGTTTTTAGAAAAAGATTAATGATTCCCCGCTTACTTAAACCTTCTTTGTCAGATCCTGCGGTATGGCCGCCTTACCCTGTCCATAGTACTTAAAGATACCCACCGCCTGGTCGACCTGTTCCGGGCTCAGGCAGGCAACCTTGTCACTCATGCTGTGGGCATACACGTAGGTCTTGGCCGCCTCCTCAAGATAAATACAGGAGTACAGCGCTTCCTTCAAGGTGCTTCCCAGGGCCATAACCCCGTGGCATTTTAAAATTACCGCCAGGGAATCACCGGCATTCTCCACCGTTTGTATTCCCATTTCAACGCTGGCGGCGGACGAAAAGGGGCATACCTTAACCGGTCCCTTGGTGGCGTTGGGCAGGGTGGTAACAATACAGGGCAGCTCATCGGTAACCAGGCCCACCGCCGTGGCAAAGGGCTGATGGGTATGGATAACTGCATTGATAGGGGGCATCTTTTTAAAGATGTACAAAAGAGCCTCGGTATCTACCGATGCGGCCCGCTCACCCTCAATAATCCTGCCATCAATGGTCATAACCAGAACATCCGCGGCCACCATGTCTTCGTAGATCATTCCCGAGGGGGTTACTAAAATCTCCCCGGAGGGCATCCGCATGCTTACATTCCCCCCCTGAAAGCGCGATAAGCCCATACCGATCCAACTTCATCCCGGCCTGTCTAACCTGTTCCCGTTCTTTTTCAAATAACATCTTTATCCTCCCTTTTATCAAAAATACCGTTTATTTAAAAAGCAGCACATATAAGCCGTAATACACCGGCGCCGCCAGGGCTATGGAATCGATGGTGTCCAGAATGCCCCCCCGGCCGGGAATAACGGTCCCCGAATCTTTGATATTGGCGCTCCGTTTCATCACCGATTCCCCCAGATCCCCCAGGGTCCCCGCCAAGCCGGAGATAAAGCCCAGGATAATTCCCGAAAGGAGCGGGGGAAGCCGGGATGAGGGGAAGGTTTCCGGGGCAAAAAGGACCGCACCAATGCCAATCAGGGTTGCGGCAATAAAGCCCCCGATAAACCCGGAGGCGCTTTTGTTGGGGCTTGCGGGGATGATACCCCGGTTCCCCTTGCCGAAGAGCATCCCCACCGCCCAGGCGGCGGAATCGTTGGCAATAACGATGAGGAGGAACATGAGGATCACCACACCGGAGTGGGGGAGGAGGTTCATGCGGATAACCCAGGCCATAAAGAGCCCCGGATAGAGCATCACCGCTAACCCTGAGGAAGTCCGGCTAATGACCGCTTCAAATTTATCCGCCGCCGTAAAAACCTGAGAAACCAGGATCCAGCCGGCTCCCAGGATGAGGGCTATGGAGATGTACTGGCCGCCAAAGCCAAAACTGACTATCAGGGTCACGGCTATGGGAACCAGGCTGCCCAGAACAGCCGCTTCCCGGTAGGGTAGGGTACCCTGTTGGGGATGTTCTTTTTTCCTGAGCATACCCGCAAATTCTATTGCCCCCAGTGCGCTGAGCAGGACAACGACAATATTGACGGCGATGTGGTTTTTCTGCGGCAGAAACAACACCAGGCAAACCGTAAAGGGGAGCCCAATGGTGAATACGAGAAGCCGCTGAACAAGTTTACTCATGGTTCATTCCCCCCCGGTACCCCGCCGTAGCGCCGTTCCCGCTTCTGAAAGTCCGCCACCGCCGCCGTCAGGTCCGCTTCGGTCCAGTCGGGCCACAGTATATCAGATATATAATATTCCGAGTAGGCCGCTTCCCAGAGGAGGAAGTTGCTGGTCCGCAATTCCCCGGCGGTACGGATGATAAGGTCCGGGTCCGGTATATCGGGGTTGTCCAGGTGCTGCCCGATAGCGTCCTCGGTGACCGAGACCCCTGCCCGGACCAGCCGCTCCACCGCCCGGCGTATCTCATCCCTGCCGCCGTAGTTCAGGGCGAGGATCACCTGGAGACCCCGGAAATCCCTGGTGTCCTCCATTGCCCGCCGTATCTCCCGGCCAATGTCCACCGGCAATCCGGCAAAGTCCCCGGTGTGGCGGATACGGATACCGTTCTGCCGGTAAAAATCCATCTCCTCGATCAGGTACCGCTTTACCAGGCCCATGATAAACCCCACTTCCTCTTGCGTCCGTTTCCAGTTTTCCGTGGAAAAGGCATAGAGGGTAAGGTAGGAGACCCCCATATCGGATGCAGCCTTAACAAGCCGCTTGGCGGCTTTAAGCCCCTCAAGGTGCCCCTGGGTACGGACCTGATTCCGTTTCCGCGCCCAGCGGCCATTCCCGTCCATAATAATACCGATATGTTGCGGGGGCATTACACTTCCATTATCTCTTTTTCTTTTTCGTCGAGAACCTGGTTGACCTTCGTGATGTAGCTGTCGGTTACCTTTTGTAATTCCTCGGTGTGCTTGCTTTCCTCATCTTCGGTGATGTCTCCGTCCTTGAGCAGCTTTTTGAGTTCCTCGTTCCCATCCCGGCGTATATTCCGCACCGCCACCCGGCTCTGTTCCGCCTGGGATTTGGCCAGCTTGGCCAGTTCCTTCCGCCGTTCCTCGGTCAGGGGAGGGATGGCAATGCGGATCACCTTGCCGTCGTTGGAGGGGTTCAGGGACAGCTCCGAAGTGCGGATAGCCTTCTCGATTTCGGCGATCAGGGCCTTATCCCAGGGCTGGATCACGATGAGCCGCGCCTCGGGGATGGAGATATTGGCCACCTGGTTCAGGGGAGATTTCTCCCCGTAGGCATCCACCCGGATCTTGTCGAACAGGGCCGCAGAGGCCCTGCCCGTTCTGAGGGACCCAAAACCGTCCTTGAGGCTGGCAACCGTTTTTTTCATCCGTTCTTCGGATGAGGATATGACGCTGTGCATACTATTGGCCTACTTTAAAGTACAGGTAGTCGTTAATAGTGATCGCCGCCCCAAGCTGCTTGCCTTTTTCCGCCAGGGCCTGTGCCACGGTCAGTTTATCGTCCTTTACAAAGCCCTGGTCCAGGAAGCATATATCCGCCAGGTACTTGTTCACCTTTCCCTTGAGGATGTTTTCCAGCACATTGGCGGGTTTCCCCTGGAGCTTTTCGTCCTGCTCAAGCTGTTTGCGGAAGATTTCCTCCTGCTCTTTGAGGAAGGCGCTTTCCACCTTGGACTTGTCCAGGGCCAGGGGGTTAAAGGCGGCAATATGGAGGGCCAGGTCGAAGGCAAGGGTTTTTGCTTCCCCGTTCTGAAAAACCTCAGGCTTATCGGCCCCCAGCTTTACCACCACGCCGATGTTGCCGTCCCCGTGGATATACGACGTAAGGTATTCGTTGGCCCCGGCTTTAAGAACCTTGATCCGCTTAAGGCTCATGTTCTCCCGGATCTTGGTGGCCAGGTCCGTAACCATACCGGAGAGCTCGTCGTTCGGTTCCGTATAGCCCTTTTCCAGGACCTTTCCCGCAATGACCCCCCCCAACTCAATGAACTCGGGGTTCCGGGCCACAAAGTCGGTTTCCGATGCCAGCTCCACCACCGCCGCAGCATTGTTCGCAATCTTAATGAATATCTTGCCTTCGTTGGTCGCCCTATCCGAGCGTTTTTCCACCGCCGCAAGCCCCTTTTCCTTCAACACTTTTTCCGCTGCGTCAAAATCACCATTGGCGCCGGTCAGGGCGTTCTTACATTCCATCATCCCCGCCCCGGTTTTATCCCGGAGCCTTTTCACTTCCGATGCACTGATTTCCATTGTATACTCCTATTTTTCCCCAAAGACCTTGTCCACATCCACAGGAAGCTCGTCTTCCTCCGTAACGGCAGGGGCCTCCACCACAGCAACCGGCGCGGCGGGGGCTTCCCCGGTATAGGCCTCAATATCCACTTCCCGGTCCTCTTCCCTGATGGAGGCATCGGTCAGGACATCCTCCAGATCTTCATCCTCGTCCCCCAGGGTTTCGATAATCTTGAGCCCCGCCTCGTTGTCCGCCTCCACCACCGCATTCGCCACAATCTGGGTAAAGAGGGTGATGGCCCGGATGGCATCGTCGTTCCCCGGAATAGGGTAGTCGATGCCGTCGGGGTTACAGTTGGTGTCCACCACCGCCACGATGGGAATCCTCATTCTTTGGGCTTCCGCCACGGCGATGGCCTCCTTCCGGGTGTCGATGATGAAGAGGATCCCCGGGGGGTCCTTCATTTCCTTGATACCCCCCAGGTTCTTTTCGAGCTTGGCCCGTTCCTTCCCCAGGGAGGCAATTTCTTTCTTGGTAAGATTTTCGAAGGTCCCGTCCACTTCCATCTTTTCGAGCTTTTTGAGCCGAAGCAGGGACTTCTTAATAGTAGAAAAGTTGGTGAGCATACCCCCCAGCCAGCGGTTATGCACATAGAACATCCCGCAGCGTTCGGCCTCTTTCTGGATAGCCTGCTGGGCTTGCTTTTTGGTACCCACAAACATCACGGTTTTCCCCGCCGCTACGTTTTTCCGCACCACATCGTAGGCATCCTTGATGGCCTGGATGGTTTTCTGGAGATCGATGATATGGATCCCGTTCCGTTCCGCGAAGATGTACTTCTTCATCCGCGGATCCCAGCGCTTGACCTGGTGGCCGAAATGGACCCCGGATTCAAGCAAATTCTTCATGGTGACTACCGCCACAATTTCCTCCACGCGTTCCCTAAGAACGCCTTCCCTATATCTCACTATCCCATACGGGACAGCGGAAGATCGCAGGAAACCTTCGTTACCTGCGTTGACGGTTACCCGTAGGGGTAACCGTTCTCTTTGAGCATGACATAAAATTCGTGCAATGGCAAGCCCACAATGCCGCTGGGGGACCCCTTTATCCCGGACACGAAACAGCCCGCCCGCCCCTGGAGCTTGTAGGCCCCGGCGGCTCCCTGCCATTCCCCGGTATCAAGGTACCAGGCGATATCCTCAGGGGAGAGGGGGGCGAAGGTTACCGTACTGACCACGGAACGGCAGTCGATAAGTTTTACCTTCCCGCTATAGAGGGCCATGGCGGTGATTACCTCGTGGCTCCGTCCCTGGAGGGTGTTCAGCATTTTTTCGGCATCCTCCCGGTCTGCGGGTTTGCCGTACACCTCCCCATCCACCGAAAGCAGGGTATCCGCCCCCAAAATCCAGTTAGGGACCCGGCCCATAAGGAGCTCCACGACGGCATTAACCTTCCGGACCGCCAATTCCTCCGCCAGCTGCCGGGGCGGCAAGTTTGGGTGCTCCTCCTCGTTGATGTGGGCGGGCATGATACTAAAAGGCAGCCCCAGAAGCCGGAAATAGTCCTGCCTGCGCAAAGATCCGGATGCTAAAATGATAGGTTCCATATAGCACCTACTATATCATAATAAAGTAAAATTGTTAAGTAATTTTTTCACATACCAGGGCCGGATTACTTTCCAAAAGGACAAATGGGATAATGGCAAGCCGGGCAGCCGAGGCACAAGCCGCCATTGCCCATACGGGTAAAGTCCCGCCGGGTCATGCGGAGCCCTGCGGCAATACGGGGCAGGACCATGTCGAAGATCGTGGCTGCCGTATACATCACACAGCCCGGAACCCCCATGATGGGACTGCCGTCATCGTAATACCCCAGAAGGAACATGGCGCCGGGGAGGACCGGAGCGCCGTAGGTGACGATTTCAGCGCCGCTTTGTTTGATCGCCCCGGGGGTATTGTCGTCGGGATCGACGCTCATGCCGCCGGTGCAGAGGATGAGGTCCGGCAAAGTTGCCCG
>BNUX01000106.1 GCA_025997675.1 Spirochaetia bacterium | reverse complement strand
GAACCAAAGCGATGCCTGAGACTTTCCGCAATATCAAACTACTCATCGCCTATGACGGGACGGATTTTTCCGGGTGGCAGCGCCATGGGGGGAACAGTAACGTTCTGGGCCGGACGGTTCAGGGAACCTTGGAGGCGGCCCTTGAGAAAATCCACAAACACCCCGTATCCCTGACCGGGGCGGGGAGGACCGATGCGGGGGTTCATGCGGCGGGGCAGGCTGCCAATTTTTATACCTCCATCAACAGTATCCCTGCGGAAAAATTTGTCCCCGCCCTGAACAGCCTGCTTCCCCGGGACATCCGGGTGCTGGACGCCCGTGTTACCCTGCCGGATTTCCACGCCCGCTTTGACGCCCGTTCCCGCACCTACCGATACCACCTTATCTGCGGACGTCCGGCATTGCCCCATGAGCTGCGGTACAATCTCCAGCTTTGGCGCCGTCCCCGGCTGGACCTTCTTTCCGCCTACGCCCGGCTCTTCCGGGGGGAGCTGGACTGTTCGGTGTTCGCCCGGCCCCGTGACCCAAGCCAATCCCGGAGCCGCTATCTGTACCACGCCGGCTTTACGGTAACGGGGGATACCCTGGTTTTTGAAGTTTGTGCCAACGCGTTTTTGTGGAAGATGGTCCGCTCCCTGGTGGGAACCTTGCTGCACTACGAGGAGCAGGGGACCTCCCCGGAGGACCTGCGGCGGATCATTGAGTCGGGGGACCGGAGCTTGGCGGGGCCCACGGTTCCGGCGACGGGCTTGTTTTTGTGGCGGGTGGAGTATTTTAGGGGGTAGGGGGATAGAAAGGGCTGTCTAACCGGTAGACAGCCCTTTCTATTTGAGAGATACACGACTCGAACGTGCCACCTTCAGCTCCGGAGGCTGACGCTCTATCCAGATGAGCTAATCTCTCGGGTCTCTTCCTTTACAGTAGCGTTTATCATACTAGTTTACTCCGTTTATTCTGTCAATAGGCCCTGTTCGCAAACCGATTATCTTTGACAAAATATAAAAATAATGGTACCCTAAGACTATAAAAGAGGTGCCCCATGACTCAGGAAATTAATGGGCCGAATCCGCTGGGATATGCTCCTGTCGTGGGGCTTATTCGGAAATATGCGGTGCCGGCTATCGTGAGTATGTTGGTTACGGCGGCGTACAACATTACCGACCAGATCTTTATTGGCCGTGTGGTGGGAATGTTGGGGAACGCGGCAACCAATATCGCGTTTCCGGTTACCATATTCTGTACCGCCTGCGCCCTGCTCATTGGGGCAGGCACGGCGACTAACTTTAACATTAAACTGGGCGCCAAGCAGTCAGGCGAAGCGGCCCTTTTTGCGGGGATGGGTGTTACCATTGCCGGTGTTCTGGGGCTGGTGGTTTTCCTTTTGATATTTCTATTTGAAACACCGATCCTCCTGGTCTGCGGGGCCAGCGAAAATGTGCTGCCCTACGCATCCCTGTACCTGGGGATTACCGTGTTTGGCCTGCCTTTTTTACTATTTTCCAGCGTGAGCAGTTACCTTATCCGGGCGGACGGCAGCCCCATGTACTCAATGGTTGCGGTGGCAGTTGGAGCGGTGCTCAATGTGTTCCTGGACTGGCTCTTTATGATCCTGCTCCCCTGGGGCATCCGGGGAGCGGCGGTGGCGACCATTATCGGACAAATTGTTTCGTGCGTACTATGCCTGGCCTATCTTCCCCGGTTTAAAAGTGTTCCCTTAAAACTAACCTTCCCCCGTTGGATCTATTTAAAAAACATTCTCAAACTTGGTCTTACAAACTTCACGAACCATATCGTGATGATGACCGTAAACATCGTGCTCAATAACACCCTTAAACACTACGGCGCACTTTCGGTGTATGGACCTGACATCCCCTTGGCGGTTGCGGCGGTTATTGCCAAACTGAACACCATCCTCCTCTCCTTTGCGGTTGGATTGGCCCAGGGCTGCCAGCCTATTCTTGGTTTTAACATCGGGGCAAAGAATTACGTCCGCGTCAAAGAGACCTATAAGAAAGCGGCGACGGTTACCCTTGCTATCAGTGTACTCTTCTTCCTGTCGTTCCAAATCTTTCCGCTTCAAATCGTAAGTATTTTCGGCGGCGGCAGCGATCAGTATTTTGATTTTGCGAAACGGTATATGCGTATCTATATGTTTATGGTTTTTATGTTTGGTATCCAGCCGCTTACGGTGAATTACTTCACGGCCACCGGGAAAGCGAAACAGGGAATCATCCTTTCACTGTCACGGCAGGGCTTTATCCTCATTCCGCTGCTCATCATTATGCCGGTGCTGTTCGGCATTGACGGGGTACTTTACGCCGGTCCCATCGCCGATGCCTTAGCGGTGCTGCTGTCCCTGAGTTGGGTGCGGCGGGATTTCAAGCGGCTCAATACGGCAATAGCAGGCAATGCAAATGGTCGGGTGGATGACGGGGTTTGAACCCGCGACGGCCAGATCCACAATCTGGAACTCTACCACTGAGCTACATCCACCATGAAGCTTTCTCCGAATGTTTCCCCAATCCTGCCTAAATTACCGGAGTTTGTCAATAGAAAAATCCCCTAAACCGCCCCCCAAATTACGCCGATATTCAAAGCGAGGTATGGTATGACGGAACACTATGATGAATGTGCGCATATTCTAAAGCAGGAACTTCAAATGCTGGAACAGATACAGGTCCTGCAGGATCAGGTCAAAAACGCGGTGCGTAACCGTCAATGGATCGATTTTGAGGGCCACCTCGGGTCTTTAGCGGCCATTGGGGATGAATTTGAGGCCCTGGATCATGAGCGGGAGCGGATTTTTACCAGTTTTGCCCGGAAAATGGGTTTCAACCATCAAGGGGTAGGGTTCTATGCCTTCGCCGCCCGGCTGCCTGAAACGGAACGGCGGGAACTGTCCGACCTCTACCGGCGCATCAAGATGCGGACCCTGGGGGTACGGTTTACCAACGATTCCCTGACGGATTACCTCGACGAAACCCAGGCCGTGGTAAGCGGCTTCCTGGAAGCGGTGTTTCCGGACCGCAAGGGAAAGATTTATAGCCGGCGGGGAACCCAGGTAGCCCCGGATATGCGGAGTATGGTGCTGAACCAGACTCTTTAGGAGGGAAATATGACATCTACCTTTTCGGGTATTGAAATAGGAAAGCGGGGGGTTGTTGCCCATCAGCAGGCGCTGAATACCACGGGGCATAACCTTTCCAATGCCTCCACCGAGGGCTATTCCCGTCAGCGGGTAGAGATGTCCGCCTTTGCGCCCATCTATCTGCCGGGGCTTAACCGGGAGGAAACCCCGGGCCAGCTGGGCCAGGGAACGGTGATCGAGCGGATCGAACGGATCAGGGACCAACTGCTGGACAAGCGCATCATTTCTCAGGCTTCCGGGGAAGGCTACTGGAACTCCCGTGACCCCTATGTGCGGATGATGGAGCAGCTCTACCTGGAGGTGGGGGACAATTCCCTGCGGAGCCGTATGGACGCCTTCTGGGATTCCTGGCAGGAACTTTCCAACCACCCCGCGGATACCGCCCCCCGGCAGGCGGTGATAGAACGGGGGAGTACCCTGGTGGACGCCATCCATGAACGGTATAAGGGGCTCAAGGGCCTCCAGGATATGGTGGACCAGGATATCCGGCTTACCGTGGGAAAGGTAAACGACCTGTCCAGGCAGATTGCCGGCGTCAACCGGGATATCCAGCGAATCCGCGCCCAGGGTGATAACCCCAACGACCTGCTGGATCGCCGGGATCTCCTGGTGGATAAGCTTTCTTCTATAATCGACGTTACCGTGGACAGCCGTGACCCGGACGAGTTCATGGTCCATACCGCAGGTTTTGTCCTGGTGCAGGGGAAAATCGGCCGTCAGTTTGATTTGACGGCGGGGATTGAAACCGAAGGCTATTCTCGTGTGGTCTGGCAGGATACCCGGGACGACGCCCATTTCGCCGGGGGCAGCCTTGCGGCCCTGGTGGATCTCCGGGACGATACCCTGGAAAGTGAAATCCAAAACCTGGACAACATGACCATGAACTTCGTGGACCTGGTCAATGAGGTGCACCGGGACGCCTATGGCCTCAACGGCAATACCGGGCTGGACTTTTTCCAGGAATACCCCTTTGTCACGAACCTGAACGGCAACTACGATAGGGACGGTGACGGCGCATTTGATTCCACCTACATCTTCCGCATCAACGGTACCAACGTCCTGGAAGGCCGGGCTCAGTTGGGCATTGAAGGGCAGATTACCCTCTCCGGCGCCCAGGGGGATGTCAATATTCCCTACTATCCCACGGACACGGTTGCGGAAGTGGTTGCCCGGATAAACAACGCCGGGGCCGAAGTAGTTGCCCGGCTCAACCGGGACGGCTACCTCTCCCTCAAGGGAGTCCCCTCGGCAGACCGGGACAACCCCGACTTTGTGATACGCCACATCGAAGACTCCGGGCACTTTCTCACCGGGTACGCCGGGCTTTTGAACGGCCGGGGACCGGAAGGGGCCTACGATTGGGGCCAGGCGGATGCCATGACCGCCCTCACCGGTGGTGTGCAGAGCTATGCCGTAGCCCCTGTCGCCCATCCTTCCGGCTGGATAGACCTGAACCCGGCGCTGCTCCGGGACGTCAACTCGGTGGCCGCAGGGTTCGGCGCAAACGGCCGGGCCGCAAACCCCGGGAACGGGGATGCCGCCCTGGCTATTGCCTCTATCAGAAATACCCCGGTGATGGTGGGCCGTCAGGGAACCTTTGACGACTACTTCGCCGATGCCGTAGGCCGGGTGGGGCTTTTGGGGGAGCAGAGCGACCGCGCCCTGGAAACCCAGAACCTTATCATGAAACAACTCCGGGATATGCGGCAATCAATTTCCGGGGTCAACATGGACGAGGAACTTTCCGCTATGATCAAGTACCAGCACGGATACGCTGCGGCGGCGCGGTTCATCACCACGGTGAACACCCTGCTGGACACTATTATTAACCGAATGGGGGTGTAATAAATGAGACGCGTTTCAACTGATATGCCGAATACCGACGTGCAGTTCTATCTGCGGCGTCAGGAACAGGGCCTGAATAATATGCAGTCGAAGATTGCAAACCAGTCCAGGATCAACGAACTCCGGGACGATCCCCTGGCGGCTGCCCACGCGGTGCGTTACGATTCCTACCTTACCCGGCTGGAGCGTTTTGAAAAAAACACCCTCTACGCGCAGGATCACTACCGCATAGCCGACGACTATATGAAGCAGGCCACGGATGTGCTGCAAAGAATCCGGGAACTTGCGGTACAGGGGGCCAACGGCACCTATACCCGGGACGACCTCCGGTACATGGCCCAGGAAGTGAACGAACTGATGAAGGAACTGGTTTCCGTGTCCAACGCCAAGGGCATTGATGGTAACCAGCTCTTTGCGGGGGATAAGTCCTTTACCGAACCCTTCCGCATTGTGGAAGGCACGGTTCCGGGGGGCGGGGAAAACATGGTGGTCCGGGTTGAGTACCGGGGCGCCGGAGCCACCAGGCGTACGGAGATTACCGAAGGTTCCTATGCAAAGCTGGACATGGGGGGAGGGGAGGTCTTCTGGGCGGAGAAGATGCAGATATTCTCCAACTTTGACGCCACCGACTACCGGACTGCCGAAGCAGGCTCCTTCTTTATTGACGGCCAGGAAATAAGCGCCGGCCCCGGTGACAGCCTTCCCGCAATCGTGGCGAAGATAAACGAATCCGCCGCTCCGGTTAAGGCCTACATCGATCCGGTGACCAAGGGCCTTGCCCTGGAGGGTACCAACGCCCACCTGATCCGCCTGGAGGACCGGCAGGGATCACGGATACTGCAGGACCTTGGGATCATCAGTAATACGGTGGACCCCGGGGCGCCGAACTGGCATCCTTCCGCACGGGTTACCGGGGGCTCCGCCTTTGACATGGTTATCCGCCTGCGGGACGCCCTGTACCGGGGTGACACGGAGTTTGTGGGGAGCCAGGGAATTGCCGGCATGGATCTGGCCCTGACCAATATGGAAAGCCGGCTTGCGGAAGTGGGCAGCCGGGAAGAGCGGGCGGAGGCCACCTGGCAGCGGCTGAACAAGGAGATACCCGATGTGGCTGCCGCCTTGGCCCGGGAGACGGGGCTGGACTTTGCCACCGCCGCCACCAACCTGGGGATGATGGACTTTGCCCACAAGGCGGCCCTGCAAACCGCCGCAAAGGTGCTTCCCCCAACCCTGTTAGATTTTCTGCGTTAGTATAGGAGTAATATTGTGAAGGTTGCAACAAAAGCGTATGGCCTGGTTGAAGCGGACGAGCGTCAACGTATCAGTTTCCCCCTGGGCCTTTTGGGCTTCGAGTCCCTGAAGGAGTACATCCTCCTGGATGCGGAACGGCAGCCCTTTTATTGGCTCCAGTCCCTGGAGGTGGAGCAGCTCGCCTTTATCCTCATCAACCCCTTCCTGTTCAGAACTGATTATGAACTGGACATCGACGATGATGAACTGTGGAACATCGGCCTTTCAGGCCCGGAGGCGGCGCTCATCTTTTCGGTGGTAACCATCCCATCAGATGGCAGCCCCATGACCGCCAACCTCCAGGGTCCCCTCATCATCAACCGGGAAACACGGACGGGCAAACAGGCCATCCTGACCGACCCCCGGTGGAAGACCAAACACGACATCATGAGCGAGCTGGCCGCCGCAAGGCTGGCCGCATGCTGATACTATCCAGAAAAACCGACGAAAAAATAATGATCGGCGACGATGTTACCATCACCATCATTGAAATCCGCGGGGATCAGGTCCGCCTTGGGGTAGACGCGCCAAAAAACGTTAAAGTCTTCCGCCGCGAAGTATTTGACGCCATAAAAGCGGAAAATAAAGCCGCCGCCGAATCCAAGCCGGTGTTCCCCGAACTTGATTTTAGCGGTCTTAAGAAGTAGAGCGCTCTATTGATCCTTGTTTTTCTCAAAAATCCCGTCAAACTTATCCGATACGGTTAAAAAGATATCCAGTAAGCCGGGATCAAAGTGGATGCCCTGGCTGTCCTTCATGATAGTTAGCGTCCGTTGATGATCAAAGGAGGGTTTATAGCCCCGTTTCATGCGCAGGGCATCGTAGACATCCGCTATGGCCACTATCCGGGCGGAGAGGGGAATCATCTCCCCCTCCAGTTGAAACGGGTAGCCGGCGCCATTCCACTTCTCATGGTGGCTCAGGGCTATCTCATTCGCCATGGGGTTGGGGTAGGTTGCCATAATAAAAGCGCCGTTCTTGGTGTGTTCCTTCATTACCTGCCATTCCCAATCCAGGAGGGGGCCTTCCTTATTGAGGATGTCGTCCGGGGTGCCGATTTTTCCCACATCATGCATGGAGGCCAGGAGCCCGATATCCTCGATAAAATCAGCGTCCACCCGCTCATAGCCGGGGCGCCGGTACAGGGACTCCGCCATAAGGCGGGAATAAATGTTCACCCGGGTTATGTGCTTTCCCGTATCGTTATCCTTGAGTTTTGACGCCTTAAGGAGGCTCTGGAAGACGCTGAGCAGGAGTTCGCGGTTTTCTTCGGTTATGTCGTCAAACATCACGATA
>BNUX01000105.1 GCA_025997675.1 Spirochaetia bacterium | reverse complement strand
GGGACCGGATCATGTCGGGATTATTGAGGTTGGCCCTTTGTACCGTGGTTCCCGCAATCCGCACCGGGTCCACAATGCCGATGGGGGTGTAGGTAGCCCCGGATTCGCTCCACTCCACCGCGCGGAGTATGCTGAAGGCGGTTTCCAGTTCAAACTTGAAGGCAATTTGCTTCTCCGGCCGGGCGCGGCGCAGATCGGACATATCGATGTCCGGGTCTTTTATTACGAGGCCGTCAATGTCCACGGAAAGCTCTTCCCGCATGGCCGCAACCTCCGCCCGGTAGGCAATCACTTCTTCGGGGTCGGAAAATTCCCTGGTAACCGTAACGTTGAAGCCCTGCTTTTCCAGCCATGCCAGCTTCTGCGTTTCGTCCTTAAAAAACCTGTCGTCCCCCTCCAGAGCGGCATCGTAGGCGATAAGCGAAAGGTCCTCACAGCCCGCCCCGTCCTTACGGCGCATGAGCCCGTTGGCGGCGTTCCGGCAGTTGGCCTTGTCTGTGTACTTTTCCTGCCACACCTGACGGGTCATCACCACTTCCCCCCGGACCCCTCCTGAAAAAGGAACCGTCAAATCCAAAACCACCCCGGCCATACGCCGGGCGTTTGCGGTGATCTCGTCCCCGATGATCCCGTCTCCCCGGGTGATGGCCCGGATCAGCTTCCCCTTCTCATATTGCAGTTCCAGGCTTGCCCCATCAAGTTTATACTGGACTATGAAGCGCCGGCCCTCTCCCCTCTTCGCGGCCCAGGCCCGGAACTCCTCCGGGTTGGCCGCCTTCTCCTGGCTCCCCATAGGGATAAGGTGCCTGGCCTTGGGGAATCCGTCGGTATCAAAAGCTGCGCCATCGGCCCCCACTTTTTTCAGGATTGGGTTGGCGCTTTCCAGCGCCTTTAATTCATCCCAGAGGAGATCGAATTCGGCGTCCCCAATTTCCGCCTCCCCATCGTAATAGGATTTCTGATATCGCTGTATAAGCTGCTCAAGCGCCGTTATTCTTTCTTTTTTACCACTCATACCAAATCCCTGATAAAATAAAGCTCCCGCACCTCATGCTGTTTTTCAAGCCCCTTCCGCTCAAACTTGGTTTCGGGCCGCCAATTTTGATGTTCCGCAAAACCTGCGTACCGGTTCTTCAGAGCCGGCGTGGCGCTCAGTTCCGCCAAAGCCCAGTCCCCGTAATCCGCCCAGTCGGTGACCATGTAGATATAGCCGCCGGGACACAGCTTTTCTGCGAGCATATCCGTAAAGGGCCGGGTGATAAGGCGCCGCTTGTGGTGCCGCTTCTTTGGCCAGGGATCGGGGAAGAAGATGTGGAAGGCCGAAAGGGACGATGGGCGTATCATCTTCTCCAGCACCTCCACCGCATCGTATTCAATGATGCGGATGTTAGAAACACTGCGCTTCTCAATTTCCCAAAGCAGCCGGCCAATACCGGGACGGTGGACCTCGACCCCCAGATAGTTTTTCTGCGGGTTATCCTCTGCTATCATGGCGGTGGCTATGCCCATGCCGAAACCAATCTCCAGGGTTACCGGGTTTTCATTGCCAAAGATATGCGGAAGATCCACCGGCTCCGGAACAAAGGGGACAATAAAACCCTCCGCGAGGGTTTCGTAGGAACGCCGCTGGGCAGCGCTCATCCGCCCGGCCCGCAGAACATAGCTTTTGATGTGCGAAAGCTCGTATCCCATGCCCTTCCCGCCCTACCGGATAGAAACCACATCGGTCAGAGCCGACGTAAAGGAACCGCTCTCCTCAGCCCAGAGGGCAATCCCCCGGGTCTCCTTGGGAAGGTTCGCCAGGTCCCCCTCAAGCATTTCCACCTTCACATTTGCCAGGAAAGCCCCCGTATTGTCATAGCAGATAAAGTAATGCTCGGGATACGCCGACTCAATGGTGTACCGGCCATCATTAATACGCAGAAACGGAAAGGAATGGGGGGCCTTCCGGGGCGCGTCAAAAGAAAAGAGCCGCTCGGCCTTCTCCCCCCCCTTGTCAAAGAGGACCGCACGGAACTGGCCACGGGGAAGGGGTCCATCCTCAATCATGACAATGTTCCGGCTGCCTATCCAGGTTTTCCCCTCGCTCTCGAAAACCACCCAGTCTTCGGAGGTCAAATGCCAGCAAAGCCCCTCCCGGTCATGGTACAGGTAAAGATCCGCCAGGTCCTCAATACCATCCTCATCCTCGGGGAGGACAAAAAAGGAAAACCGTTCCTCCGGCCCATTGACGCCCTGGAAATAGACCAGCCTGAGGGTCCCAAAGGCGATGCTCGGCTCCGCCCGGGAACAGGACAGGGTTGGAAGCAGGGAAAGGACAAGGGCAAGAAAAAGCAGCCGGATGTGATGGTTCATGATGGTATCCTTGGGGTACATACTACGCTATCCCCCGCTTCCTTGTACAGTGGACGTATTCCTGGTATTATGCGGCAATGCAACAAACCATACGAAGCGACATTGAAGTTATACGCTCTAAACGGGCTTTTATTATCGACATGGACGGGGTTATTTACCACGGCAACCGGCTTTTGAAGGGCGCCCTTGAATTGGTGGACTGGCTTAACGCGAATGACAAGGCGTTCCTGTTTTTGACAAACTCAAGCGAGCGTTCTCCCATTGAGCTTTCACAAAAGCTTGCGCGGCTGGGGATTATCGTTGACCCCGAGCATTTTTACACCAGCGCCCTGGCCACGGCGGGCTTTCTTGCTTCGCAAAAACCCGGCGGGTCGGTGTACACCATCGGTGAGCCGGGCCTGATCCAGGCGCTCTACGATGCGGGTTTTACCATGAACAACGTCAATCCCGACTATGTTGTGGTCGGCGAGTCCCGGGGGTATGGCCTTGAGAGCCTGGAAACCGCAGTGCGACTGGTGCTTGGGGGCGCCCGGCTTATCGGCACAAACCCGGACCTGACCGGTCCCACGGAGAAAGGCATCGTACCGGCATGCGGCGCCCTGGTTGCCCCGATAGAACTGGCGACACAAACCAAGGCGTATTTTATCGGCAAGCCGAATCCCCTTATTATGCGGCATGGTCTCCGGAAGCTCAACGCAAAGCGGGGGGAGACCGCCATCATCGGCGACCGCATGGACACGGACATTATTTCGGGCATCGAGACTGAAATTGAGACGGTGCTGGTGCTGTCCGGTGTTACCGGTGCGGAGGACATCCCGCGGTTTCCGTATCAGCCAAAACACGTGCTCGAAGGGGTATTCGAGATTCCGGACTAGCACTCACTTCCGGTTAATCCCTAAGATAGTCAGATCGTCGTACTGCTCGTCCTCATTCACCTGGGTATAGTACATATACGCCTCATTGTCGGGGTTTTCACGGGTTTGGGCGCAGTAGTCCAGGTACTGGCGGAAATGGTCCTTTAGGAAGCTGTCCATCTTCTTTTCCACCAGGACCCGGGCGTCTTCACCCGCCTGGGGGTCCCGGTAGAGGCGGAACATCTTTTCCACCGAAACCATAGCCATAATGGTTTCCTCCACCGAGCCCTCGCAGGTGGTGAAGTCGAATTGCAGGGCAATGTCACCCTCGGGGTTGTGGTACTTGGTGAGGGTGTAGACCTGTTTGTTCATCACCGCGTTGATGATGGCCTCCACCCGGTCCGCGCCCATCTCCTCGTCCGCCTGGCCTACCACATGGTTGCCGTGGGGGCTGTCCTTGGGGGCGTTTCCTTCGGTGCAGAGGATTTCATGGAAGCTCGAATCCCGGAACTTGCGTTTGGCCTCCTCAATACCGTCGGTGTAGAGCAGGAGCAGGTCTCCGTGGTCCAGGGTCATGGTCTGCACCGCATAGCCGCCCTTGGAATCTACCATGAAGTTGGGCAGCACCCCAGTGGCAGGGGTCTGGGGCAAGGTAAGCGTTTTCACCTTCCGCTCCGAGGAATCGTAGAGGTGGACGATATTGTCCCCGGCGTTACAGAACCGGACCAGGCCTGTGGAGGAATCAAAGAGGGCCAGGGTGAAGGCGGCAAAACGGCCCTTGAACCCCAGGGTCTCGATGAAGTCGTTGATTTGGTAGACCAGTTCTTCGATGTGCATACCCTTTTCGGTGGGTTTCCAGGCCTTGAAATAGGTGAGGAACATGGTGGCCACCTGGATCATGATAAGCGCCGCGGGAATACCCTTCCCCGCCACATCGCACTTGATCAGGGCGTAGTACCGGCCGTCCAGGTCCAGGTAATCGAAGTAATCCCCGGACACACCCTTGGCCCCTTCGTAGTAACCGAAGAACTCCACGTTCTTGGTATCCTTATAGCCTGAACTAAGCTTGTTCCCATCCCGGTCCGTTTCCAGGGGGATGAACTTCTTTTGCACCTCCTTACCGATGGTGAGGTCCTGGGAGGCCAGGGCGGCTTTCACCAGGCCGCGGGTCATGTCGTTGATGGTGTTCCCCAGTACGGCGATTTCGTCCCGGCTCTTGATGGTGATGTCCACCCCGGCCAGCTTGGCCTTGTTATCCGTGTCCCGGATGCGCTCCACATGGGACACCAGCTTCTTTATGGGCCCGATGATAAACGCGGCAAGGACCAATGCGCCAAATGCCCCGATGAGGATGGCCGTCAACGCTACCATCAGGATGACCCGGAGGAGGGCGCGCTGGTCCTCGGCAATCTCGGCGATGATGGAATCGATGGATACCTCCAGCCGGATAAGGCCCCGGAAGTAGACATCCTCCGCGCCCTGGCGGAACATCACCGGTTTATAGAGGATAAAGGTCGTGCCGGCCCCGGAAGCCGCCCGCCTCTCTGCAGGGGCCGAGGGTGTCCATAGGGAGATGCCGGTGAACTGCCTGAAGAGCGAGGATACCAGGCCCCTTGCGCTATCCCGGAGCCCCGTCAGGAGCCGGGTAATGTCCTCTGAGTAGCCAAAGGCGTCGACCCCGGTATCGCTGAGCCGGGCCGGGAAGGCGGGTTCGGAGCGGATCCGGGCGGAGAGCGCCCCAAGACGTTCGGTAAGCTGGGTTTGCAGGCCCCGGGTGGTGTCCTGAACGACCCTGCCGGCATCCCCGGTACGCAGTTCCGGAGGGAGCGCCTCGTATTCCCGGTTAAGGCGGGTAATGTCGGCGGTTAAGCCTCCCACTTCGGCCCGGGCCGCCTCATCCAGTTCCTGGGCAAGCAGGCTCACCCGCAAACTGATGCCATCCTCCAGCCGGGAGCGGCCGGGCTCAAAGACGGCGGTATCTATCTTGGCCATGATCTCCGGGTCGTTGGTGGCCCAGACATGGTCGACGAATATGGTGGAATCGTAGCCGAAGCCGGAGATGGTGACGTACCGGGCTTCGGGGATGGCGGCGGTTTGCGCGGGGAGGAAGCCCAGTTCCAGGGTGTTTTGGGAGGGGAGATACACACGGGCACTGGAGGCGAATCCTTCCATCAGGACGGAGGAACGGTCCCAGAGGCCCTTGAGCAGGGTCTCTTCCTGGGTCCGGGTCATGATGAGGTACAGGGGAAGGGAGACCATGGTCACCACCAGCAACACCAGGGCGATGGTAAAGGACGCCATTTTAAGCCGCAGCCCCACACCGCGGCGCTTCACCTTTTTCAGCCGCCGCTTCTTTTCCATAGGCATAAGTTCTCCTGTCATGAGGGCGATTGTTTCAAGCCGTATCGCCGCGCTATCCGCCACCACCTGCGCAAGGCCCCGGATGGATGCCGCCATGCCCACTCCGCAGAATACCATGAATGCGATGATAATGGCAAACATCATGTCAAAATGGTAGGGCTTTCTCCGGGGCGCGTCCCAGGACCCTTCCCAATCCGGGGTAAAGTCCCCGAACTTGATGGTCCCAACCTTGTCCACCGAAATTATCCGGTCGCTCCAGGCGAAGCCCCGCAGGGGGTGTTCCACCCCTAAGAGGTAGCGGCCCTCCCCGATATCCTCGATACTGAAGCCGGCGATTTCCCGGTCCGAGCGTACCCGGTACTCCCCGTTCTTCAAAAAGTACTCCCGGTCATAGGGGGCCTTCCCGTCCCGGTCCAGGAGGACCCGCACCACATCGCCCCCCTCCTTAAACCCCCGGCCGGTCACACGGATACCCAGGGTGTGCTGCACATCCTGGACGGCGCGTACCGTGGTGATATAGGTATGGGGGATGTACTTATTCAAGGGGAAGATGATGCTGGAACCGGGACCGATATTGCCCGCCTCATCAATGGGGAACACGGTGAAGCGCCAGAGCCCGTCATCATGGTTGTCAAAGGATGCGGTATAGCCCCGCCCCATGATCCGGGGCGAGGGATTGGGCGGGCTAGGGTAAGCGCTTTCACCCAGCATCTTGTATGTTGCAAGGCCCGCGGCAAAGGAGGCCTCCTCCGCGCTGTCCTGACGGCTGACCAGGCAGTCCATAGCCCAGGTATAGCCCACCACATCCGAAGCAGGGGGGGGATTCCAGGTAAGGGTGAAAGTATTGGAAGGAAGGAAGCCCCCCCTGTCCGGAACCGGCGGGATGACGGCCGCCGCAGGGGGCGGCGTGGTATCCCGGATATACTCGACCACCCGGGGGATGGACCAGTTTCCCGCAAAATCCCGGGCTATGACCGAAAAGAACCAGCTCCCGTCCTCATCCGCAAGCTCTTCCCGGCTGGTGATCTCCGCATCGGCGATGATTCTTTGGGGCGGGGCCTCATCGGGGGATCTGCCCCAGTGGTAGGAAAAGCCCGCAATGCCCGAAGAGTCGTAGGGAACGTTCCAGGAAAACCGGGCTTTCGGCGACCGGTTCCGCCTGGAGGGAGCGCCGGTACCCAACTGAATCTGGGGGGAAGCCACCGAGGCATCCGGAACCAGGGAATAGAGGTGGTCTTCCTCCCTGTCTTGGGCCTGCCAGAATACCAGGAGGTCCTCCCCCGATACCACCGGGCGGGCAAATGAAACCGCAGCGGCGTTGCCGGAAAGGTCGTGGTTCTCCCAGCTTACCCCTTCCCCTTTTTGGGCCAGGAACACCCGGTTTCCGCCCCGGCGGTTGTCAAACCAGACCACCGTACTATCCCCCTTATAGGGTACGGTCATGGGGTTATTGCAGTAAGCGCTTTCATTGTTTATCTGTTCAGCCCTTCCGATGAGCTCCCCCCCCGCGTCAAGGTACACGCCGTATACATTCGGGCTGGTGACCGCGTAGCGCCGCTCCCAGACCAGGAACAGCCGGCCCTTCTCCACCGATAGGTGGGAACGCTGGTTGTCAAACTGTTCCGGCCCCGCATCGGTATTCCGGTAGGGATCGGGGAAGCCGGTGATCCGCCGGGAAGCCGTCCAGGTCCGTCCGCCATCGGAACTGGTTTTTAAGTAGAGCTGGAACATGGTGGTTCCCTCTGCGCCCCCCGCATAGGACTGGAAGACCACGTACTCCTTTCCGCCCATACTCGCATGGGTGGGGAGGAAGCTGAGCTGCAGGTCGCCATCGTCCACAAAGGACGTGAAGGCCCCCCAGCGCTCTCCGTCATCGGAACGGGAAACATAGATTGAAAGGGATTGGCCGGTGCCCCGGGTGACAAAGAGCAGATACCCCCCATCGGTCACCGGATAGATACGGGGAGCCACCGAACCCTCCGCGCCGTTGTTAAGCCGGGTCCGCCTCCAGCTTCCCCCCCGATCCCCGGAGATGAGGATCTCCGTCTCCGATGCGGAAGCCGCAATGGCAAGGAGTATCCGGCCCCGGCTGTCCACTGCCGCGCTGAGTATGGCCGGTTCATCCCCGGAATAGACCGGAAGAGCGGCGTGAAGGGAAATAGTGTGTC